>NZ_JAVBIE010000001.1:0-388993 GCF_032821635.1 Corynebacterium nasorum | reverse complement strand
CCCAGTAATGCGCCCAGGTGACCACCTGCGGGCAAGGCAATCGACTACTACACCCCGAAGCGTTGGGCTTTCATCGAGCTTGCGTAGTTTTGGCCGCACCATCCGACCAGCAGTAGAAACAGCAGCGTTGTGGGCGTTATACCGCAGCTGCTCTGTGCCGTCCTCATCGACGATCTTCCAACCATTACGGGTGATTTCACGAGCGACGACACTGTGGTGCCTATTTATTTTCTGCGCGATGGCTCGTGCCGAATCACCGACACGACATCCCGCTTCAATAGCAACACGGTCTTCAACAGTAAGCCTGCGACCACGCCCTACTAAGGCGTGTTTGTCGAATACGCCGCTAGGAAATCCATCAACGGCTTGAGTTTTCATCGGTGCTGGCATAACAGAATCTTTACCCAGCTTCTTGCCTGTATCTGGCAAAGACACCACCGCCTCATCAGGCGTTCGACGATGTCGCTGCCGGCGTAACTTCGCATACCGCTGCTTCCTTATCCACCCATACACGGTAGAAGGATGCACACCGATAGCATCAGCCACTGTCTGACAGCTCTCACCAGCAAGCACTCGCTCCACGGCCTGGGCACGTTTATCAGGTGACAAGTGGGCGCGTCTAGGCCGCACTTCGATTACACCAGCTTTCTTTAACCTGCTGTGAAGCAAGCCAGTCGATATTCCAACAGTCTGTGCTGCTTGACTGATCGACATACCTGCACGCACCAACCCAACAGCCTCACGGACAAACGGATCACGCAAACGACTCGCACGCCTGCCTGGAGGTTCGACACCTCTTACCCTCAACCAACCGTAAACCGATTCGGGGCCTACACCCACATCACGCGCGACCAGGCTAACTGCCTCGCCTGCCACCACGCGCTCAACAGCAGCATCCTTAACATCCTTCGGAGTCCAACGCGTCACAACTACCTCCCGGTCGAAGTGGCGCATTCACCCCTTGACAGCACGTGGAAGCCTTGCAAGTACGACCTTTAAGGAATTTTGATATGCGTATCCGCAATGCAGCTATCGCTGGCGCAACCGCTCTCGCCGTTGCTTTCGCCGGCACCACCGTTGCCGTAGCAGCAGAGGGCCCCTCCTCCGCTGAGGCTACCCAGACCACCACCGCTAACGAGGGCCAGAGCTTCCCTAACAAGGTTGACCAGGACCTCCAGCTTGAAGGCGAGAAGCCAGCTGACGGCACCAAGCTCTTCGGCTCTTCCAAGGACTTCTCCGAGCAGCCGGTATGGGCTAAGGTTCTGTACTCCCTGACCATCCTGGGTGGCATCGGTGCAGTTCTGGGCGGCGTCATCGGACCAGTCGTCAACTTCATCAACCACGGCCCTTCCTTCTAAGCAACAGCCCTACGGCTTCATCAAAACTTCCGAAAGGTAAATTTCACAATGCGTAACTTCCGCACTGCAGCCGTTGCTGCTGCTACCGCTGCTACCGTCGCTTTCGGCGGCGTCGCTGTCGCTTCCGCTGAGGACACCACCAACGATCGTGCTTCCTTGGGCGAGAACCTGTCCTCCGTCATCAAGGACACCAAGGATGACAACGGCGAGTACGAGACATTGTCCTCCAAGATCGGTGCTAACGCTGACAAGGATCAGCAGGTAACCGGCCACGATCTTCTGGGCGAGAAGAAGGGCGACAACAACCCTCGCTGGGGCGAGATCTGGCGCGACGGCACCGTTGCTCTGGGCATCACCTCCGCAATCGGCGCCCTGATCGGTGCTTACAACTACGCCGTTTACAACGGCTACATCCCTCACGTTCTGGACCCAATCTTCCGCCGCTAATTATTAGCCACAGATTGGCTCTAGATAGCTAGGGCTTGCACGGGCCCCGTTCTTGGAACGGGGCCCGTTTGCTATGTGCAGCTACGTACTGGGGGCTGATGTCTTGCACGGGACGTCGGCAAGCAATACAAAAGGCCGCCACCACTTCCCTTCCTTGGGCTGTGGAGGCGGCCTTGGCTTTTTAGTCTCTAGTCTTCGTCTGGGATGGTAAGGATTTCGTTGCCGTCCTCGGTAATGACGAGGGTGTGCTCAAACTGGGCGGTGAACTTGCCGTCCGTGTTTTGGACGGTCCAGTCATCATCCCAGATCTCGTAATCCAGCGAGCCAAGATTAATCATCGGCTCGACGGTGAGCGTCATACCCGGCTCGAGGATATCGCGGTAGACGGTCGAGTCATGGTGCAAGACAACTAGGCCGTTGTGGAAAGTCGGGCCGACGCCGTGGCCGGTAAAGTCGCGCACGACGTTATAACCAAATCGCTTGGCATAAGACTCGATAACTCGACCGATGACGTTAATCTCACGGCCAGGCTTTGCAGCCTTAATGCCGCGCATCGTGGCCTCTTTCGTGCGCTCTACCAGCAGGCGGTGCTCCTCGGAGACATCGCCGGCAAGGAAGGTAGCGTTATTATCGCCGTGCACCCCGTTCTTATACGCGGTGATATCGATATTGACGATGTCACCATCTTCAATCACGGTGGTGTCTGGGATGCCGTGGCAGACAATCTCATTAAGGGATACGCAGCTGGACTTAGGGAAGCCACGGTACCCCAGCGTAGAAGGGTAAGCGCCGTGGTCACACATGTATTCGTGTGCCACGCGGTCTACATAATCAGTAGTTACACCCGGCTTAACGGCCTTTCCAGCCTCCTTGAGGGCGTTGGCCGCAATCTTGCAGGCCTCGCGCATCTTCTCAATGACCTCTGGGGACTGGACATAGGGCTCGCCAATGCCCTCTTGTACCTCATCCTTCCACACGTACTCTGGGCGCTCAATGCTTTCCGGAACGGTGAGGATCGGAGTGGGCTTGCCTGGCTTTAGCTTTCCTCGATTGCTCATGGTTTCCCATGGTAGTCCTCTCCACCGCAAAGGCGAGAGCCGGGGTCGGGAGCGCGACTATAGGGGTAGCGTGGCCGCGCTACCCCTCGGCCGGCGGCGCTGCACCTTCGTGCGGACCGGAGCGGTAGGCATCGACCTTCTGCAAGAAATTGCTGGTGATATTGACCGAGGCATCGGAGCCGCCACCCAAAACCACGAGGGTGGCAAAGGCAATATCATCTTCTTCCCGGTAGCCGGTAAACCAGGCGTGCGAGCCTTCATTGATTTCCGCCTCACCGGTCTTGCCATAAATGGTGCCGCCAGCAGCCATGCTGCGCGCGGTACCGCTGGTGACCACTTGGCGCATCATGGCACGGACATTGTCCAGCACGGGCTTGGGAATCTGCTGCGGTTTATCGGATGCTTTGGTCTTGTGCCCCTCGATAAGCGTCGGTGTAGGCGTCTTGCCGTTGGCAACCGTGGCAGAAACAAGGGCCATGCCAAAAGGACTTGCCAAGTCGTAGCCCTGACCATATCCGGATTCAGTGCGTTCCAATGGCTCCTTTCCGTCTGGAATAGAGCCAGTGATGGTCGTCAACCCGGGGATGTCGTACTCAACGCCGAAGCCGAATTTCTTGCCCATGTCCTTCAACTCACCAGGCTTGAGCTTGGTGGAGATATCCGCAAAGGTGGTGTTACAGGACTGCGCGAAGGCTTGGCTAAGCGGAACACTGCCCAAAGAAAAGGAATTGTAGTTGGTCACTACGCGGCCATAGATATCCATAGTGCCCGGGCACGGAACGATGGTATCGGTATTTAGGCCCTGTTTGTCCACGCCAGCCGCGGCGGTGAGAATTTTGAAAACAGAACCGGGTGGGTACTGGCCTTGGAGGGCGACGTCGCCGTCCTCATCAGCCTTCTCGGTTTGCGCTACGGCCAAAATATCGCCATTGGAAGGTCGGATGGCTACGAGCATTGCCTGCGAATCGGCACGCTCGTTTACCGCTTCTTGCGCGGCGCGCTGCACATCGTAATCGAGACCAACCTTGATCGATGGCGCAGCATTGGGATCATGCTTTTCGACGTCCGAGAGTGCCGCACCATTTTCATTGACCACGGAAATGGACCAGCCAGTTTGACCATCGACCTCGTCTTGGACCGCAGAACGCACGCGCGACATGAGATCGGGCGCAAGACCGCGGTCGCGGGTAACCAAGGCTGGCTCCTCGTTGAGGCGCACACCGTCCATGCCTTCCACCTTGGGACGCACAGCCTTGGCTTGGTCTTCTGTGAACATAGTTACGGAGAAAGAACCATCCGCATCCTCCAATTTCTTGGCCAAATCCTTGGCATCAATCTCTGCAATTGAATCATCCTGGCGATGGGCAGCTGCCAACGCACCGCTAATCTTTGCTGCGGTAGGGCGCACATCCTCCAAGGAACTGGTATCTACCACCAGCCGGTAGTTCAGCCCTGGGCTCATCAATTCCACTCCATTGGAAGAGACCACGCTGGCACGCTTTGCCTCCAATGCGCGCAGTTCCAAGTGCTGGTTTGCGCCCAAGTCTGGGTGGATAAGGCTCGGCTTCCAGCGCACCGTCCACTCATCCTCGGTCTTAGTAAGCGTCATCTGCGCGTCATAGCTCAAGGTGCGATCCTTGGGCAGATCCCAGGTGACCTTGTAGTTCGCCGTAGCGAGGTTCTCGTCTTGGTCGACACCTTCTAGCTCAATGTCGAGCCCCTCGGCCTGCAGGCCGGAGTAGGTGGCGTCCAGGGCAGCGGTGGCGTCAGAGGGGGAATCGGTAAGCGCGGCCAAACCGTCGTTATTGCGAGATTCCATCCCTTCGAGGAATTCCTCCGCCACCGGTTCTGCAGATACCGGCTTCGGGGTACAAGCAACCACGCTGGTGGAAGCGAGCGTGATAGTTGCAACCAGCGCGACCAACTTCTTCATGTCTTGGCACTCTAGCAGCGCAAGAGCTTAAAAAGACTGCCCCACACCGAAGTGCGGGGCAGTCTACTTAATGTGGGTGGATTACTGGGTTACGCGAACCTCAGCCTTAGCGCCTTCCACGGCCTCCATGCCCTGCTCATCGGCAATGCGCATGGCTTCTTCAATGAGGGTTTCCACAATCTTGTCTTCCGGCACGGTGCGAACGACCTCACCCTTGACAAAGATCTGACCCTTACCATTGCCGGAAGCAACGCCGAGGTCAGCATCGCGTGCCTCGCCCGGACCGTTGACAACGCAACCCATAACGGCAACGCGCAGCGGGAACTCCATGCCCTCCAACCCAGCGGTAACTTCCTCTGCCAGCTTGTAGACGTCCACCTGAGCGCGGCCGCAGGAAGGGCAGGACACGATCTCCAACTTGCGCGGGCGCAAATTGAGCGACTGCAAGATCTGGTCGCCTACCTTGATCTCCTCTACTGGCGGCGCGGACAAGGACACGCGAATGGTATCGCCAATGCCCTCTGCCAGTAGCGCGCCGAAGGCAACCGAGGACTTGATGGTTCCCATGAACTTCGGGCCTGCCTCGGTCACACCCAAGTGCAACGGATAGTCAGTCTTTTCCGCCAGCTGGCGGTACGCCTCCACCATCAGGACAGGGTCGGAGTGCTTGACGGAAATAGCGATATCGCCGTAGCCGTGCTCCTCAAACAGGCCAGCTTCCCAAATGGCGGACTCGACGAGTGCCTCCGGGGTGGCTTTGCCGTACTTTTCCAGCAGGCGCTTATCCAAAGAACCACCATTAACGCCGATGCGGATAGGAATGCCGGCGTCGCCTGCAGCCTTGGCGACTTCTTTCACGCGGCCGTCGAACTCGCGGATATTGCCCGGGTTAACACGGATGGCGGCACAGCCGGCATCGATGGCTTGGAAGATGTACTTAGGCTGGAAGTGGATATCCGCAATCACCGGGATGGGCGACTTCTTAGCAATGGCCGGAAGTGCTTCCGCATCGATGGGCTTAGGACAAGCCACACGCACGATATCGCAGCCGGAAGCGGTCAGCTGCGCAATCTGCTGCAGTGTGCCATTGATGTCGTGCGTCTTCGTATTGGTCATCGACTGCACCGAAATTGGTGAGTCAGAGCCGACACCGACCGGGCCCACCTGCAACTGCCGAGTCTTACGGCGCGGGTGCAGTACTGGTGGCGGGCCGTCTGGGATTCCTAGACCGATGGGGGTCGACATGAATTCTCCTTGTTGAAGCACAGAAATTTATAAGGTGGGTGATTAACGCCCCCACTCTAGCACTGCTTGCTTTATGCCTGAAGTGCGCGCTGTGGGGACACGGCTGCTAACCAAATAGCCGGATAGGGTTAACTACATCGGCGACGATAACGATGACGCCGACGCCCATCAGCAGTGCGGCCATCACATAGGTCACCGGCATCAACTTGGTGTAATCGGCCGGGCCCAAGGCCGGCTTGCCCGCGAGCTTGCGGATGCCATCGCGCAGCTTTTCATAGATGATGACGGCGATATGCCCGCCGTCGAAAGGCGGCAGCGGAACTAGGTTAAATAGAGCGAGGAAGAAGTTCAGCGTTGCCAGCATCATAAAGAACATCGACCACAGGGAACGCTCCGCCAATTCGCCGCCCACACGGGAAGCGCCGACAACGGACATCGGGCCGTCAGCTTCGCGTTCGTGACCAAAGATGGAGGCCACCACGCCCGGCACCTTGCCAGGAAATTGCTTGAGGCCATCTACCGTTGCTTCCAACGAGTAGGTACTAAACCGCCACGTTGCTGGTAGCGCGTCAACAGGGCCGTGCTTTTCGACGACGTCGATAAGCTGATTGCTCAACCCGATAGAGCCGGCATCTATAAGTTCTCCGTCCTTATTGAGCCGCTTAACGGTATCCAGGTGGACTGGGATGTCTTTATCTTTTCCATCGCGCTCAACTGTCAGCGTGATGGTGTCACCAGGACGCTGCATTACCTCATCGCGCAGCTGGGTAAAAGAGTCTATCTTCTGGCCCTCGAAGGCGACGATGATATCGCCCTCCCGCACACCGGCCTTTCCGGCGGGGCCTGGACCCGTACACTTTTCCAGCTCTTGGTTCGGCTTCTGATTGGCCGAGCAGGTCACCTCGCCTACGCGGGGGCGCACATCGGCATCCGGGTTGGGCAGGCCAGCCGTCATCGCGACAAAATAGAGAATGACAAAGCCCAAAATCAGGTTGACGACAATACCGCCGGCCATCACAATAATGCGCTGCCACCATGGCTTTTTATACATGGCGTGGGGTTCTTCGTCCTCGGTGAGGAATTCATCCTGGGCAGTCATTCCGGCGATATCGCAAAAGCCGCCCACAGGGAAGGCCGCCAGCCCGTATTCAGTGTGCCCCTTCCGGAAGGAAAATACGCGCGGACCAAAACCGATAAAGTAGCGGCGCACGCGCATACCAAAGGCACGCGCGCTAAGCATATGGCCTGCTTCATGCAGCGCTACGGTAAGCCCGATGCCAAGGGCGAAAAACACAATGCCCAGCAAATTTGCCATGGTGTGAAAAGCTTTCTAATCAGCCAGCGAATCAATCAGCGCGTTCGCGCGCCTGCGCGCCTCGCCTTCTACTGCGAGGATTTCATCGAGGCTAGAGACTACACCAGCAAACTCAGAAGCGGAATCAAGGACCTTGCCCACTACGTCCACGATTTCTGGAAAATGGATACGCCTGGATAAAAATGCGGCCGCCGCTTCCTCATTGGCCGCGTTATAAATGACCCCCGTTCCCTCGGCCGCGGCGCGCCGGGCGAGATCGACGGCGGGAAAGGCGGCATCGTCAAGCGGCTCAAAGCGCCACTCATGCGCCTGCGCAAAATCTAAGGAAGGCTGCGCACCCGGCACGCGGTGCGGCCAATTCAGCGCCAGCGAAATCGGCAGCTTCATCGACGGCGGCGAAACTTGGGCGATGGTGCAGCCATCTTTGAAAGTAGCCATAGAGTGAATAATGGACTGTGGATGCACGGTGACATCGATACGCTCAGGGTCGATGTCAAAGAGCAGCGTCGCCTCAATGAGCTCCAGACCTTTATTCATGAGCGTTGCTGAATTGAGGGTATTCATCTGGCCCATAGACCAGGTCGGGTGCTGGGCCGCCTGCTCTGGGGTCACGTCCCACATCTCTTCGCGCGACCAACCACGGAAGGGACCGCCTGAGGCGGTAAGAACAAGCTTATCCAGCTCCCCTTCCTCGCCGGCGCGCAGACACTGCGCCATGGCGGAATGTTCCGAATCGACGGGAATGATTTGACCAGGGCGCGCGGCCTGGGTGACGAGCGTGCCACCGGCGACGAGGGATTCCTTATTGGCCAAGGCCAAGTACTCCCCCATCTCCAGCGTCGCTAGAGTGGCTTTAAGGCCGAGGGATCCCACTAGAGCATTGAGCACAGTATCGGCCGGAGTCGAACGCACTAGGTTCTCTGCAGCATCGGCGCCACTTAATACCGAACCGCCTAAGGCAGCGGAAACCTCGGCAGCAGCATCCTCTTTAGCCACTGCAACGTGGTCAAACGAAAGGTTGAGGCGACGAGCCTGTTCAATGATGAGCTGCGGGTTGGAGCCGCCCGCCGCGATTCCCACTACCTCGAATTTATCGGGATTATCCGCAATAACTTCCAGAGCCTGCGTGCCGATTGAACCGGTGGAACCAAGAATGAGTATTCGCTGTGTAGTCACCCTTCCACCCTAGCGCCCATCACCACGGGGCGGGCATGGCAGGTAACCAGTACTGCGGCGGGGGTGTTTAATCGCCATCTAAGGCGCGATGATTTAGAATGTGTAGCAGACAAATGGCATTGGTGTGCCCGCACGCCCATCGCGCAGACGGGCATACGCAGAAGCGAAGGAGAGCAAGTGTCTTCCCACAAGCCGGTACCGCAGGTATATGACGGTGTTTCTACTGAGGACGTCCCATCCGCAGGATTCGGTTGGTCCCGCATCAGCCGCTCGGGCGTGCAGATCGCCGGTTGGATTTCCGTTCTCTTCTTGATCGCCTACCACTTTGGTAATCACAAGGGCCACGTTGAGACTGTCTGGCTCGTCGTACTGACTGTCCTGCTGGTAATCGGCCTGCTCATTCATGCTTTCCAGCCTAAGCTGCACCAGGTGCGCACCGTGACCGCCCGCAACCAGCCGGTGGGCCACCAGGAGCCAGACTGGGTCTACGACCAAAAGACCAACACCGGTGTGTACGCCGAGCTGAGCGATTCCCAGCTGCGCGCGCTGAATATCGAGCCTTCCCGCGTTTCTCACCTGCGCGTTGAGCCAGGCACTAACAACGCCACCCCGGTTTCCTCCAGCAAGCACGCGCTCTAAGCTTTCAGCACACTTTAGCTACCGCCGCCCTTCCCCGCGAAGGTCGGCGGTTTCTTTTTGCCTCCGCTTGCCGACGCCTCTCCCCTTACTCAGCGCTCACTCTGCTGGGTGCTGCCCTGCCCACACCCACCCTTAGCAAGAGCGCGGTGTGGGCGATACTTGCTAAGAAGCGCCCGAGTTTTAAGACACCCAGTGGCCCACCTTGGCGTAGATCTCGGGCAGGGTGTTATCGACGCGCTTGCCACTGACCCGCAGTGCGAGGACATAACACGCAACAGGCACGGCTATGACGAGTACAAACCCCAGCGCGACCAGCACCATGTTCGAGCCGTAGCCGATAGCCATTGGGATGACGCCTGGGATGATGGGCGTCCAGCCAATAAACAAACTCAAAATAGCGCTTAAGAAGGCGCTAGCCGAGTAGCCGGATTTATCCGCCCACATATTCCCGCCAGGCCGCGCGGTGGCAAAGGGATTAAAGGTGGTGAGCAGCAATGACAATCCGGCGGAAGAAATGAAGATTCCCAGGGCAGCAACCACCAAACAGGCAGTGAGAGCTTTATCCGCACTTAGCGCAAAAAGCAGCATCGCCGTGAGCACAACAATTATGGCTGAAAGCACCACGTGCGCCCAGTGCCGCGCGTAGAGCAGCGTGCGCGGACGAACTGGGGCGGCCATCTTTACCCACAGGCTTGGACCGTCATAACCAAAATCATTGGTGGCGACGATTCCGCCTATCAGCCCGAGGAATAACAAACCTACTGAAGATAAATCGGAGTCAGTAGCAAAGCCCTGGATAATCAAGACGACTGCCAGAATTGGCTGCATGATAATGCTGCCAATAAGGCGGGAGTCACGGAAAATATAGCGCAGCGAGCGCGTAAATTCCATGGCAGCAGGGCTGCTATAGGAAAAGGAACCAAGGGAAAAGCGGCTTATCCCCTTGGACTTCTCACGGTGATTGCGTGCCGACGGGGAAACCGTACGGTGCTCGAATTGCCGCCGCAGCAATTGATGCCACGCCCACACAGCTACGCCCAGCGTTACTACGGCGATGAGAAATTGTGCGCAGGCTTCCACCATTTCGCCCTGAGCAAGCGCAAGCGCCCAACCCACCGGTGCTCCAACAGGCGTCCACGCTAATCCTTCACCTACCGTTCCCAAAGGGAAGTCAGAGCCCGCGAGGGAAGAAAGTTTAGTCGAGCCGAAGATAAGCACGAACACCGCCACCGAGCCCAAGGCCTTAAGCTTCGTGGAACTAAGCTCCGCGACAGTTGACCCGACATGAACCGCAAGATCCACCAGCACCAGCGTCAGTACAAGGGCGAAAAGCATTCCTAGACAGAAAGGCAAGATGAACAATGCCTTCCCGTTTGCCGCCAGGATCACGCTTCCGGCCACCGCATAAGCAATGGACAGCAAGACTGAGACCGGGGCACGCAGATTAAGCACCGAGGCGATAGCGAGTGCCGGTGTGATGTCTTTCAGCCGCAGCGGAAACGCGGAAAGCTCGCGGGCAGATAGCTGGTTCTCTCCGCTGGGCATGATGAGGGTGATAACGATGAAAGCCAGCGTGCCAAGACCAGGGGCCACGGTTAAGGCTTGCACGTTCCCAGTTCCGGTGGAAATATCTGCCGCAGCAAGAGCGGCGAGCGATGCTAGCCCGATGAGTCCATAGAGCAAAAGGCAGATCGGGATCATAACCGCTGCAGCATTCGCTTTAAGGCTTCGCACCCATAGTGTGCGGTGCAGCTTGAGAAGCGTCGAAGTCATTGCGTCTACAACTCCCCTTCCCCGCGCTGCGTTGTGCTGCCTTCGCTGCGCAACCACTCGAAAGAGTCCGCATCAAATTCACTTCCGCCGGCGAAGTGAATGAAGGCATCCGTCAGGCTGCCGCCTTGGCGCACATCTTCCACGTGGCCGGCGGAGAGCACCTGGCCACCGGCGATGATGGCTACGTGATCGCATAAGCCTTCCACTAATTGCATAACATGTGAAGACAGGATTACTGTGCCTCCGCGGGCGACATAGGCGCGCAGGATCTCTTGAATAAGCTGCCCCGAAACGGGATCCACTGCCTCTAGGGGCTCATCTAGTATCACGACCTCTGGGTTATGCAGGAGCGCGCCCGCCAGAAGTATCTTTTTAGTCATGCCGGCGGAGTAGTCCGCGATGGGTTTATCGGCGGCGTCGGCAAGCTGCAAGGCATCCAAAAGCTGTGCGCTGCGGTGCTCGACTTCGGCTTGATTCATGCGGCGCAATGCGCCGAGATAGAACAAGTACTCTGGGCCCGATAAACGGTCGAAGACCGGAGCGCCGTCGACAAGCAGGCCCATGGCCGCCTTGGCTGGCAGTGGCTCCTGCCAGGTATTGTGCCCGGCGATAAAGGCCTCGCCGCTATTTGGGCGCAGGAGGCCACACGCCATGGTCAACATGGTGGTTTTGCCCGCGCCATTGGGGCCAACGATGCCATAAATAGAGCCCCGCGGGATGTCGAGGCTCAAATTCGACACCACGGGGCGTCCAGCGAAAATTTTGTTCAGACCGCGCACGGCAAAGGCCTGCGTGGTCGGATCATCTGCAAGTGGCGGATAATTCGGAACAATCATGTCCGCCAATCTTATCAGTTAGGCTGACTTATCTTCCCGCTCATCCGCTGCAAGCTGACCACAAGCCGCCGCAATCTCATCGCCCTTTGTATCGCGCACCGTGCAGGGAACGCCTTGGGCTTGCACGCGACGCACGAACTCGTCCTGGCGGTCTTGCGGGGCCGCATCCCACTCTGAGCCCGGCGTGGGGTTCAGCGGAATAACATTAACGTGGACCTTGGAGCCCAACTTCTGGTGCAGCTTGCGCCCCAGCATATCGGCGCGGAAATCCTGGTCATTCTTATCGCGAATCAGGGCGTACTCAATGGACACGCGGCGGGCGGACTTATCCGCATAGTAGCGCGCGGCATCCAGCACCTCATCAACAGACCACCGGTTGTTGACCGGCACTAGACCGTCACGCAGCTCATCGTCCGGAGTGTGCAAGGAAACGGCCAGAGTGCAGGCCAAGTCTTCGTCCGCAAGCTTGCGAATTGCCGGAGCCAAGCCCACGGTGGAGACGGTCACGTTGCGCTGGGAAAGGCCAAAACCCGTACCATCCTGGCCAGTAATCTGACGTACGGCCTGGACCACGCGCTTATAGTTGGCCAGCGGCTCACCCATGCCCATAAAGACAACGTTGGACAAACGCCCACCTTCTGCAGCCATGGCGGACGCAGCGTGGCGGAATTGCTCGACAATCTCGCCCGTGGACAAGTTACGATCAAGGCCGCCCTGGCCAGTAGCGCAGAACGGGCAGGCCATGCCGCACCCTGCCTGGGAAGAAATACACAAAGTAGCGCGACCTGGGTAGCGCATCAGCACTGATTCCAGTAGCGTGCCGTCGTGCAACCGCCACAGGGACTTAGTGGTCTCGCCGTCGTCCGTGGAGGTGGTCCGGATGGGTTTCATCAGCTCAGGGAAGAAGGCTTCCTTGACTGCTTCGCGCTTGCCGGCGGGGATATCGGTCATATCCTCGACGTTGTCGGTGTAGTGCTCGTAATAGTGCTTAGCCAGCTGCTTCGCACGGAATTTAGGTAGGCCAATTTCTGCGAGCTTGTCAATGCGCTCGTCTTCGGTCAGGTCCGCAAAATGCTTAGGAGGCAATCCGCGGCGCGGGGCGGAAAAGTTAAGTTTCACTGGTTGAGCCATAATATTGCCCATCTTTCCACGGTCTGCGTGGGATTTTCCAATTGGAGGCCGTGCCAAGTGGCATAATCGACAGGATTAAAGAAATAATGGATACATGACAAATCCAAATTATCCTGCAGATGATTTTTCTTCTTCCGACGCAGACCTCTCCTCGGCGGAGCTGAACGCTTCTGAACCGGAGACTAGTTCTGACCTAGAACCAGCCGTTTCTGACTCTACTTCTCACTCCACCCAGCCCTCTGGCAAGGCGAAGGGATCTTTCGCGGCCAGCACGTGGATGGCGCTTATCGTAGGATTCCTGCTGCTGATTGTCCTCATTGTGTTCATCATGCAAAACCAGCACGAGGTTCCCATGAACTTCCTGGGCTGGTCTGGCGAGTTCCCCGCCGGAATTGCTTTCCTCATTTTTGCTATCGGCGGCGCACTCATCATGGCGCTAGTCGGTGGCTGGCGCATGTTTGAGTTGCGTCGCCAGCTACGCAAGCAAGCGCAGCAGGTATAAATCTATATAAAAGCCGCCTCTCCCCTGTTCTGCCGTCTTTTTCGGGCAGTTTATACGGGAGAGGCGGCTTTTGTTTGTCTGATGTTCCTATGGTGTAAACGTAGACAGGAAGCTAATCGCTACCCAGGTGACCATGGCAGAAGGTAGCATGCCATCCAAACGGTCCATGAGGCCGCCGTGGCCGGGCAATAATGCCGACATGTCTTTAATACCCAGCTCGCGCTTAAATTGGGATTCCACCAAGTCTCCCAAGGTGGCACAGATAACTAGACCGAGCCCCATCAGGCCACCCACCCAGGCATCGTGATGGAGCAGAAATTTCACCGTGAGCGCACCGGTCACCACGCCGAAGATGATGGACCCACAAAACCCCTCCCACGATTTTTTAGGGCTCACCGCAGGTGCCATGGGGTGCGAACCAAACATCACGCCCGCAACATATCCGCCGGTATCGGAAGCCACAACGCACAGCATAAAGACGACGATGGAGGCAGCCCCACTGGAAAATGGAGTCGACACTAGCGACAACATAGCTGCGAAGGTGGCAAAAAGGGGAATCCACGTCAGCACAAAAATACCGACGGACATATCACGCAGGTAGTTGATAGGCGGACGATGACGGCCATTATGGAAAAGGCGGCCAAACATAAGTGCCAGCACCGCAGTGACATAGACCGCTACCAGGCCTGGCGCACCCAGGGGCCATGAGATCCACACCATGGCTTGGCCCAGAATAATAAGCAGCGTACGCGGAACATAGTAGGAATGCTCCCGCAGGCGGCTGAGGACCTCCCACATCGCAACGCCTACTGCAAGCGCTACGACCGCATACCAAGCCAGCGGACCAGCCCACACGGCAAGCACCACAAGAACGCCGAGCCCCACGCCAACACCGATAGCGGCCGGCAAGTCGCGGCCTGCACCATTCTTTGGCTGTGGCAATCGGCGGTTTATGGCGTCACTCACCGTGACCGGCTCCTTTCGCTGTCTTGTGTGATTCCCCGGCTAACATGCTCAGTTCCGCCGGCTCTGCCCCGTTTGTGGGAGCGGCGGGCCTTGGAACAGAAAAAGCGCCGCCGGCCGAGGAGACAGGCACGGCGGCAACAAAGCGGAGGTCCTAGACCTCCATCAGCTCGTTTTCCTTATTCTCTACCAAGCTGTCTACCTGCTCGATGTAGCCGGAGGTAATCTTTTCCATTTCCTTTTCTGCTGCGATGACTTCGTCCTCGCCGGCATCGCCGTCCTTTTGCAGCTTCTTCAACTGCTCCATGGCCTTGCGGCGAATATTACGGATAGCGATCTTGCCATCCTCACCCTTGCTCTTAGCCAGCTTCACCATTTCTTTACGGCGTTCCTCCGTCAACTGCGGGACAGTCACGCGCAGAACCTGACCATCGTTGGTGGGATTGACGCCCAAATCCGAGTTGCGGATGGAATTTTCAATCTCATGGATCATGGACTGCTCATAAGGCTTGATGAGCAGCATGCGCGGCTCTGGTACGGATATGGTAGCCATTTGGGTAATCGGGGTGGGAACACCGTAGTATTCGGCTACCAAGCCGTTGAACATGGCGGGGTTCGCGCGGCCGGTACGAATGGTCACCAGCTGCTCGCGGGTGTGCTCGACGGAAGCGGTCATGTGCTCTTCTGCTTCGAGCTGAATCTCATCGATCATGAGGCTAAATCATCCTTAAACGAATAGAGGTGGCTGTATAAAAAGGTAGCAGGTTCGCAGCCGCTACAGTATTAGGACTGCACCAGCGTGCCGATAACTTCACCGCCAGCTGCGCGGGCAATATTGCCCTCCTCCAGCAGGTTAAAGACCAAAATCGGCATATCATTGTCCATGCACAGGCTAAAGGCCGTTGCATCTGCCACCTTTAGGCCCTTTTCAATGACCTCACGCGGGGTAATTTCGGAGTACAACTCTGCATCCGGATTGGTGCGCGGGTCATCCGAGTAGACGCCGTCGACTGCCTTAGCCAGGAACAGAACCTCGGCGCCAATTTCCAAGGCGCGCTGCGCGGCGGTGGTATCCGTGGAGAAGTACGGCATACCCATGCCAGCGCCGAAGATAACTACGCGACCCTTTTCCAAATGGCGGTCCGCACGCAGCGGCAGGTACGGCTCAGCAATCTGCGCCATGTTGATGGAGGTCTGTACGCGGCAATCAACACCTTGCTGCTTGAGGAAATCCTGCAGTGCGAGGGAATTCATTACCGTGCCGAGCATGCCCATGTAATCCGAGCGTGCCCGGTCCATACCGCGCTGGGATAGCTCCGCGCCGCGGAAGAAGTTTCCGCCGCCAATCACCACTGCAATCTCGATTCCTTGGCGGGAGACCTCGGCGATTTGGCGGGCAACGTTTTCAACCACATCCGGATCGATACCGACCTTACCGCCGCCGAACATCTCACCGCCCAGCTTCAGCATTACTCGCTTATATCCGGTTCGCTTAATATCTGCAGCAGTCACGCCTACTTCGTCTCCTTAACGCGGGGCAGTTTCAATCTCCGCCCCATCTTACCCATATATCTTTCGCATCCTCACACCACCTGCCGATGCAGCCCGGTGGGTTTAAGCTAGGCACCAAAAAGGCACCTAGAGAAAAGAGAACCTCGCGCCGGTCACCCCATTAGCGCACAACAAAGCCCACAAAGGACGGTCCTTTGTGGGCTAGGTTTTAAAAGCGAGAGCGTGCTTAAGCGCCAACCTCGTAGCGAACGAAGCCAGTGATGGTGGTGCCAGCCTCTTCCGCAACCTGCTTTACGGTCTTCTTGTTATCAGACAAGGAAGCCTGCTCCAGCAGAACGATGGACTTGAAGAAGCCGTTCAGGCGGCCTTCCACGATCTTCGGCAGGGCTGCCTCCGGCTTGCCCTCCTCACGAGTAGTGGCCTCAGCGATCTCGCGCTCCTTTTCGACGATCTCTGCAGGAACGTCTTCGCGGGTGAGGTACTCAGCGTTCATTGCAGCAATCTGCAGGGCGGCAGCGTGAGCGCCTTCCTCGTTGCCCTCGTAGGAAACCAGAACGCCCACTGCCGGCGGCAGATCAGCGGAACGCTGGTGCAGGTAAACAGCAATGTTGTCACCCTCTACGGTAACTGCACGGCGTGCCTGCAGCTTCTCACCGGTCTTAGCGGACTCCTCGTCCACTACCTCGGAAACCTTCTTGCCGTCGATCTCAATGTTGTTGAGTTCGTCTGCGGAGTTTGCCTTGGCCTCAGCGGC
Organism: Corynebacterium nasorum; assembly: GCF_032821635.1. Taxonomy (NCBI): domain Bacteria; kingdom Bacillati; phylum Actinomycetota; class Actinomycetes; order Mycobacteriales; family Corynebacteriaceae; genus Corynebacterium; species Corynebacterium nasorum. The sequence goes on along the minus strand of NZ_JAVBIE010000001.1, from coordinate 372,351 downwards.
AGCGTCAGCAATCTTGGCTGCGAAGGTCTTGAAAGCCTCGTTCTTAGCAACGAAGTCGGTCTCACAGTTGATCTCGACCATAGTGTTGCCAGAAACAGCAATCAGGCCTTCGGTTGCCTCGCGGTCAGCGCGCTTGGAGACGTTCTTAGCGCCCTTGATGCGCAGGTACTCAACGGCCTTATCGTAGTCGCCGTTGGACTCTTCCAGAGCCTTCTTGCAATCGAGCATGCCGGAGCCGGTAGCTTCGCGCAGTGCCTTGACGTCTGCAGCAGTGTAGTTCGCCATAGTTGGGGCGATCCTCCTTGAAAATCAAACAGTGTTCGTTCAAACAGCGTAGTCGACGCGGTGAAATCGCGCCGCTTTAGGGTGGCAGAAACCACCCCTTTTCTCACCTATGCATGAAGGTGGAGCTGGCTTCAGCAGCACCCAGCATAGATAAAACCAACCCCCGCCGCCGTTTGAGCACGGTGGCGGGGGTTGGTAAACAGCCTTGGGCAGGTATTACTCCCTTGCTGCCCCACACCAAAAGTGCGTGGGGTATTCAGTTAAACGCAGGTAAGGAAGGTTCCTACCAAGAAAGTACGATTACTTCTCGGCCTTGTCTGCGGATGCTTCCTCAGACTTTTCTGCGGAAGCCGGATCGGAAGCTGCGGCAGCCGCCTCAGCGTCACGCTTTTCCTTTTCAGCAGAGTCGCCGGCAGCTTCCTTGGCTGCAGCCAGCTGACGCTCCTCACGAGCCTTCTTGCCTTCCTCTACAGCGGAGGCAACGATGCCGGAGAGCAGCTTGGTGGAACGGATGGCGTCGTCGTTGCCCGGAATCGGGAAGTCAACGTCGTCCGGGTCGCAGTTGGTGTCCAAGATGGCAACAACTGGGATGTTCAGCTTGTGAGCTTCCTTGACCGCGATGTGCTCCTTGTTGGTATCAACAATCCACAGAGCGGACGGGGTCTTAGCCATATCGGAGATGCCGCCCAGAACGCGCTCGAGCTTGGCGCGCTCACGGTTGAGCATGAGAACTTCCTTCTTGGTGCGGCCCTTGTAGCCGTCCTCACGCTCGTCCATTGCCTGAAGCTCCTTCATGCGCTTCAGACGCTTGGACACGGTCTGGAAGTTGGTGAGCATGCCGCCCAACCAGCGGTGGTTTACGTAAGGCATACCGACGCGGGTTGCTTCCTCAGCAACTGCTTCCTGAGCCTGCTTCTTGGTACCAACGAACAGGATGGTGCCGCCGTGTGCAACGGTTTCCTTGACGAACTCATAAGCCTCGTCAATGTAGGTCAGCGTCTGCTGCAGGTCGATGATGTAGATGCCGTTACGGTCAGTGAAGATGAAACGACGCATCTTCGGATTCCAGCGACGGGTCTGGTGGCCAAAGTGCACACCAGCGTCGAGGAGCTCGCGCATGGTTACAACTGCCATGATTCGCTCGCTTTCTTTTATCTTGTCTTTCGGTTTTCCAATTGTGCGGTGTTTTATTCCGCACCCTAGCAACGAAGGCCCCGCTGACACCTTGTTTCCAAGGACCACGTCAGCCACCAGGCTGTCTCTTCCTTCCAGCAGGAAGCGACAACTTCGCCGCGCGTAGTCAATGCCTCCACACGGTGGACACACTGCTGCCTCAAAGAATAATCCCTCTACGCTGGTTTTTCCAAACCGAATACAACATATTCACACTAGGGTCGAAGCTGCTAAGCATCATGCGCCACATTCACCCCAATTGGACCATCCGCTACTCGTAATCCACAGCCCCACAGGCAAGGGCTTTCTGACAGCTCACCTCTGGTTAATGCTTTTCCCATGAGCCATTTTTCTGTGTCTTTTTCAAAGCTCGCTTTCCGACGCCCCACCTTCACCACCACTGCCTTCCTCGTCGTTTCTTCCCTCCTACTACTGTGCTGCCCACCGGCCACGTCCTACGTTGATCCTGCCTCGGGTAAGCCAAACCCGGCGCGGGTTTTGCGCGGGTTTGAAGCTCCCGAGCAAAAGTGGAGTCCCGGCCACCGCGGTGTAGACATGGCCCTTGCCGTGGGTTCTCCGGTGGTAGCCGCTGAAGATGGCGTTGTCGCGTTTGTCGGCACGGTGGCAGGAAAGCCGGTTGTTTCCATCACCCATGCGGACGGGGTAAGGACGACTTATCAGCCCGTACACGGCGCCGTAAAACAAGGCCAAGAGGTTCGCGAAGGACAAGTCATTGGCCGCTTGGGCAATCCCGTCGATGGCTATCCCGGCCTGCACTGGGGCGCCCTCATTGCAAAAGATACCTATATCGATCCTTTAACCTTGCTGGATATGCCAGTGATACGCCTCAAACCGCTTTAAGCTCGAGGATGCGCCTGGTTATATACGCGTTGCAATCTTTGCGCAGATACGTGGGTATAGATCTGCGTGGTATTAAGCGAGGAATGCCCCAATAGTTCTTGCACAACGCGCAAATCTGCCCCGCCTTCTAGGAGGTGGGTGGCAGCCGAGTGCCGCACTCCGTGCGGGGTAAGCCCTTGTGCACCGCTAACTTTGGCGGCCCTATCCACAATGCGCCGCACCTGGCGCTGGTCAATGCGACCTCCCCTGCTGCCTACGAATACGGCTTTAGTTCCTTCCTCAGCGAGTTGTCCACGGCCCTTTTCTATCCACTGCCGCAAGGCGTCGTCCGCCGCATGACCAAAAGGCACCACGCGCTGCTTATCTCCCTTACCGGTTACGTGCAAGGTGCCGCGATGAAAATCAATATCGCTCAGGTCTAGGCGCACCAGCTCGGCCACGCGCATCCCGGAGGCATACAGCAACTCCAAGATGGCACTATCGCGCAGGAAGTGAGCTTCGTCTGCAGAAACCGCATTGCCCATGAGCTCACCGGCCTGCTCGGGGGATAGAACCGTCGGTAGGTGGCGGCCTACCTTGGGCGTGACTAGCCGTGCGGCTACATCTCGCTCGAGGTGCCCTTCGCGCACTGCCCAAGTGGAAAATCCTTTGACCGCTGCGGTGCGCCGCGCCAAGGTGGAGCGCGACTTTCCTTCCGCTACGGCCTCTGCCAGCCATTGGCGCAGGTTGTTGAGGTTAAATTCCGCAAAGGTAGGAACGCTGCGAGCAAGGTCGCGCAGATCTGAGCGATACCCACGTACCGTTGCCTCCGCACGGCCTTTCACGTGCAGTTGGAAATCCGCGAAGTCTTCGATAACCTCAGCCATCTGCTCCTGAATATCCGGCGCCTTCGCGGAAACTCCATCTTCACTCATGTCACAGCAGTGTACTCGCCTTTCACTGGGGCTATCTATTCCGTTTCCCGGCGCGCCCAGGTATTGCCGTGGCGGACAACGACACACATCTTCTCTAACGCCAATAAAAGGTGAACTGTCAACGGCAGACGAAATCCCGCTTCGCGGGCAATGTCCTCTGCCGTAGCTTTTTCTTGGCCTGGCGGCGGTGTTGCATCAAAGACTCGCAACTCATTGCGGGAGAGACGTTGTGTCATTGTTGCCGCAAAATTGATTTCATATTGTGCACCTGGATCTACTTCCCCGGCGCGGCTGACTAAGGCGCGAATTTCATCGGCGCTGGTGACCAACTGTGCACGGCCTTCCTGAATGCGCTGGTGACAGCCCAACGAGCCGCTAGTGGTTATCGGCCCCGGTACAGCCATGGCCACGCGTCCTAGCGCTTCTGCCCAGTTGAGAGTATTAAGTGCGCCGGATCGAAAAGCCGCCTCCATAACTACGGTGCCTTGACTGAGTGCTGCAACTAAACGATTGCGCGTTAGGAACCGGTGTCGCTTCGGTGCGGTTTCCGGTGCGAATTCAGAAATAACGCACCCGTTATCCGCGATCTTGGCAAATAGATTGGCATTGCGAGCCGGATAGTCCCTATCGATGCCGCACGCCGCTATAGCTACCGTGTGCCCGTTGTTGTGCAAAGCAGTTTCATGCGCCACGGTATCAACGCCTAGGGCGCCGCCAGATATAGGAGTCCATTCGTGTTGAACCAATCCGGACACTACGTTTTGGGTTGCCTGCCAGCCATAGCGAGAAATGGCGCGAGTGCCAACAATCGCTACAGCCTGAGCAACCTCCTGCTTCACAGGGGCGCCACGCACCCAGAGGCTGTGCGGCGGCAGTGCTTGGTCATCAAAGGTAGCTGGGGCTTCCCCGCTGTTTTGATAAAAGCCGAATGCGGAATCAAACTCCTCCGTTGGCCATTCTGGGCTTTCTGCCGTGATGAGCCGAGCCCCAACGCGTTCGGCTGCTGCCATATCCTCCGCTTGACGCAGCCAATCATAACGGGAGGCCGTGCGCGCAAGCAGCGGTCCTATCCAATCGGCACGATGGTAAATTCCATGGGCGATTTCCTCAGCCGGATACTGCGTAAGCAGGGCCTGCAAAGCAGCGGAAGGGTCTTCTACCACGCGGTTGAGGTATACCCAGGTGGCATAAGGGGTGGAGAGATCTAATTCGCTCATGCCGCGAGCCTTCCCACGTTGATGGAGCCACGCAGGTCGAGTGCGCGTCCCACCTCATCCAAGTCCGGCTGCATCTTCCCTGCTAAATCAGCTAAGGTCCACGAAAGCCTGAGCACACGGTCCACCCCGCGCTGGGAAATTTCGCCTTCCGCCAGGTAGGCGGACAACATGACCATTGCAGCATCCGCAGCCGGCCGCTTTCGGCGCAAGTAGGACGAAGGAACCTCGCCATTGGTCCGCGCGGAAATGCCATCCGCCCACCACCGCGCAGCGGCACGCTCGCGGGCAGCGGCAACTCGCTCGGCAATGACTGCGGAGTCTTCTTCGCCCTCCGCGTTAATCGTCGCCGCCTGCCCACTTAAGGTGACCACCATATCTAGACGGTCCCGGAGCGGACCGGAGAGGTTGGACAGATAGTTCATGCGCTCGTGGGGGTTACACCTGCACTGCGAAGGATCTTCTGCCGAGCACCTACACGGGTTTGCTGCCATGACCAGTTGGAAGCGAGCAGGATAGATAACTTCTCGGCGCGAGCGCGCAAGCCGTACTTGCCCTTCTTCCAACGGGGCACGCAGGCCATCGAGTACCGGTGCGGCAACCTCGCTGACCTCGTCGAGGAAGAGCACACCATTGTGAGCCAGGCTTACCGCTCCTGGGCGCGGATGCCCGGATCCGCCACCCAGCAGCGCGGCCCGAGTAACCGAGGCATGCGGGGCGATAAACGGAGCATGCTCAATGACCTCACCTGGCGTTCCGGTAAGCGAATGAATCGCGGTGGTCTCTACCTGCTGATCCGGGGTAAGTGTAGGCAGGATGGTGGGGAGACGGGAGGCAATCATGGACTTTCCCGCCCCGGGAGGGCCAATCATCATAAGGTGGTGCCCACCGGCCGCAGCAACCTCGGCGGCCCATTTTGCATTCGCTTGGCCCGCGATATCGCAAAAATCCGGGCGTGCTGCAGCTGCGGGCGCGGGGTCGGGCGATCCAGGAAAACTCGCCGCCTGCGGTAACCCACGGTTTCCACACGCCCAGCTAAAAGCCTCTTTCAAAGATGCTGCGACGAGTACGTCCAAATCCGGCACCAAGGTTGCCTCGGCTGCGTTACCCGGCGGCACGATAAGAGTTGATATTCCCTGCTCCCTTGCGGCTAGGAGGGCCGGAATAATACCTGCGACGGGCCGAACGGATCCGTCGAGGCCGAGCTCTCCCAAAACCAAGGTGCGCTGCAGCCGCCTCGCGGGCGAAGGCGAGTTGCCAAAGCGCGGAAAGTCGACTTCTGCCTGTGCAGCCAAGATCGCGAGCGCTATGGGTAAGTCAAAGTGGGAACCGGATTTGGGAAGCGACGCTGGAGACATCGAGACGACCACTTTGGTCTTGGGCCAAGGAAGGTGGGAGTTAAAGGCTGCAGTCTTGATCCTATCCCGCGATTCAGAGATCGCGGTATCCGTCTGACCCACAACATGTATCCCTGGCAAGCCGTGGCCAACGTTCGCTTCTACATCGACTAACTGTGCTAGAACTCCGTTGAGGGACATCGTCAAGCAATTACCTAGAGCCATCTTCAACCCCTTTGAAGTGTTCTAGCGCAAATCCCTGCCCGCGCTCCAACAACGTTATAACGTCGAATCGCACCGAAGACAGTGGCTTTCCATCGAGCCACTGCGCTGCAGCCTTGCGAAGGCGCGCTAGCTTCTGCGGGGTTACGGCTTCTGCCACCCCGAAGCTGGCAGTGGCACGCGTTTTAACCTCAACAAAGACGATGGTTCCGTCCGCCTCGCGCGCGATGAGGTCAATTTCTCCTACCCTATAAGAGACATTAGCGGCAATAATTTCGGCCCCGCGTTCACGGAGGTAGCGCGCGGCGAAGGCCTCTCCCCTTTTCCCTAAGACTTGCTTATGGCGAGGCTTCTTCGTGGCTAGGTGGTGTTCTGAACTAAATTGCATTGCAGTTTATCCTTGTGCGTCGTGAAATTCATCGGCCTGCACAGAACACCGCAGCTAGCATGGGGTGCACAAGGTGTACAAAACGGAAAGTGCCCCGGCTGTGGATAACTAGGGTTCGAGGCACTGTTATCCACAGGCAGGGCACAACGCTTGTAGTGCCGAGTTGACAAAATTACTCCGGCATCATGAATTCCGGCTTATCCAGCTCTTCGATATTGACGTCCTTGTAGGTAATGACGCGAACATAGCGCACAAAGCGGGCGGAGCGGTACATATCCCATACCCAAGCATCGGACATGCGCACCTCGTAGTACACATCAGGTCCAGAGGTATGCGGAATGAGCTCTACCGCATTAGCCAGGTAAAAGCGCCGCTCAGTTTCAACGACATAGGAAAACTGACTGACAACGTCTCGGTACTCGCGGTAGAGGGACAGCTCTACCTCAGCCTCGTAGTTATCGAGTTCCTCTGCACTCACGGTGGACCTCCAGGTTGTGGGTTAGCTCGCTTAAGCTTAGCGCGCAGGAGGCTAGATTCTAGCTAGGCACGCGCGGCGAACTCCGCATGAGCGCGGCGGACATTGTCATAGCTCATCCGGTGTTCCGGGCACGCTCCCAGCGCCGAAATTGCAGCCTCGTGTGCCTTAGTCCCATAGCCTTTGTGCTTGGCCAATTCATAGCCGGGATAGCGCGCATCAAGGTCGCGCATCAGGTGGTCGCGACTCACTTTTGCCAAGACACTTGCCGCGGCGATACACCGCGCGGCTGCATCGCCGCCGATGATGGGCAGCTGGGGTTGGGTAAGGCCGGGGATAAAGAGGGCGTCGCTAAGCACATAGCCCGGGCGGACATCCAGGCGTGCTACCGCCCTGCGCATCCCGGAAATATTAGCGTGCTGGATGCCGCGCTTATCGATGTACCCCGCGCTAATGTGCACCACAGACCAGTCCACAGCCTTGTCCTTAATGAGTGGAAAGAGCCGCTCGCGCTGCCGGGGAGTCAGTTTTTTGGAATCGCTAAGCTCCGCCAGCTCCTTGATCGGGCGATTAGGCATAATGCAGGCCGCGATGGTGATTGGCCCGCAACACGCGCCGCGCCCGGCCTCATCCACTCCAGCCACCGGCCCGAGCCCAGCCTTGCTCAACGCCAGCTCATAGGTGCGTCGTTGCTTAAGCCGCCGCATGCGAAATCTCTGGGTGTTCCACCCCACCCCACCGCGACAGAGGCAAGATGACAGCCTCAACTCGGCCGCGAATATTGTCCACTGGCACGGTGCCTTGTAGGTTATCGCCCAAGTGCGCACGCGAATCGAGGGAGTTGGTGCGATTATCTCCCATTACCCAGAGATGCCCCTCCGGGACGGTGACGGGGCCGAAGTACTCGCCGCCACACTCCTGGGAGCCAACACCGGGGTCTACGGGAATCTCCGGTGGATCAAGCACGAATGATTGATCAATCGGCTGACCATCCACCATCACCGAAGGATCACCAGCCTCACAGCTCACCGTTTGTCCGCCGGTAGCAATTACCCGCTTGACGAGGATATTTTCCCCGTTGGGCAAAAGCCCAACTGCCGCCAAAGCATTCTGCGCACCTCGCACAATAATATTGCGCGAGCGTGTGACCTGAAACTCGTTATTCCACGACTCCGGCCCTTCGAAGACAACCACCTCCCCAGGTTGTGGGTCTGTGAAGTAATAGCTGACCTTCTGCACTGCGATGCGATCGTTTTCGCAGCCGGGACAACCATGCAGGGTAGGTTCCATCGACGCAGAAGGAATGACATACATCCGTCCCACCAATGCTTGTAAGAGCACCAGCAGGACAAAACCTGCCACCACGGGGAAGAAAAAATCCCGGGTGCGCAGGCGTTGGGAAGAAGGTTTATTCCTGGATGTCCGGGTCATCGATGCCACCGATGCGGGTAAACGGCCAGAAGACGAACTTCACCTTGCCGCGGACATTTTCCACCGGTACTGTGCCGTGGAATTTATCGGTCATGTGATAGCGAGAATCTGCCGAGGCCGTGCGATTATCACCCATGACCCAGATATTGCCCTCCGGTACTTCCACGGGACCAAAGTACGGGCCTCCACAAGCTTCCGAGCCTGTCGACTTATCTACCGGGTACGTTGGCGGGTCTTGCACGTAGTCTTGCTCGATGGGCTTGCCATCAACCATGACTGCAGGATCGCCCTCCTGGCAAGACACTGTCTGCCCACCGGTAGCAATCACGCGCTTAACCAGGGTATTTTCATCGGGCGGCGCCAAGGATACAAAGCTCAATGCATCCTGCACCCCGTGGATTACCGGGTTGGACGAGCGCGGCGAGACATAGCTGGAATTCCAGTCCTCGGTGCCTTTGAAGACGACAACATCGCCTGGTTCTGGCTCTCCATCGCCGTAATAGGAGATCTTTTCCGTAAAGATACGGTCATTCGTACAGCCCTCGCAGCCATGCAGTGTCGGCTCCATCGAGCCGGAAGGGATCACATACTGCCGTCCGATAAAGTTCTGGAAAAGGCCCACGATAACAAGGACCGTTGCCACGACCAGAAGGGTTTCCAGCAGCCACGGCATGTCTTTTTTCTTGGTTGCCCCTTCGCCTTGCGGGGAAGCGTTCCCCTCTACGGGGTTGGCCCCCTCACCTTCAGGCGACTGTTCCTGCGAGATGCTGTCTTTATTCACGCGCTAAATCCTAGCAACCCCACGTCCCGGTTCCCGCCTTATCCCCCTCGCGGCTGGAGAATTCACAGGCAACTATCCGGTTAAAGCCTGCCGGCTGACACCAGGAAATAGCTGGCAATAGGCACAAAAATCCCCCTTGCACCCACAAGGGTGCAAGGGGGATGGTGGCGCGCAGCGCACTAATACTAGCGACGCTCCTTGATGCGAGCCTTCTTACCGCGCAGATCGCGCAGGTAGTACAGCTTCGCACGGCGAACGCGGCCGCGGCGGGAGACCTTGATGGACTCCAGGTTCGGGGAGTGAACCGGGAAGGTACGCTCAACGCCGATACCGAAGGAGACCTTACGGACGGTGAAGGTCTCACGGATGCCGGAACCCTGACGACGGATGCAGATGCCCTTGAACAGCTGTGCACGCTCGTTGTTACCCTCGATAACCTTTACGTTAACGTCGAGGGTATCGCCTGGGCGAAAGGACGGGATATCGTCGCGCAGCTGTGCTGCATCGACCTTGTCAATAATGTTGGACATGCCAATATTCCTTTTCAGTTTGGGACAGAGGACCCTAGCGGCGCTAAGCCTAACCGGTTCGTGCCCGTTACATAGAACGGCCACCTATTTTTCCATATGTACCTGCAGGAACCAAATTTCCTTCCCGGCACTTCTTTCTCTCCCCCGCCCAAGCTACGCCGCCGCAGCTTAGGAGGGAAACTGCTAAGCGGCCGCCCCCACCACCGCTAGGTGAAGTTTGCGCAGGTGATTGGATGGGTTCCACCTCGCCCGCATCATGGTTCCGACAACATCGTGGCAAAATCCTCCCTCCGGACTGCAAAAGCTCCCACCGTACGCAACGATGGGAGCTAAAGCAGCAGGCAAAACACTAGACCACGGCGGTTAGAAGCCTGCCTTCTTCAGGGCATCGGCCATGGCGCCACCACCGCCGGAGCCACCTCGACCGCCAGTGCGGCCGCGCGAGCCACCCCGGGAACCGCGCCCGGATTTGTGTCCGGAGCGCTTCCCTTCTCCCCTAGCGGCAGAGTTTGCGGCATGTTGCGCATCGCCACGGCGCTTGGGAGCCTGCTGCCCCGGTTCATCATCGAGGCGCAAAGACAAGCCGATGCGCTGCCGCTCGACGTCGACCTCCATGACTTTTACCTTGACCACTTGGCCAGAGCGCACGACCTCGTGCGGATCAGAGACGAACTTGTGGCTCATGGCAGAAACATGGACGAGGCCGTCCTGATGTACTCCAACGTCCACAAAAGCGCCAAAGGCCGCCACGTTGGTAACTGTGCCCTCAAGGATCATTCCCGGGGTGAGATCGGAGACCTTATGTACCCCCTCTTTGAAGGTTGCGGTCTTAAATTCCGGACGCGGGTCGCGGCCGGGTTTATCCAGCTCAGCGATGATATCGGTCACCGTAGGGATACCAAAGGTCTCATCTGCAAAATCTGTTGGCACAAGCTTGGAAAGTACGCGCGTATTGCCAATAAGCTCGGAAATGCCCAGACCGGTCTTTTCCGCAATGCGGGAGACCACCGGATAAGCCTCAGGGTGCACGGCGGAGGCATCCAACGGATCGGTGCCGCCATTGATGCGAAGAAAGCCGGCTGACTGCTCAAACGCCTTAGGTCCGAGACGCGGCACCTTCTTCAGTTCCTTGCGGGAAGCAAAGGACCCGTTTTCATTGCGATAGGCCACAATATTGGCAGCGATGGTGGAATTAACTCCAGCCACCCGCTCCAGCAGCGGGACGGAAGCAGTGTTGAGATCTACGCCCACGCCGTTCACGGCACTTTCCACCACACCATCAAGGGTGCGAGCGAGCGCGGTCTGGTTAACATCGTGCTGATACTGCCCCACCCCAATAGCCTTCGGATCGATCTTTACCAGCTCCGCCAGAGGATCCTGCAAACGACGAGCGATGGAGACTGCACCACGCAGCGAGACATCCATATCGGGGAATTCCGCCGCCGCCAGCTGCGAGGCAGAATACACCGAAGCGCCGGACTCTGAGACTACGACGGGCGTGGGACGCTGGCGTCCGGCCTGCTTGATGAGGTCCGCAATCTCCTGGGCGAGCTTCTCGGTCTCACGGGAGGCAGTACCATTTCCGATGGCCAAAAGGTCCACCGAATGCTTGGCGCACAAGGTAGACAAGGTCTGTAACGCCTGGCTCCACTGATTCTGCGGCTGGTGCGGGTAGACAATAGTGGTATCGAGCACTTTGCCGGTTTTGTCTACAACCGCACACTTGACGCCATTGCGGTATCCCGGATCCAGGCCAATGGTGGCACGCTGACCTGCCGGCGCAGCAAGTAGCACATCCCGCAAATTGGTGGCAAAAATCTTGAGCGCACCTTCCTCTGCCACTTCTTTCAGGCGCATACGTACATCCAGGCTGGAGGAAATATAAAGCTTGGTGCGCCAGCCCCAATGGACGGCGTCAGCAAGCCACTTGGAGGAGCGATCCAGTTCAAAGCGGGAGGCAATAACGTCCTCATAGTCCGCGTCATCGCCAGCATCAAGCTGCAATTGCAATACGCCTTCATTCTCGCCCCGCAGGAGCGCCAAAATGCGGTGCGAGGGCAATGTGTGGAAAGACTCGTTGAAGGAGAAATAATCCTTAAACTTCGCCCCTTCTGCTTCCTTGCCTTCAATGACGTGCGCGCCCATAACACCCTTAGTAAACATGCGCTCTCGCACCTCACCCACCAGGTCAGCGTCCAGTGCGAAGCGATCCACCAGGATGGCGCGGGCGCCGTCGAGGGCTTTCTTTGTATCTTCAAAGCCCTCGCAAAGGAAGGCCTGCGCTAGATCTTCTGGGGTGGCGTGAGGATCCGCGATGAGCTTATCGGTCAGCTCTTCTAGGCCGGCCTCGCGGGCAATATCCGCCTTAGTTTTACGGCGCTTCTTATACGGCAGGTACAGGTCCTCCAGGCGCGTCTTGGTTTCGCAGGCAAGGATTTGTTTCTTCAGGGCGCCGCTAAGCTTGCCCTGCTCCTCAATCGCCGCAAGGATGGTCTCCTTACGCTCCTGCAATTCCTTCAGGTAATTCGCACGCTCCTCAATAGTGCGCAGCTGGGAGTCATCCAGCCCGCTGGTGGCCTCCTTGCGGTAGCGGGCAATAAAAGGCACGGTATTGCCCTCCGCAAGGAGCTGCAACGCGGTGGAAATCTGTGTTTCCTTCACGTTGAGCTCGGCGGCGATGGTTGCCGCAATATTCACGTGGTCTCCTCACTCTTTTCTCGAGGTTTGGGATTAGACCCACCCAATTTACCGCACGGCCCTTACACCGCCTTCGCATGCCGACGCCCCCTCAACGCAAAAACCTCCTTTCCAGCAAGGAAAGGAGGAAGGTGCGGCGCGGGCCTAGTGGATAACCACGCGGGCGTTATCGCCGCCGGTGCAAGTAACCCGGGCGGAGCTGCCGGAGCAGTACATGGTGTAGGTACGACCGGTGCTCGGCGAATAGACACTCAAGGTGACGTTGGTGCCGCCACCCGCAACCCAGTTATTCATAAAAGCGGTGTAGACGTTGCGAGCAAAAGGACTGGAAGTCGGGCCAGTCGCATAATAGTTAGGGTAATCACCCCAGGAATGTCCATTGCTGGAGCCAGCGGAACCAGCCTGTGCCGGTGCTGGTGCCGGGGCTTCCTTGGTCTCGGTCACCGTGACCGGGCTGGAGTCCTCATCCTCTGCAGAATCCTTGGAGGAACCGGACTTCTTGCCGGACCCCGACCCAGTTCCGGATCCGCTATTCGCATCCGCCTGCTGGAATTGGCTATCCCCTGCAGCGCTATCCGTAGAATCGCTCTGGTTATTGGTCACGAACATAATGACCATGGCAGCCACCGCGATTACCGCCACAATGGCTGCGATAATCGCAGCGATCGTGGCACCGCTGACGCCGCCATTGTTCTGCTGGGGATAATACTGTTGGTTGTACTGGGGCGGCTGCTGGTTAAATCCACCGTAATTATTGCCATTGGGAGCCGTCATGGTTTAGGGACCACCTTGGGAATAGAAAATTGGAGGGAATGTCCCCCTAACTATAACCCCAGACGGCCTAAGCGCTGCAGATTTAGCGTGAAAATGCGGCAATTAATTTCCTCGTCGGCGCCTATTACGCAGCTTCCGCTCGCCATACCGCTGGGGTACCAAGCCCCATCTCTGTAAAACCGATTTCCGCGCTCCCCAACCACAGCGCTTCCGGGGGCAAACATTCCGCCACAGTGGGGGCCACGGTGGCTAAGGGGTGTGCGGTCTCACCGTTAACTATAAGCCGCCACACCGGAATTCCCTGCGGTCGCTGACCAAACCTGAAACGGTATTCCTGCGCTAACGGGCTGCTCTCCGGGCATGATTCCGCTACCTGAATGACGAAAATGCTAGCTGGATGAAAGCCCTGAGCACGTAGCCTGTCAGGCAGTCCTGCGAGGCAATCCTCATTCTCTCGAGTTCCTAGAAGCACGGAAAGATCAGCACTAACCTCCATTAGCCTTCACCCTTAGCCTTAGCTTCCTGCTCCAACTGCGCAATGAAAGCCCTATCATCCTTGTCTAGCTCTGCTACTTCCAGCAGCTCGGGACGGCGCTGCCAGGTGCGCAATAATGCTTGTTCGCGCCGCCACTTATCCACCAAGGCGTGGTTTCCCGAGGTCAAAACGTCCGGTACGGCCAGACCCCGCCACTCTCGCGGCTTGGTATAGCTCGGGCCCTCCAAGAGACCATCAGAAAAGGAATCCTCTTCATGGGAGCGCTTATTGCCCAGCACGCCTGGAATGAGTCGCACGACGGCCTCTGCAATTACCAACGTCGCTACTTCCCCACCGATCAACACATAATCACCGATGGATACCTCGCGGACGCGGTAGCGACGCGCGGCATCATCCACCACGCGCTGATCGATTCCCTCATAACGCCCGCAAGCAAAGACGATATGCTCCTCAGTCGACCACGCACGCGCATCCGCTTGACTAAACGGCTGTCCCGTTGGGGTAGGCACAATGAGCAGTGGGAGGTCACTATCCTCCTCGGGCTGGGCGTCAACCGCATAGGCGTGCGCCTCTACTCCTTCAAGCTCATCGTGGCGGGGACGGTTCAAGTGCGGAAGGGCCGATTCTAGGTTCGGTGCACTTTCCTGAGCAGCAACACTATCGAGTGCCGGCCCCCATACTTCCGGCTTCATAACCATGCCAGGGCCACCGCCGACCGGCGAATCATCGACAGACTTATGCGCATCAGTCGCCCACTGCCGCAGATCATGTACGCCTACTTCAAGGCGACCTTGTTCAATGGCTTTTCCTAAAAGTGCATGCCGCAACGGCTCCAAGTACTCCGGAAAGATGGTGACAACATCAAGCCTCATAGGTCCAGCAATCCTTCCGGCGGGTCAATGGTGCACGTCCCTGCTGCAAGGTCCACGTCAGGAACAATGGCATGCACGAAAGGAATGAGTGCTTCCTTGCCAGTGTCGAGATTTACCTCTAGCAAATCTTGGCTTCCACCGTGGATGACCGACGTAACCTCACCAATGTTCTTGCCCGCCAGAAGTACGCGTAGTCCTTCCAGCTCATGGTCATAAAAACCGCCATCATCGTTATCGAGCGGCGCGGCGAAAAACTTCGTGCCGCGCAGGCTATCCGCCACATTGCGGTCTTTTACTTCTTCGAAGGTAACGAGCAGCCTTCCCTTGTGAGTGCGGACTGCCTTGATAGTTAGCGTGTGCTCTTTTTTGCCCTGCGTGCCATGGAGCGCTTCCCCCACCGCAAAGCGCACCTCCGGTTCGTCAGTAGTGGCCTCGATTACTACTTCACCCTTCACGCCGTGCGATTTAATCACGCGACCAATCATCAATTCCATAGCGGAAATTCTACAGCACGAGCCTTTTCCCTTGTCAGTGATGGGTTTTCAGCTACTTCGAAAAAGTTCCAGTTTCTGGGGCTCATTGTCGTTAAGGTAGGCACATGAGCGATTTACCTACCAATTCCCCGGATACTTTTGGCACGGCTTCCCATCTGGGCACTGCTTCCGCTATGACTACACTTAATTTGCTCGATATCGCACCGGATACGGATCCGCAGCGGCCCCGCCCAGGCGTACAGCGCGTCTTGAGCACCGATGGCGCTAATCTCATTCTCTTTAGCTTTGCACCAGGACAGTCCCTACCGGACCACAAGGCCGCTCATCCCATTATCGTGCAGACGCTCCGCGGGCAGCTCAACTTCACTTATGGTGAAGAAACCGTCACCCTTACGCCGGACACGATCGTGCATCTTCCTGCATATGAGGTGCATAAAGTCGAGGCTGCAGCTGCGGATTCCGGTACCTCTACCCCCGCAATTTTGTTGCTCACTATGCTGACAAAATAGTTTATAGGAACATAAGTTTCGGTGATAAAATGACTCTCATGGAATCGCATAATAAGCCTTACCATCATGGAAACCTCCACGATGAGCTGCTCCGCATCGCAGTCCAGCTAGGCAAGCGAAGCGGCCCCAATGCCATCACGGTCCGTGCCGTTACCCGCGAAGCCGGAGTATCCCCTACCTCCGCCTACCGCCACTTCAAGGATCAAGAAGAACTACACGATAAGGTAGCAGAGCTTGCCACCGACGAACTGGTCCGGCGCCTGCATGAGACTACTGAGGCTGCCGGGCACTTGGATTTTCCAGAGCACTTGGTGCAAATCGGTTACACTTACCTCGAGTTTGCCTTGGATGAGACCAATTTCTTCCGTTGCATGTTGGAATGGAAGGCGCTGCGCTTCATGCTCGGTGTGGATCCACACACCGAAGATGATCCGAAGATGGATCACCTTCAGCAGATTCGCGATTTCTTCGCCCTTCTCGCCCGCCACGCGCAAGCTTTGGACAATACTACTGACCCCACATATTTCATGCAGAACGCCCTTTTGGCATGGTCTACCATCCATGGCTTTACCGTTCTTGCCGTCAACGGCCCCATGTCACAGCTACCACGCGAGCAAATCCTAGAACTTTTTGCTCCGGTTGTTGCCGGCGGCCTGCGTGGCATGGACTTTAAAGATCCGTCTAATGTCTACAGTCGCTATGCCGACTACAAGCCACAGAGCTAAGGGAAACATTCACCCTCCCCCACCCGTTGTAGCTTGCAGGGTTTCAACGTACCTTTTCTAAAAATGACCGCGCACGCACCTCCACCAAGGACATGCGTGCGCGGTCATCTCTTTGGGCCGGTTGATTTCATCCACACAACACAAAGGCCCCGCCTACACAACTTGCACAGTGGTGTAGGCAGGGCCCGAAGTTAGAAGCGCTGCGCGTTTAGCAAAGGAAGGCAGATTACTCTGCAGACTCCTCGGAAGCTTCCTCAGCCTTCTCCTCGGCCTCGGCATCAGCTTCGCCGGCAGCAGCAGCGGCAGCCTCTGCAGCAGCAGCTTCCTCAGCGGCCTTCTTCTCAGCCTCTTCCTTGGCCTTCTTCTTCTTTTCGGTGATGGCCTCGATGGTCGGACCGTTGTTAGCCTCAGCCAGTGCCTCGTTGAAGATCTCCAGCTTGGACTTCTTCTCCTCAGCAACCTTCAGGGTGCCTTCTGCACCAGGCAGACCCTTGTGCTTCTGCCAGTCACCGGTGACCTTCAACAGAGCAAGAACCGGCTCGGTTGGCTGCGCGCCGACGGACAGCCAGTGCTGCGCACGCTCAGAATCGATCTGGATGAGGGAAGGCTCTTCCTTCGGGTGGTAAATACCAATGTTCTCGATTACCTTGCCGTTACGACGGGTGCGGGCATCAGCAATAACAACGCGGTACTCAGCAGCGCGGACCTTGCCCAAACGCTGCAGCTTAATCTTGACAGCCATGACGGCTCCTTTTCTAGTCACTGGGCAGTACAGACGCGCACCAGGTAGTGCGCCGGTTCAACCCTTGGATTTAATCTGCGCGTGACATACCGGCCGACCGTAGACGGGAACGGTGCTACGCAGAATATTACGTTCTGTGGATTACCTAGCCCGGAGTATCCGAGTAGATAACCTGAAGTATTTTAGCGCGAGTATCTGCAATTTTAAAAATCACGACGCCACTCACGCAGGTTCGTTATGCCATCGATGCTAAAGCAGAGTAGCCTTAAGGGCCGAATATAGACATTTGGTTCCATATGTATGGCGCGCTTTCTGCCTCACTGTAAAGGCGTTGACGCACGAAAAGACAGTTTATGACTAAAGAATCACCGCGAAATTTCCGGTACCGCTATGACCTTGATGGTCTTCGCGGTATTGCCATCGGCCTAGTAGTTATCTACCACGTCTTCGTTGGACGCGTCTCCGGCGGCGTGGACGTATTCTTGCTGCTATCCGGCTACTTCTTCTTGGGCTCCCAGCTGCGCTACGCCAGCAAGCCCAACGCTTCTTTAAACCCTTGGTGGCCCATCTGGCGCACCCTGCGACGTTTGGTACCCAGCTTAGTTTTGGTCATTGGCGTGACCTACATTCTGGTGCGCATTTTCACCCCACAGCTCATGCGCACCGAGCTCACCCAGCAGATCACAGCCACCATGCTGTACTACCAGAACTGGGAGCTAGCGGAACAAAACGCCGACTACACGGCGGCCGCAGCGGATACCTCCCCGCTGCAGCACATGTGGTCCATGGCCGTACAGGGCCAGTTCTACATCATGGGCATTGCCTTTGCGACCATCTTGGCAGCCATCATGAAGTTCCGGCCGAAGCACCAACCACTGGGCAAGCGCAGCTTCCCCACAGTCAACCAGATTGCGGGCCCGATCCTCATTGTGGCCACCATTGCCTCCTTCGCCTATGCTTCACGCCACGGCCTCTACGGCACCCCGGAGAACTACTACTCCACCTGGTCACGCGCTTGGGAGTTGACCTTGGGTGCTGTCCTAGCCATCTACGGTTCCGCCTGGAAGATTCCGCCCCGCCTTTATGACCTCTTTACGGGTTTGGGCCTTGTGATGCTCATCTTTACCGGTGCCATCATCGCCGATACCACCGCGTATCCTGGCCCGCTTTCGCTCTTGCCGCTGGGCGGCGCCGTGCTCATCATCTTGGGTGGCGGTGGCAAGATTTCCAAGGCCATGGCCTCCAAACAGGCCCGCTGGCTGGGCGATGTAGCCTATCCGCTCTACCTATGGCACTGGCCTCTGCTTATCCTGTCCACCTCTTATTTGGGTCAAGAAACCCCATCGTGGTGGCTGGGCGTTATCATTATCGCCATTTCACTGGTGCTGGCGGACCTCACGCACCGCTTTTTGGAGCGGCCACTGCGCCAGCATCGCAAGCGCCCCACCGCCGAGGATCTGCCGGTACGCAAGGGCCTATCGACATTGCGGAAGCCGGCAGGCGCTGCTCGCGGCGTCGGTGGTGTCGTGGTTGCTGCGGCCGTTGTCGGCCTTCTGGCCATTCAGCCGCTGTGGATGCGCACGCTTGATGATGCCGACGCAGAACTTCTGAATCCTTCCCTCTACCCCGGTGCGACGACGTTCATCAATCACCTCACCCCACCGGATAATGTAGAGATTAAGCCTGACCCAATTCTGGCCGGCGGCATCCAGCCACCAGTGGCTGCTAATTGGTGCTTTGTTCCGGATAGCCAGCCCGCTGATTTCTTCTTCGAAACCCGCAAAGACGGCAAAACTCCGTGCATTTTCGGTGACACAAACGCAGAAAAGGAAGTCTATTTGGTTGGCGGC
Organism: Corynebacterium nasorum; assembly: GCF_032821635.1. Taxonomy (NCBI): domain Bacteria; kingdom Bacillati; phylum Actinomycetota; class Actinomycetes; order Mycobacteriales; family Corynebacteriaceae; genus Corynebacterium; species Corynebacterium nasorum. The sequence goes on along the minus strand of NZ_JAVBIE010000001.1, from coordinate 353,581 downwards.
TCCCACGCGGAACAGTATTCTTCCGCGCTTGACCGCCTGGGCAAAGAAATGGGCTTTAAATTGGTTCCGTTGCTACGCCAAGGTTGCCCCATCGAGCTGGGTGACGATGTCACCGTGACCCCTGAGTGCGCCGAATGGGGCAAACTAGTGATGGATCGCATCGAAGAAGCAAACCCAGCCTTGGTGATTTCAAATACCACGCGCCCGCAAAATGAGTACGGCACGGGCCCCGATGCTGTTCCCGCTGGATACCAGGCATTTTGGGATGAATTAGCCGAGCGCGATATCCCCTTCTTGGGCTTCCGCGATAACCCGTGGGGCTTCGATGAGGAAGGCCGTCCGCGCGAGTTCGATGAGTGCTATGTAGCCACCGAAGATGCCTATGGTTGCGGCATGCGCTTTGAGCAGGTCTACCAGCCCTATGACCCCGGTGCAGTAGTGCTCTCGAAGTACCAGAATATGCTCTCGGTAGATACCGCCCCGTGGTTCTGCGATGACAATGGTGACTGCCCAGTCATCATCGGCAATACGATGGTCTACCGCGACATGCACCACATCACCAATGCCTTCGCGGAATCGGCTATGCCCATGATTCGCGAGGCCCTGAAGCCATTCCTCAACGGGGAAAAGGTCCAACAGCAAGCCCCTGATATCCCCCCGGAGCAGGCCGCAGCAGCTGTGGAGCCGGCACCCACCGCACCTACCGACGCCGGCAAGCCACATGCCAACCCAGTCCCCTACCCCAACACTGTGCGCGACGACGCCGTCTAGGCCATAGCGCGCGAACACGCGCCAACGCCTACGAGCACGGGCGCTGGGGATAAGGCACCCAACTGCCTGCATAGAACGAAGGAGGCTCCCACAATAACGTGGGAGCCTCCTTTGCTATGTCTTAAGACTGAGGCAGACTATTTTTTGCCCTTGCCAAAGTCCAAGTTGTTAAGATCAATATTTTCCATTCCCTTCGGCATCTTTGGCATGCCCGGCATTCCCGGCATGCCACCGCCGCCGCCCATTTGCTGCTGGAGTTTTTGCAGTTCTTCCATGGACGGCATGCCGCCACCACCTGGCAGTCCGCCCATGCCCGGCATTCCGCCCGGCATCTTCGGGCCGCGGTTTCCACCGCCGCCCTTGCCCTTCTTGCGCTTGCCGTTTTTACCCTTGCGGCCCTTCGGCTTCTTCTTGGTAGCAGAGCGGCCACCCATACCACCCATGCCGAATTGGCCAGCCATCTTAGACATCATCTTCTTAGCTTGGTTGAAGCGCTCGATGAGCTGGTTGACCTCAGAAACGCTCACGCCAGAGCCATTAGCAATACGCTTGCGGCGCGAAGCATTGAGGATCTTCGGATTCTCACGCTCCTGCGGAGTCATACCACGGATGATGGCCTGGATGCGGTCCAGCTGCTTTTCATCCACCATGGCAGCCATCTCATTCATCTGCTTGCCGCCGGGCATCATCTTCAGCAGGTTGCCGATGGGCCCCATCTTGCGGATCATCAGCATCTGCTCAAGGAAGTCATTCAGCGTCAGCTCGCCAGAACCAAGCTTGGAGGCGGCCTCCTCGGCCTTCTGATGATCCAAGGTGGCCTCGGCCTGCTCGATGAGGGAAAGCAAGTCACCCATGCCCAAAATGCGGCTGGACATGCGCTCGGGGTGGAAGACATCGAAATCATCGAGCTTCTCACCGGTAGAGGCATACATAATGGGCTTGCCGGTGACCTCACGAATAGACAGGGCCGCGCCACCGCGGGCGTCACCGTCCAACTTGGTGAGAACCACACCGGTAAAGTCCACGCCATCGCGGAAAGCCTCGGCAGTCTGCACGGCATCTTGGCCGATCATGGAGTCGATGACAAAGAGGACTTCGTCTGGGTTCACGGCATCGCGGATATTGCGCGCCTGCGTCATCAGTGTCTCATCAATGCCCAAGCGGCCGGCGGTATCGATGATGACCACATCGTGCTGTTTCTGTTTGGCCTCAGCAATACCGCGCTTGGCGACGTCCACCGGATCACCGTGGGAGGTACCCATTTCATGCTCATTGGAGTCCAGGGAGGTACCCGGATCTGGCGCGAAGGTCGGCACCTCGGCGCGCTCGCCGACGATCTGTAGCTGCTGCACCGCACCCGGGCGCTGCAAGTCACAAGCCACCAGCATCGGGGTATGCCCTTGCTTGGCCAGGTGCTTGGCCAGCTTGCCGGCCAACGTGGTCTTACCGGCACCCTGCAAACCGGCGAGCATGATCACTGTCGGCGGGTTCTTCGCTAGGTTCAGGCGGCGAGTTTCACCGCCGAGGATCTCAATGAGCTCTTCATTGACGATCTTGACTACCTGTTGGGCTGGGTTGAGCGCCTCAGAGACTTCCGCGCCACGGGCACGTTCCTTGATGCGCTTGATAAAGCCACGGACGACGGTCAAAGACACGTCAGCTTCCAGCAGCGCGAGGCGGATCTCGCGGGCGGTGGCATTAATGTCAGCCTCGGTCAGTTTGCCCTTACCGCGCAGGCCCGCCAGGGCTGACTGTAGGCGGTCTGATAGTGAGTCAAACACTACGGATGCGCTCCCTTAATTTAGATCGATCTAAAGTTCAACTATTTAATCTTAGTCCCTTGCCAGGGCCCTGGTCACATTCCCCACCACCGTAGCGCGGGAAGCCTGCCCGGTAAGGAAGACATTGACGATCATTGTCGCGCCCATAATCTCATGGCGCAGCCACACAAAGTCTGGCAATGCCTCTATCAAGTGCCCCAAAGCGCCAATGCGCTCGACGGTACGGATCACCAAGATGCCGCCCACATCAAAAGCCGCGGTGGTTACTTCTCCCTCGATATCTGGCAGCTCCGTATAGGTACGGGAGTTATAAGACTGGATAAACCTTATCTCCTGGGCCGCTTCCTTTAGGGTCTGTTGTACGGTGCGGATGAAAAACTCCGCCTTATAAGTACCGTCATCCTCTTTGAGGATATTGGCCCGCACGATTGTCCACCCCAAAGCGGACAGCAAGGCAAAAATGCGCTTGAGCTCCCCTTTGGAGGAGCCACACCAGGACACAGTAACTTCTTGGTCTTCCCAATCCACCGTAAGCGCAACGCCCTCAGTAGATAGCGGCACGTGCACCGCGGGGCGCTGAAGGACGCCTGGTTTGAGTGCTTCCAGAGCGCGCGAGACGATAAGCTTCTGCGCTTGCTCTACCCGCGGTGTCCAGACGCTAGGCCCTGTCGATTGCGCATCAGCCTTAGCCAATACCGCCAGCAGCGAAATAATCAGCTGATCGTAATGCGCTGCGGCCAACAATGCGTCACGAGCGGCATCGGAGAACGGGTCCATTGTCGCAGATAGCCGCGCTAAGGTGGTATGCTCTGCCACCAGAATTTGGGCGCGCGACCTATCGGCCACGCTCAACCGCATGCGGGCTGCCTGGCGAGCTATCATTTCCGCGCCTACCTGAGCGTGGGGGCGCTCGTAGCCCTTACCGATGTCATGGTAAAGCGCGGCCAGCAATAATAGATCAGGGCGAGCTACCGATGTACGTACCTCCGCACACCGAGTAACCGTAGCGATGAGATGATGATCCACCGCACTGACGTGGCTGCGCTCGCGCGGCAACAAACCGCGCACATGCCCCCATTCCGGCACTAGACGTTCCCACAGGCCATAACGGTCCAAATCCTGAATGACCCGCGGCGTAAATTGCGGGGACGACAAGATAGCGAAGAAATCATCCACCGCAGCTCGCGGCCAGCGTGGCGGCAGCTGCGGCAATTTTTGGAGCTGGTGCCAGGTGGTCTCGGCGATGGTATATCCCGTGCGCGCCGCGGCAGCTGCCACGCGCGTAAGCAACCACGGATCCTCCACATTAGGTTTGCGCGAAAGGTAGATAACGCCGCCCTCTGCCACCACGTCTACATCGAGTGGACGGCGCTGCCCGCGGCCCGCCGCCAGAGCATTTCGCCCCAGCACCCCTCGGGCAGTGGCCAGGCCGCGTTCTACGGCCTTATTTACAGTGGCTGCAGCGCCTACCAAAGCGGCGGTTAAGGCATAACGGTTTTCAAAGCCCAAATCTGCAGCCACGTCCGCGGCGAACTCGGGGTCCAAGATATCGCGGTGGCGTCGGGCTTTGACATGCAGGAGTGTGCGGACGTCGAGAAGCAGCTGCTTTTCGACGTCTAGATCAGGAAAGTCGCACAGGTTACCCAAAGCCATCGCGCGCAGAAGCTGAATATCGCGCAGTCCCCCACGGCCATTTTTCAAGTCAGGATTCGTCATTGCTGCTACCGCGCCCGAGCGCTTCCAGCGAATAATCGCGGTATCCACAAAGTCATCAAAGCCGCGCTGCAGCTGGCGCCGCCACGCTGCGAGCAGCTGTGCCCGCGCCTCATCCACTAATATCTTGCGCCCTGCGACAAAGGCCAAGTCCAACTGTGCAAAGCCAGCAGAAGCATCTTCTGCAGCAATCGCCGCACACTCCTGCGGGGTGCGCAGGGCATAATCTAGGCGATACTTGGCATCCCATACGGGCAACCACAGCTTCTCCACCAGCGCTGGGTCTGGATCGTGGCCTTCCGGATAGATAAGGATGACGTCAATATCCGATTGCGGGGTCATCTCATTGCGGGCGAAGGACCCGGTGGCAGCGAGCGCAGTCCCCACTGGGAGCTCGAGGCTGCGCAATACACGAAGCGCCGAGGCATGGGCCTCGGCGCGAATCTGTGCGGCGGTAAGCATACTGGTTTTACAATGCCGCCTCGCCGCGCTCCCCGGTGCGTACACGAATGGCATCTTCTACTGGGGTTACCCACAGCTTGCCATCGCCGATTTTGCCAGTGTAGGCAGCATCCACAATGGCATTGATGATGTCTTCAGCGTGGTCATCCGCCGCTACTACTTCCAGCTTGACCTTAGGCACAAAATCGGTGGCGTATTCTGCTCCGCGATATACCTCGCTATGCCCTCGCTGCTGCCCAAAGCCCTGGCTTTCAGTAACAGTGAGACCGCGTACTTCCTGCTGCTCTAGCGCCTGACGGATTTCCGGCAGGGTAAAGGGCTTAACGATGGCCGTGATGAGTTTCATTGTTACTCCTTGTTTTCTCTTCGGGGCGGGCTAGAAGCACCGAATAGTGTGCATCCATTCTAGCCCGAGCACGGCAGTTGCTGTGCACTATATTCGCGTCATGAATCTAGGGCCCGGTGAATGCCACAATCCAGTAAAACCAAAAGGCGGCGAGCTCGTCTGCATTTCCGCCATTGAGCGCTATTGCAGAAAAGACTCGCCGCCAGAAGGCGCTGAGGGTGACTAGATATCGTCTTCCTTGGCTTGCACGGTTTGGACTTTTTTGTGGTTATGCTTGGCGTGTTTGACGTCAGTAACTGTTACTCCGTAGATGGAACGTCCCAGGTAGAAGGAACCTACTGAACCGATAATCCACACACCGAAGCAGGCGATCAGGGCTTGAATGAGCAGCCACAGGGAAAAGCCATCGCGGCCAAAATCTACAACTAGTTTGGCCACGATAATCAGCGGTACCGCAAGACCCACGGTCGGCCCCAGCAGGTTAGCGCGCGTCAATGCGTCGGGCGCCCGCCACAGGGATATAACCGTCGCGACCACCAAAATGGTGGCGATAATAAGTAGCACCGAGGCGATAATCTCAGAAATAGCCATTTTATCGCCTGCCCTTCGAAATAATGCGGGCCATAGATAGCGTGGGCAGCACGCCCGCGGCAATGGCACCGAGGAGTGCAATGTAGTAGGCCATCGGGGCGTTATTGGTCATCGACCATGCCAAGTACATGCAGATCATGCCGTAGAACACGATGTCAGACGTAATTGCGCGAGTGAGCTCATCGCGTGTGCGCAGTGCAAGCAGCACGCCGCACCATGTGGCGATGCCAATGATGAATACGCATACAAATACGACCCAGCCGAACGGGGACAGTGTGGCAAAATCAATCATCGCTCGGTCTCCTTCCTGCGTTTTATGTTCCGGGCATGACGCTTTGGCTTTTCGACGTCCGCTTCGCTTTCTGAAAGCGGAGTGTCCTCCGCCCGCGCCAAGTCAGGCGAGCGCATAAAGCGACCGACAGATTCGAGGGGATACTCGTAGAATGCCTCATCCAATTCCGTCGTCTCTCCTTGGCCTGGGACGCCGTAGTCGATGTCTTTCACCCGTGGGGCAAGGCGTTGCTCCATATCAGCCAAGTCAGCCACGATTGCCGCCGGGTCAGATCCCTGAACTGCCTGCACCAGCACGATGCGCGGCAGCCCCTTGCGGGGTGGCTCGCGCAAACCCAACGAAAGCGTTCCTGGCGTTGCGGTGATGGAAGAAGTAAACCAGAAGATCTCCCATGCGCCAGTCACACGCAGTGGATAACGAATGATAACCGGGTGGTATTCGTTATCTGGCTTAAAGGCCGCCATCGCCAGGCTAATGCCGGCCACAAAGATTTCCTTAATGAGCCACAATGCATACACCACTGCGTTCATTTAACGGCCCTCCTGAATTTCATCGATATTGGGAACTGCAATCGGCTCGTCTCCCAAGACGGTTTCAGTATAAGCGGTGGTATCAAGCAGCTGCTCCGAGGCGCTATCCACAACGTCCAGAACGATTCCAGAGAAAATGAACATGCACAGCGAACCAAGGATGAGTGCGGCAGAGGGGGCCATGAGCTTTTTGCGGATGATCAGTTCATCCGGAACCTTATCTTCCGGCAAGCCCTTGCCCCAGAAAACCTTGCGCCATACCCGCAGCATGGCCAAGAAGGCGGCAAAGGAGGCAATGATAATAGCCGCGATAGCGATCCACGCCCACGCGCCTCCTACCCGGGCAATCTCGAAGACGATCATCAGCTTGCCCCACATTCCGGAGAACGGCGGGAAACCTACGACGGAGAACGCACCGGCAGCGAAAATCCACGCGATAATGGGGTCCCGACGAGCGAGACCGGACAGCTTGGTTAGCAGGCCCGTGCCGTAGGTTTCCTCAATGGCGCCAGAAGCCAAGATCAGCGAACCAACAGTCAACATGTGGTGAATCGTGTACATAATGCCGGCTGCTAGTGCGCGGCGTGGGTCATCAGAGGTAAAAGCAAGCATTACCAAGATGAAAGGCATGCCGTTGAGCATCTGATAGCCGAGCACGCGGCGAATGGAGTTCTCCGCTAGGCCGCCAAAAGCACCGATCATCATGGAGATGATCATGATCACGATGATCAACACATTCCAGCGCTGATCCAGACCGAATAGCTGCACGTAGAGGCGATAGAGCATGTACACGGCGACCTTGGTGTGCAGGCCGGAAAACAGGCCCATCACCGCAGCTGAGGTCCCCGGGTAAGTGCGAGGCAACCACGACTGCACAGGGAATACGCCGGCCTTGGCGGTGATTGCAATGAGAATCAAACCCGCGGCGACGGTGACGGGCCCGTTACCCGCTGCCGCACCCTTCAATGCGCCAAGGTTAACCGCGCCGGTAACCGAATACATATAACCCACGCCAACGACCAGCAAGGTGGAGGCGAAAAGGTTCACCAAGACGAAGGCACGTCCGGCCGCCAGACGCGACCAAGTACCAGACATGGTGATAAGGCCATAAGACGGCAGAAGCATAACCTCAATAAAGACGAAGAAGTTAAAGAGGTCAGCAGTAAGCAACGCACCGCAGACACCGGTAATCAAAATCAAGGTGAGCGATGGATAAAAGCGAGACTTGGTCTCCCCGCCCGCAATGGCAAACCAGTTGGCACCAAAAGCGACAATCATCGTGGTGATGATCATCAACGCGGAGAAAGCATCCGCAGCAAACGGGATACCCACATTGCCTTGGTATAGGCCCACTGTGTGGGCAACTACCCCGTTATTCATGGTGTACATCAGCAGACCCAGGCCAGCGAAGATTCCCATGCCCGGGATGATCAACATGATGGAATCGCGCACCGCACGCCACGGTGCTAGCAGTGCAAAGGCTGCTGCAATCAGCGGGACCGCTGGGAAGAGCGGAAGGAGTTGAGCTACAGCGTCAGTCATTATTTATCATCCTCCTTCTGTTCAGCTGCCCCGCGCTCTGCTACGGGAGTGTCGTGGTCCACCTGACCGATACGGTCAAGTTGGTTGGTGGATTCTTCCAGAATCTGGCGATTTTGGGCGTCACGGCCCAAGGTTGAAAAGGCATGGTCGATGGTGTTGTCATCAACCGGCTCCACCACATCGGTGTCGTCGTTCTTGCCCATTGCCGCCATCGTCAACAGGATGGTCGAGGTTGCCATGGAAATAACCACCGCGGTCAACACGAAGGCCTGCGGCAGCGGATCTGCCATCTGGTCGTGTGGAACCTGGGAGGGGAAGGACTCGCCGCGGTAGGAGTACACGCCCGTAGCCAGCAGCATTAGGTTTGCTCCGTGTCCGAAGGCCATCATGCCCAACACGATGCGCACCAAACCGCGCTGCTGGATGAGGTAGACGGCACTGCCTATGAGCAAAGCAATAGTCAATGCAAGGATCATTACTTTTCTCCTCCCCGTTTAGGCATGGACCGTTTATTTTTCCTCTTCGTCCTTGCTTCCGATGGCGTCAGCAAAGCCAGAGGATCGGTCGAGGGGTTAATCGGGTCCGGATACGGATCGTCGACATCCTCAAGCGAAATGCGCGGCGTGGTTGGCAGCGCGGAATTATCATCATGAATCCACGGTAGGAAGTCACGCTCCGTGCCAGGGCGCAGGTAACCGCCCAGGGCATTAATCGCCATGGTCAACATGCCCAACACCGCGAGGTAGATGCCCAAATCGAAGATGAGCGAGGTAGTCCAGTGCTGACCAAAGACCTCGGCGTGGATGGCCGCGAGGAAGCCACCGTTGCCAAGGCCGTGGTGCAAGTAGCCCACGAAGCCTGCAGCCAAGGCTGTGATAATACCGATACCAGTCAAGTGAATCGGAGTCATGCGGCCAAAGACGATTTCATCAGATCCTCGGGACAGGTAGATAAGCCCGATTGCTGCGCCCATAATCAATGCTGCCGGGAAGCCACCACCAGTGGCATTATGGCCGCGGAAGAAAACGATGACAGACATGATTACTAGCAACGGGATCACCACGTTTACGCCCTTGCGCAATGGCACAGAGTTCAGCTGTGACTGGCCAAATGGCGCGGGACGTGTACCTGACTTGAATGGGAACCGCGGCAACGTTGTAGTAATGGCTGCGATAACCACTGCAGCCATGCCCAGCACGGAAAGCTCGCCCAATGTATCGAGCGCACGGAATTCCACGATGATGGTAGCCACGACGTTATCGCCGCCGGTAATATCCGGCGCATTATCGAGATACCACATGGCCAGATCCGAACGCTCGTGTCGGCCCATGAGGCCCCACACGCCCAAGAATGCAGCAACACCGGCCAAAACTGCGATGACAATAGAGCCGGTCTTGCGGGACTTATCCTTCACCGGTTGGAAGGTTTCCGGCAGGTAGCGCAGCACCATCATCATAACGATGACAGATAGGGCTTCCACCATAAACTGGGTCAAAGCTACGTCTGGCGCCCCGAGCAGGAACATCTGCAGGGTTACACCAGAGCCGGCAATGCCGATCATGATGGCACCGGTCAAGCGGTTCTGAGTTCGCACCAAACCAAACATAGCCAGCGCGATGATTCCCAATGGAAGCAGATCCCATGGGTTATCCAGACCATCTACCCGCGGCTGCAGCGCTACCCCATCGACGCCATCGCGGATGAGCGTGGTCGCGGCCAACACGATAATCAAAATGACAATGGGCAGCATGTGGCGGGACGGATTATGCGAATCGGACATCTTGCCCAAGACTCGTCCCAGCCGCGAACAGCCCAACTGCAGAGAGTGCAGCAACTCATTGCCGCTGCGCGGCATAAACTTCTTGTCCTCAAAGCTTGCCCACATCGTCTTGCGGGCAAAGATACCGGCAATACCGGCGATAAGGACCACGAGCGAGATAAGGAAAGGAACATTAAGCCCGTGCCAGAGGGCAAGGTGCGAATGATGTTCCAGACCAACAGCAGCCACTGCATGGTCAATCGGGTTATTAAAGATTCCGAGTACAAATACCAGCGGCAGGGACATAAAGCCCGGTAGTGCGGCAGGCAGCCACAGGGAAACCGGAGCCTCGTGGACATGTCCCATATCGCGAGGTCCATCAAAGAAGGCGCCGAAGACGATCTTGGCGGAGTAGGTAAAGGTAAAGAAGGCGCCGATGGCGGCAACGATAAGCAAGATGACCTGGCCAGTGCCACCAATCGGGGCGTCTTCAAACGCAGTGAGCATGCCTTCCTTGGATACAAAGCCCAAAAGCGGTGGTACCGCGGCCATAGAGGCCGCGCCGATGACTACCGAGCAAAATGTCCACGGCATCTTATTCCACAGTGGTCCGAGGCGGCGAATATCGCGCGAACCGGCCTGGTGGTCGATGACGCCAATAAGCATAAACAGCGAGGATTTAAATAGCGCGTGCGCCAACGTGTGTACCAACGCTGCGGCGATAGCGAATGGGGTTCCCACACCAATGGTGGCGACAATCCAGCCCAAATGGGAGACGGTCGAATAAGCCGTGAGCTTCTTCAAATCCGTCTTTTGCACTGCAAAGACCGCGGACATTACCGCGGTACCCATTCCAACCACGATGAGCAGCCAATTCCATACCGCCACATCGTGGAAGATCGTGGAAAAGCGAATCAGCAGGTACACGCCAGCCTTGACCACTGCGGCTGCGTGAAGGAAAGCCGAAACCGGAGTGGCGGCGGCCATAGCCTCAGGAAGCCAAAAGTGGAATGGGAATTGCGCCGATTTGGTAAATGCAGACGCCGCGATCAACACGGCTACGGCCGCTGTTACACCGGGGCGCTGTGTCCATACCGGCGACGCCAGAATCTCAGATACCGCAGTCGATCCGGTCACTGTCGCAGCAATACCCAACCCGGTCAGCAGGGTCAATCCACCAACGAAGGTCAGGATCAAGGTGCGCTGCGAACCAGCTTCGCCGCCCGAACCGGAGCGCGCAATCAGCATAAAGGAAGCCAAGGAGACTAGCTCCCAGGCAAGGAACAAAACCACAACGTCATTGGCCAAAACCAGCAATAAAATGGACAGCGTAAACGCTGTCATCAAGGTGTAGAAGCTGGTATTACCCTCATTCTTAGGCAGATAAGCCGCCGAATACGTAAAGACGACGGCACCAATGACCAGCGCCAACATAGCAAAGAAAATACTCAACGCGTCCCCGCGGAGAGCAAAACTTACGTCGACGCCCGGTGCGATAAAATCGCGCACCCAAGTGGCGTGGAAACTCAATTCCTCCCCGGCTGCAATGGCAGGAAATTCCTTGGCAATAAGGACCGCTGCAATAACAAAAAGGCCAGCTAGTGGATAGCCTGCCTTTCGGTCAATAACCTTTACGGTTACCGGTGCCAAGATCACTGCCAGCGCCGCGAGGAGGACTGCATAAAGTAGCGTCACGAAATACTTGCCTCACGAACCTTGGTCTAGGTTTAATGCGAATTTCGCATTAAATACAGCCCCTTCAGGCTACCATTCCCACCAAGGCCAAACCACATTGCAGCATTCCCTGGCGACTGATAAAAGGCGAGCACAACCGCCCCAAATACGCTTATAGTCAGAAAAACCACAGGCACTTAGCAGGACATTCTTCCATTCCAATTGAATTGCCCATTCCGCATAGTTTGCGAAGTGGTGATCCTAAATCGGCGAAAAGAATTCGCGAGCAAGGTATACGCTGGAACTCAGCCAGGAAAACGAAGAACTCCCCCCAGCACACCGTGGCGCACGCTCGTGCTTCCCGATATGCAGGGGGAGCTTTGAAGTTAGGCGTTATTTCTCGCCCAAGAGAGCGTCGACAAAGCCTTCGACCTCAAACGGTGCGAGATCATCGGCGCCTTCCCCCAAGCCCACGAGCTTGACCGGAACGCCCAATTCCTCTTGCACCTGGAAGACGATTCCGCCCTTGGCAGTACCATCCAGCTTGGTTAGGACGACGCCGGTGATATCTACTACCTCGCGGAATATGCGGGCCTGAGTCAGACCATTTTGTCCCACGGTAGCGTCCAGTACCAGCAGAACCTCGTCCACATCGGTCTTCTTTTCCACCACGCGCTTGACCTTGCCCAACTGGTCCATCAAGTCTGTGGAGGTATGCAGGCGGCCTGCGGTATCTACCAAGACCACATCTACTTGCTGTTCTACACCGCGAGCTACCGCGTCGAAGGCGACCGATGCTGGGTCAGCGCCCTCCTTGCCGCGCACGGTATCGGCGCCAACGCGGCGACCCCATGTCTCGAGCTGATCAGCGGCCGCAGCACGGAAAGTATCCGCCGCGCCCAGAAGTACCTTATGACCCATGGCTACAAGCACACGGGCAAGCTTGCCCGTGGTGGTGGTTTTGCCGGTGCCGTTAACGCCGACAACCATAACGATGGCTGGCTTACCCTCATTCGGCATGGCCTTAATGGAACGGTCCATCTCTGGGTGGCCTGCCTCGATGAGGCATTCACGCAGCATGGCACGGGCCTCGTCCTCGCTGGAGACGCCGCGCTCAGCAATCTTCTCGCGCAGGGAGTCAGTCACTTTCATAGTGGACTTGGTGCCTAGGTCCGCCATGATGAGAGTATCTTCTACTTCCTCCCAGGCATCTTCATCCAGATCGCCTGCGGAAAGAATTCCCATAAGTCCCTGGCCGATGGCATTTTGCGAACGGGACAGGCGTCCACGCAAACGCCCAAGGCGCCCACCTGCGGGGGCGATGTCTTCCTGTGGTGCTGGCGCTGGGGCCGGCTCTCCCTCTGGAACTTCGGTCTGCTCCTTGGCTGCTTCGGCCGCGCCGGTTTGTGCCTCGGCTGCAGCCGCAGCCTCTTCGGCCTCCTCGCGGTCATCGACGCGCTCTTCAATGTCTTCCGCGTTCTTGTCTTCAACGACCTCGTCAAAGACTGGGGATTCCTCTGCTGCTGCGGCGTCTTTCACATCGACGGTATCTTCAGGAGCTTCTGCCTTTTCAGCAGCTGGCGAAGCCTCCTCCGCTGACTTATCTGCCTGCGGCGTCGCTGGCTCCTTCGGCTCGGATGTTGCTGCTGGCTGCTCGACCGATTCTGCGACATTATCCGCAGGCGTTTCTTTACTTTCTGCAGCCGCAGCTGCCGTACCCGCTATCCCTGCTGCACCGGCAGCGGTTGCCGCCGTGGCTCCAGCGCCCGTGGACGGGTTCTTTTCGGACTTATCTGGGAGAGAGTCAGTCGGCTGCTCTTTGACATCTGCCGGCTTCTTGGTCTCAGTAGTTTTATTGGTTTCTGCCGGCTTTGCCTGCTGTTGTGGTGCCGGCTTATTTTCCTTTGGTTGCTCTACCGCGGGCTTGTCGGCCGCAGCATCGGTCTTAGCCTGAGCAGGCTGTGGCTTGTCCGCAGGTGCTTGCGGCTTGGCCTGTGGTTGTGGGGTCTTGCCGCTAAGCTGCTCGTTGGCAATGTCGGTAGCATTAGGCTCTGCCTTTGCCTCCTGATGTGCCGGAGCTGACTTATCCGCAGCTGGCTGGTTCTTCACGGGCTTTTCCGCTTGCACCGGGCTTTTCTGCTTTTCCTTGGCACTACCGGCAGGAGCGAAGTTAAAGCCGGACTTAGCTTGATAATTGCCGGACTTTTGCTCCTGAGTAAGCTGCTTCGGTTCTTCCTCAGTGGGCTTGTCAAAGGACACCTTCTTGGCGTCGCCGCGTTTTTTGCCGATTACTACGAGAAGAATAATCAGCACAATGACGACGATCGCAATGCCGATCCATAACCATAAAGAATTCATGTCTCTATAGTGCCAGTCTTGCGGGCTCGCGGCACGCCAAACCCCCTCCTATCCCGGATAGAGGGGCCTACCGGCAGGCGACGCCCGCGGCTACCACCCTGGCTAGTCGCCCCGTGGAGCATCAACGCCCAGGCGGGTAGCGTCCTCGCTGGCTTGCTCTGTTCCAGGGGCACTACCTGCGGGATTCATGCGCTGCGAAATAACACGGGTGATACCGTCGCCGCGCATGGTCACGCCATACAGCACGTTAGCTACATCCATCGTCGGCTTTTGGTGCGTAATGACGATAAGCTGCGAATCCTTGCGCAACTCTTCAAAAAGGGCAATGAGGCGGCGCAGGTTGACATCATCAAGCGCTGCCTCAACCTCATCCATGACGTAGAACGGGCTGGGGCGGGCGCGGAAGATTGCTACCAGCATTGCCAGCGCGGTGAGCGACTTCTCACCACCAGAAAGCAAGGACAGGCGCTTGACCTTCTTGCCCGGTGGGCGCGCTTCCACCTCGATGCCGGTGGTAAGCATGTCCTCCGGCTCCGTGAGGATGAGGCGGCCCTCGCCACCAGGGAAAAGGGTCTGGAAGACCTTGGGGAATTCCGCTTCCACGTCATGCCAGGCATCGGTGAAAAGCTGTAAAATCTGCGCATCCACGTCCTCAATAACCCCGGCAAGATCCTTGCGGGCTTGGATGACATCTTCCAGCTGGGTGGACAGGAAGGAATAACGCTCCTCCAAAGCCTTATATTCTTCCAACGCAAGTGGATTAACCTTGCCCAAAGAATTCAAGTCCTTTTCTGCTTGCTTCAGGCGCGCATTTTCCGCCCCGCGATCGAAATCCTCGCCTGGGGTGTAGTCCTGCAAAAGGTCCGAAATCGCAATGCCGAGCTGCTCCACAATCTTGGCTTCTGCTTCATCGACGCGCACCTGTGCCTGCGAGCGAGTAATTTCTGAGTCATGAGCGCGGTTGGTCAACCGGTCCAGCTGCTGTCGCGCGGCCGAGACTTGCTGTTTTACCTGTTGCAACTGCGCGTTCAAGGAGGTGCGCTGCGCAAAGTAGTCATCGCGCTCAGCGGTGGCGCGCTCTAGCAATTGCGTGGCGCGCGCGGTCAAATCACGCGAATGCCTTGCCACTGCACCGGCCAATTCCCCTTGGGCTTTGCGCCGGGCCATGGCCTGCTCATGGCGAGCCTTGGCTTGGCGCTCATGCTGCGCTTGGCGACGCAATGCCTCGCCCTTCCCCGCTACCTGACCCACTTGGTCTTGAGCAGAGCGGGCTGCAACCTGCGCCTCCATCTCCATCGACTTAACCTGCTCTAATGCGGCCGAAGCCTCGTCACGTTCCGCCGAAGAAGGCTCATCTGGCTGCTCGTCCGCATCGACGCGGGCGAGCCTATCGCGGGCGTCGGCAAGCTGCTTGCGGGCTTCTGCGATCTTTACCTCAATCTCGGTCGCCCGCGCAGCGGCCTTTTCGTGTTCCGATTTATTGGCCTCGTATTGCTTAAGCAGGCGCTGATGATCACGCTTCCACGCGTCAACCTCGGTATCGTGTTCGCGCAAAGCAGCCTTCGCCGAAGCGGCGGTCACGCGGGCATCTTCTGCTGCAATCTTTGCACCTTCAAGCGTGCCGGATAGCTCTTCTAGCTCCTGCGTCGCAGATTCCAGCTGTTCCTCTGCCTCTGCGATGCGAGCGGTGACCTCTACGGTAGACGAGGCACCGGTGCCTACTTCTACCCAACCTTCGCCCAGCACCACGCCCGATTCGGTAACGGCGCGCAGGCGAGGATCCTCTGCCACCAATTTTTTCGCCGCCGCGAAATCGGGAACGAGCACGACATCCGCAAGGAGGCGGTGCAGCGCGGCGGATACCTCCGGAACCACAGCAATGTGGTCGAGCAACCACGAGGTTCCGGTGGGCAAAGTTGCATCCACGCGCCAGGAAGTGGCGGGGGCGGCCACGGAGACATCGATAAGCGCGGAACGCGTACCTTTTTCCAGGTCCGAAATGAGCTGAACGGAAATCTCGCCGGCCTGAGCCTCAGCGAAGGCGCCCAATGCGGCAGCAACCGCTGTCTCATATGAGGTGCTGATGAATGTGGCCAGCGGCTGGAACTGCTCACCTACATCGATTTTTTCTGGTGCGGTCTGGGCCAAGGTATCGATGCGGGAGCGCAACGTGTACACGGCGCGCTCGCGTTCGCGCTGCTCATCGCGCAGCTGTTCCAAGCGCTTATCAGCCGCACCCGATTCACTGGCCGCGCGCACATGTGCGTCCTCGAGCGGCTCGCGCTCGCCAGCCAAAGATTGCAGTTTATCCGCCACCTCATCGGCCTCTGCCTGGGCAGATTGAGTGCGCTGACTGGTAGAAGCAAGGGTTTCTTCTTGCCGCGCTAGCTCCTCTTCCGCCGAAGTAACCTGGCCTGCCGCCTTTTCCTCCGCCGCGATAAGGCGGACTACGCCCTCGCGCCTATCAGCAATGGCGCGCAGCTGGGCCATGTGTTCGCGCTCGGCCGCCTCGAAGGCTTCGCGGCGCTCTGCTACCTCTTCGCGGATCGCTTCCAGGCGTTCTGCAGCTTCTTCCGCCGCGGCGAGAAGCTCCGCATGCTCCTCATCTGCACGGGTGGCCCGTGCCTCTAGGTCCTCCGGATCTTGGCCAGAATAAGCCACCTGCGCACCAGCATTGGCCGCTCGCTCTTCCGCGATGCGCTGCGTGGCGGAAATGCGCTCAGAAAGCGTAGACAGATCGAACCATAGTTTTTGAGCGGCATCTGCCTTGGGGCTTATTTCTTCTAGTTGGGCTTCTACCTCTAGCTGGGAGCCTGTCGCTTCTTCCAGCTGCGCCGTAACTTCTTCAACCTGCTCGGCGAGAACTTCGGCCGTGCGCTCGGCCTCTTGAAACTTGCTGCGCAGCCGCACTACCCTATCGCCGGCTAAGCGCAGGCGGGCATCGCGCAGATCAGCTTGCACCGTGGCCGCACGCTGCGCGGCCTCGGCCTGGCGGGCCAAAGGCTTAAGCTGCTTTCCTAGCTCATCCGTAAGGTCCTGCAGGCGATCCAAATTGGCCTGCATGCCAGTGAGCTTTCGCTGCGCCTTTTCCTTGCGGCGGCGGTGTTTGAGCACACCCGCTGCCTCTTCGATATAGGAGCGCCGATCTTCGGGCCGCGATTCGAGGATTTCAGAAAGCTTGCCTTGGCCGACGATAATATGCATCTCGCGGCCAATACCCGAATCAGAGAGCAGCTCCTGAATATCCATAAGGCGCGCTTTGGCACCATTGATTTCGTATTCGCTGGCACCGTCACGGAACATTCGGCGGGTAACCGAAACTTCCGAATACTCGATCGGCAGTGCGCCGTCCGCATTATCGATGGTGAGGGTTACCTCGGCGCGGCCCAAGGCTTTGCGGTCGCCGGCACCGGCGAAAATGACGTCTTGCATCTTTCCGCCACGCAGCGTCTTGGCGCTTCCCTCGCCCATGACCCAAGCTAGCGCATCGACCACATTGGACTTGCCGGAACCATTCGGTCCGACAACAGCGCAAATGCCCGGCTCAAATTTCAGAGACGTCGCCGACGCAAATGATTTAAAGCCTTTGAGCGTCAGCGATTTCAGGTGCATTTGGGTTAGTTTAGCAAGCTTAGAGCACGCCTGCCCAGCCGAGCCTCAAGGCTCGAAACTGCGGGCATGTGCTATGCATCAGCGTTCAATGAAGCCAGACTCTCCCTTGGGGGCAGCCCATTGCTCGACTACTAGGTCCACCGTTCCTGGCCGGCGAGTCATACTGGGCTGTTCTTTGAGGAGTCCTAGCAACTCCTCACATTTCTCCCGCGGTCCCTCGGCTACAACCTGAACCCGACCGTCGGCCAAATTAGTAGCATGCCCCTTCAAGCCGAGCTCGAGGGCACGGGAGCGCGTCCACCATCGAAAGCCCACGCCTTGGACGTGCCCGTGGACAAAAGCGGTCATTCTTTCCATGGTCAAGCGGCCTCCCTAGCTCCTAGTAGTGATCTTGTTGACCCTTATCGCGCAGGACGCGGCGGTCCTCTTCGCTGCGACGAGTGACGGGGTCGGAGCCGTCCCAGCACTCCACGCCTTTAAGCTCCGGCAGCATATCGCGGTGGAATACCGGGTCAATGCCATGGCTGCGCTGCTCGTTGTAGTTCTTGAGCAGTTTGATGGCCACCCCGGATAGCGGCACGATGGCGAGGATATTGAGGATAACCATGGTTGCCGCGCCGGTATCGGCCAAGGCAAAGACCAGCGGCAAGGAGCCCACCGCACCGAACCAGACAAAGAAAAGTACGACGAGGCGGAAAATCACCAGCGCAGGCTTGCTCTGGGTGAGGTACTCCAGGTTAGACTCCGCCAAGTAGTAATTGCCCAGGATGGAAGAGAAGGCCAGGAAGAAGAGGATAAAGCTGACGAAGTGGATTCCCCACTCGCCCACCTCAGAAGATAGGGCTGCCTGGGTCAAGGACACGCCTTCTGCTTCTGCACCATAGGCAATCTCTGGTCCCAGCAAGATAATGAAAGCAGTGATGGTACATACCACCAAGGTGTCAAAGTACACGCCGAGGGTCTGCACCAAGCCTTGCTTGACTGGGTGAGATACGGCCGCAGTTGCCGCCGCGTTAGGGGCAGAGCCTTCGCCGGCCTCATTTGAAAACAGACCGCGCTGAATACCCTTCATCATGGCCGCGCCAAGACCGGCTCCCGCAATTTCCTTGATTCCTAGGGCGTGACCGACGATATCGCCAATCATTCCCGGTACCTTGTCAAAATTGGTAATGACGACAAAACCACCGATGAGCAGGTAAGCCACCGCCATAAATGGCACGATGACCTGGGTGATATTGGCAATGCGGTTCACACCGCCAAAGATGATAAGACCCGCAACCACGGCGATAACAATGCCGATAATGGAGCGGAACATCGTGTCATCGCGGTCAAAGGAAAAGGACACCGCATCCGCAATGGCGTTGGTCTGGAAGGCGTTATATACCAAGCCAAAGGTAAAGGCGATGGCGATGGAGAAAAGCACGCCGAGCGGTCCCCACCCCAAACCGCGCTTCATATAATACGCCGGACCACCGCGGTACCCATTGCCATCGCGGACCTTCCACAGCTGGGCCAAGGTTGACTCGATGAACGCAGTAGCGCCACCCAGGATGGCAATCAGCCACATCCAGAAGACGGCACCTGGGCCGCCAACGGAAATGGCCACTGCCACGCCGGCAACGTTACCGGTGCCAACGCGGGAAGCAGCTGAAATGGTGAAGGCCTTAAACGCGGAGATTCCGCCATAGTCTTCGTCCTCATCGCGGCCCTCCCCCTTGGGGCGCTCGACGACGGCGCGGAACATATCCGGCACCATGCGCACTTGCACCAAAGCAGTACGGATGCCGAAGAATAGGCCCGCAGCAATCAGCAGCCACGGCAAAATCCACGACCACACGCCGTCATTAAATGTCGTTACGACATTTTCAAGAAAATCCATGCAGAATAATTTACTGCCTTAAGGTTCACAACGTGAACCCCATACGCCATAAATTATTGACAATGGGGGCAAAAATGGGTGGACCGCCCTGAAATTATGCAGCGCTCCAAGGGCGTTCCACACCGCAGACAGGGCTGGCCAGCACGCCCATACGCGGCCAAGGAACGCGAAAAATACCCCGATTCGCCGTTCACATTTACGTACAGGGAATCAAAACTCGTGCCGCCCACTTTTAGGGCCGCTGTCATGACCTCCTGAGCTGCTGCAAGCAGAGCAACAGCATCTTTTTGCCGCAAGGTCGAAGCTTTCTTGCGGGGTGAGATTTGCGCGTCCCACAGGGATTCATCAGCGTAAATATTGCCGATTCCAGAGGTCAGCGTTTGATCCAAAAGCGCGGTCTTCACTGCGGTCCTCTTCGCACGCAGGCGCCGTGCTGTAGCCGCACTATCGAAATCCGGTTCCAGCGGGTCAATGCCAATGTGCGCAATCTTGTCCCACGGCGCATACAACCAATACCCAAAGGTGCGCTGGTCAACAAAGCACACCTCTACCCCACCGCTCAGCTGGGCGGTAATGCGAAGGTGCGAAGATTCGGTGGCACCTATTCGGATCTGACCCGACATACCTAGGTGGATAAAGAGGACGTCACGGTGGGGGTCCATGGCATCTTCGCCCACAAATTCCAGCCACATAAACTTCCCGCGCCTGGCCACCGCAGAGATCTCTTTGCCCTCAAGGAGACCGGAAAGCGGCTCATCTTGGCCACGATTGGAACGCGGGTGTAACACCTCTACAGACTCAAAAGTCCGTCCCACCACGTGTGGTGCAAGGCCACGGCGGACGGACTCGACTTCCGGCAATTCCGGCATGCTCAGCCCTCTTTATGTGCAGTGCCTTGCACCAAAAGCGGAGTTTCGCGCAGGGTCTGGCAGGCCTCCTGAGCTGCCTGCTGCTCGGCCAACTTTTTATTGTGGCCCACACCATTTCCTACGGTCAGACCAGCCACAGTAGCTACTGCATTAAAGGTCTGGTCATGCTCTGGTCCGGTGGAAGTAGCCGAATAAACCGGCATCGGCGCCTTTAGCTCCGCGCACAGCTCCTGCAAAGAGGTCTTCCAATCCAAGTGGCGCCCGCTCACAGTCGCATTTTCGATCTTTTCCGCAAATAAGCGCAAGATGACGTCACGCGCCGTTTCAAAACCATGCTCGCGGTAAATGGCACCAAAGATTGCCTCAGTGGTATCCGCAAGAATGGAATCTTTATCGCGGCCACCGGTGGACTGCTCGCCCTTACCCAACAAAATGTGCGGTCCTAGGTTTATTTCCCGGGCGATATCAGACAGGCCGTAGCGCGAGACAATCGATGCGCGCATCTTGGAAATATCCGATTCCGGACGGGACGGGTAGGTGATGTAGAGCTGAGAGGCTACCGAAAGGCCCAGCACCGCATCGCCCAAGAACTCCAAGCGCTCGTTGTTTGGCAAGTGCCCATTTTCATTAGCAAATGAACGGTGGGTCAATGCTAGGCACAGGTGCTCTGGTTGCAATTCCACACCGAGCGATTCCAACAACGGGGAATGGTCTACTGCAGCGAACTCGGCAGCCAGTGCCTCTTCCCCAGTTAGCTTCTTCTTGCGGCTCATAGGAACTTCTCCAAACCAGCCCAGCGGGGATCGACCTTTTCTTCATCCTTTTCGCCAGAGATACCCGTGGTTACGCCCTCAGGCGTGTCAATCTCGCAGCCATCTTCGCATACTGGGGCAAAGGGAAGATTAAGGCCTGCCTCATCGATCACGGCCTGCAAGAGATCCAGCTCATCATCTTCAATCTCTGGAATCTCATCTCCGGATCCTTCGTCGCCGTCTGAAGGGGTATCTCCCGAGACAAAGGATTCGTCGGCTGCAAAGACCTGTGTGACGTGCAAGTCCAACTGTGGGTGCAATTCCTTCAAGCAGCGAGCGCATTCCCCGGTCAGCTGTCCGGATACGTTGGCATCCACTAAGACACCTGCACCAAGAGGGGTCAAGGTAGCGTCTACGGTGAGCTCTTCGCCCTGCGGGATGGCGATCATCTCCACGCCGATCCTCTCAGGTGAGGGGCCGGTTTGGGTGCGTTGTTCCGGCAGTGCGTCAGCGCCTTGGGCGTTCAACAATTCGCCCACATCGAACTTCAATGGTGATGTCATAACACTAGGTAGTCTACCTTGCCCCGCAAACTCCGCCTAGCGGCCCGCGCGAGGAAAGTTTCTGTCAAGAATCTGGCGTTTAATGTAAAAGGACATATGCCTTTGCGGATTAGCCTTTTCCCGAGCGAAAGCCGTCCTTAGTCTGGAAGCATGACCTACCACTTGGCACTAGCCTCCACGGATCTACGCAGCATAGCGCTCGGTTTCACCGTGTTTAGCTGTCTTCCCGCTGCGGTGTTAGCTACTGCCGGTATGCTCGTTCACGCCACTCCACGCCCGGACCGTTCAGGCATGTACGGCGCGCGTGGCATTCGCCTCTTTACCGCACTCATCTGTAGCGTCGTTGCCGGTTTGGTAGCCGGTGCCATTTTAGTATTGCCCACCGGCATGGACCTTTCGGTCCTTACCGGCGCGCTCATCTTTTCCCTAAGCGCAGGTGCTATTACTTGGTTCTCCCGCGCGACCATTCCTACCGCGCTCATTTCTGTGGGCACGATGGTGCTAGCTACCGGTGCGCTCCTTAGCGTGTGTGCCGTGTGCTTTCCACAAAATTTCAGTGATAATCCCTTGACATCATTGTCTTCCTATTTCTTCACTGCACTCGTTGCGTTCCTTTTTCCAGGCTTGGTAACCGCGATTATTGCAGCATGCATGGCCGTCCAATCCGCCGCGCCTGCACACCTTCTCCCGCAGCAGGAAGACATCTCCGTTCCCCTACACACCCACATAACGCCTACTCCCCATGAAAAAGGAAAGGCCATTGCCGCTAAGCAACCTCGCACTCGTGCCACCACCTAATTTACTCAGACCAGCGGCGATGAATAAAGGCCCTATTTGGTGAGTAGACGGTGTACGACGAACCGCCTGCTCACCAAATAGGGCCTTTGGCCGTGCCTAGTGTATAGGTCTTTCCTAGCCCCTTACTCTACGGCCCGGTGTGCACCGAACCATAGAGTTTAAGGCCGATAAAGAAACTAAAGTTTTAGCGCTCGTTATAGCGGCGCTCATAGGTCTCGCCTTCAGCGTAACGTGTGTTGCTTGCGGCGCCGCCGGCGCGTCCCGGAGCCGAATAGTCGCCGCCACGGGAGCGCACTCCGGCACCGCCACGCAGGGCAGAGCGGTCGGAGTTTACTGTACGCAGCAGACCATTAAGGGTGGTTTCAAATTCGCTTAGCTTGCCATCCACAAATTCATCGCATTCACTGCGCAGACGGTTAGATTCGGTGTGGGCGGATTCCACAATGCGATGTGCTTCTTCATCGGCGCGGCGAACAACTTCTGATTCCGAAACCAGACGCTCTTGCTCTGCGCGGCCTTCAGCGACGGAACGCTCATATTCATCATTCGCCTGAGCGATAGTACGGTCTGCTTCCGCGCGGGCCTGCTCCACCATGGACTGAGCGCGAGCTTCAGCATCAGCCACCAGCTTGGCGGCATGCTGTTCTGCATGGGACACCGTGGCATCTGCTTCCTCGCGGGCGTGGCCCACAATGTCATCTGCCTGGGCATTAGCATCATTGATGGTTTGGTCCGCGCGCTCCTCAGCGCCGTGCAGGATTTCATCCTGCTTATCCAACACATCCTGCGCGTCATCAATCTCAACGGGCAGCGCGTTACGGAGGTCGTCGAGAAGCGCGAGCATTTCATGGCGCGGAACTACGCAATTAGAGGTCATGGGGAAGCCATGGGCCCCCTCCAAGTGCTGAACTAATTCATCTAGAGACTCAAAGACACGGTACATACCGCGAATTTTACATACCCTCACCCGCCATGCGTGGAGGCCACGCACCGAGTGTGTACTGCAGATTTTACTTCCACAACCGGTCTTGCCAGTCCGCGCCCACACATACAGAATTTATGGCACGCATATACAAAAACAAGCGCCCCTTTTACCGCCACGCTCTGTGGCGCAAAAGGGGAGCTTGAATAAAGGCCGATTTTTAGATGACGCCCTGTGCCAGCATGGCATCCGCTACCTTCTTGAAGCCGGCGATATTTGCGCCGGCTACGTAATCGCCTTCGCGGTCGTATTCCTTCGCCGTGTTGTCGATGTTTTTAAAGATATTAGACATGATCGCGTGGAGGCGGTCATCGGTGTAGTCAAAGGACCAAGAATCACGGGACGCATTTTGCTGCATTTCCAGCGCGGAGGTAGCAACACCACCAGCATTAGCGGCCTTGCCCGGCGCGAAGTTGATCTTGGATTCTTGGAATATGTGGACGGCCTCCGGGGTGGACGGCATATTGGCACCTTCGGCCACGTAGCGCACGCCGCCTTCCACAAGCTTTTTGGCCGAGTCGCCGTCCAGCTCATTTTGGGTAGCACACGGCAGTGCCACGTCCGCCCCTACTTCCCAGATATTTCCGCCCTCATGGAATTCCACGCCGCTGCCAGCCTCTTGTGCATAAGTGGAAATACGCTCACGACGAGTTTCTTTGACGTTCTTGAGAAGCTCGATGTCCACGCCTTGTGGGGTGGTGATATAGCCGGAGGAATCGGACATGGCCACCACGGTGGCGCCCAGTTCTTGGGCCTTCGCTGCGGCGTAGATGGCAACATTGCCAGAGCCAGAGACAATGACCTTGGCACCATCAAAGGACTCGCCATGGGTCTTCATCATTTCATTGGTGAAATAGACCGTGCCAAAGCCTGTGGCCTCGGTACGAACCAGGGAACCGCCCCAGGTCAGGCCTTTGCCAGTAAGGACACCGGATTCATGCTGGGTAGTCAGGCGGCGGTACTGACCAAAGAGGAAGCCGATCTCGCGGCCGCCGACGCCAATATCACCAGCTGGAACATCGCGGTATTCTCCGATGTGGCGGTGCAACTCCGTCATAAAAGACTGGCAGAAGCGCATGATTTCCACCTCGGACCTGCCCTTGGGATCAAAGTCAGAACCGCCCTTGCCACCGCCAATGGGCAGGCCGGTCAGGGAATTTTTGAAGATCTGCTCAAAACCGAGGAACTTAATGATGCCCAGGTTGACCGAAGGATGGAAACGCAGTCCGCCCTTGTAGGGGCCGAGCGCAGAATTGAACTGGACGCGAAAACCGCGATTGACTTGGATATCACCATTGTCATCGATCCACGGCACGCGGAAGATGAGCTGGCGCTCAGGTTCACAGAGACGCTCCACCAAGCCGTAGTCCGCGTACTGCGGGTCTTTTTCTAGGACAATCTTCAGCGAGTCCAGAACCTCAGAAACCGCTTGGTGGAATTCTGGTTCTCCCGCATTGCGCTTGAGCAATTTGTCGTAGTACTCAGAAATTTGGCTATCTACTGACATGGCGTGCATTCCATTCTGTGGACGTATAAGAACAGATACCAGTTTCCTATCAAACTACCGATAAAGCAAGCAGTTTCTAGACCTTGCATAGATCCGAACCGTCTTTACCAGCGACAATAAAGTAAAATATTTTCTGTAGAACGTTCGGATCTTCAGCCGCACAGACTCCTTTCGCAGGCGGGCTTTATAATCACGGGCATGCATATTGTCGTCGCGCCAGACTCGTTTAAAGGCACCGCCTCCGCGCCCGAGGCCGCAGCAGCCATTGCTATGGGGGTGCGCCAGGTTCTTCCCGAGGCCACGGTTACCACCCTGCCCATGGCCGATGGTGGCGAGGGAACCGCCGCCGTCCTCGCACAAGCGGCCGCAGCCGGCGGACAGTCCGTCGAAAACATCACCCTGCCTACCACCGACGCCATAGGCCGCTTGACTCAGGCAAGCTATGCTCTGGCCGGAACCACTGCGTTTATCGACGTCGCCTCTGCCACCGGCCTGCCCGCAGTGCAGGACAGCCTTGATCCGCTGCACGCCGATTCTTATGGCACCGGCGTGCTGATTGCGGATGCAGAAACACGCGGCGCCACCTCGATTGTGCTCGGATTGGGAGGAACTGCCAGCATCGACGCCGGTATGGGCATCCTTACCGCGCTCGGCGCTGCCGCGCACGACGCCCGCGGCTACGCCCTGCCCAAGGGCGGCGCTCCCCTAGTTCAGCTCGATCACATTGACACCGCGCAGCTC
The DNA here is from genome assembly GCF_032821635.1 of Corynebacterium nasorum. Classification (NCBI taxonomy): domain Bacteria; kingdom Bacillati; phylum Actinomycetota; class Actinomycetes; order Mycobacteriales; family Corynebacteriaceae; genus Corynebacterium; species Corynebacterium nasorum. The sequence goes on along the minus strand of NZ_JAVBIE010000001.1, from coordinate 328,059 downwards.
AATATCAAGGCGGGCATGCTTGATTTCACATTGCTGGCAGATACCCGCGCTACTCCAGTACAGGCGGCAACCATGTACGGCCCCCAAAAAGGAGCGCAAGGCGAGCAGGTAGCCCTGCTGGCCGGTGCCATGTTGCAAACATGCGAAGTCACCGGCGCAGATGCGGACTCCGAATATTTCGGTGCCGCGGGTGGCCTTCCCATCGGCCTGCACTGGCTTTCTCGCACGCTCTGGGGCTCAGATGAGCATATTCGCGTCTTATCCGGCGGCGCACATGTCGCCACTGCACTCGGGCTGCCAGAAAAAATATCCTCCGCCGATCTCGTCATTACCGGCGAGGGCCGGTTTGACGAGCAATCTTTGACCGGAAAGGCCGTCGGAACCATTGCGGGCCTCGCCCAGGACGCAGGCACGCCTATGGGCATTATCGCCGGTTCCTTCGAGCATGACATGGACGCCTACTGCGCATCGCTTAGCCAAGAAGGCCCCCTGGCGCAACAGCTGGCGGCGGCCGCCAGGGACATCGTCAAGCAGCTCTAAGGCCGGATAGACAGCGACCACGGGAAGATAGCTGGCTGCTCATGCGCCAGCTCATCTTCCAACAAGACGTGGTCTTTCGGCAGCACTGCATGCGGGGTAAGAAGGCGCGAGAGCACCATGCCTAGTTGGTTAACCGAGCCGCTCACCCCTGTTACCGCAATGTCGTAGCGGTACACGCTCGCGTCCTCAAGGTCGCGGTCCTCATGCTCATCGCGATAATTTTGCCGCAGCTGTTCTTCCAACCCCTCTGGAAACTGCGGCGCATCGGGGCGAGTAACCTCAGCGGAGGCTAATGAACCGCTTTCTACCAACTTGTCGGTGGCAGTGGTAAAGATATCCGCGACGCGCTCTGCTTGTGCGTTGGGAACCAAAACATCAAATTGAATAACCGGCATAGCGCTAACCCTACCCAATTCCTAAGGTGTGAAACCATGTCTGATTCTGCCCGCATCGCCCAGCTCGTCACTTCCCAGCAGGCCGATCTGGAATGGCAGCAGGACTTTTATGAGGACCTGCACCGCCACCCCGAGCTTTCCCACGAGGAAGAGCGAACCGCCGGTCGCATCCGCGCCAAGCTCGCCGATTTTGACTGCGAGGTAGTAGAGAACATCGGGGGTTATGGGATGGTCGCCATCTTCCGCAATGGCGATGGACCCACCGCTTTGCTGCGCGCGGATTTCGATGGTCTGCCGGTAGAGGAGGCCACCGGTGTTTCCTATTCCGCTGCCAATGGAAATATGCACGCCTGCGGACACGACATGCACACCACCGCGCTGCTAGGTGCCTGCGCGCTTCTCGACGCCTCCCGTAGTTCCTGGTCCGGCACCTTCCTCGCCCTTTTCCAACCGGCCGAAGAATCCTCCATGGGGGCTAAATTCATGCTGGCCGATAACCTCATTGAACGCGTCCCGCGCCCCGATATTTGCCTTGGCCAGCACATCATGCCCGGCCGCGCCGGCACGGTTCGCCACGCCGCCGGCCCGATCATGGCCGGATGCGACTCCCTGCGTATCCGCGTCTTTGGCAAATCCGCCCACGCCTCCATGCCCCATAACTCCATCGACCCGACCTACATCGCGGCTATGATCGTCACCCGCCTCCAAGCCATTGTGGGCCGCGAGGTCGCCCCGCACGAGTTCTTTGTCATCTCCGTAGGCGAGCTTCACTCCGGCGATAAAAACAACATCATCCCCGACTCCGCCGAGCTGGTACTCAATACTCGCTACTATGATCCCGCGCTGGCAGAAAAGGTCTATCACTCCCTCGAACGCATGGTTAAGGCCGAGTGTGTCGCCTCCGGAAGCGAGCAGGACCCCACTTTTGAGTACTACGCCCACGGCGAGGTCACCGATAATGACGCCGCTGCCCATGCCCCAATAGGCGAGGTTTTCGACGCCGCTTTTGGCTCCGACTCAGTCATCGCGGTCCCCTCCACCGCCTCCGAGGACTTTTGCTACCTGCCGCAGGCGTGGGGGGTACCTTATGTCTTTTGGCACATCGGCTGCACCCCGGAAGATGAGTTGCAGGATCCTCCGGTCAACCACCAAGCAACCTTCCTGCCTGACTATGCCCCCACCGTTTATGCCTCCACCCGGGCGGCATATGGTGCGGCAATGACCTACTTGGCCACGCCCTAGGTGCCCGAGACGCGTATTCTCATTCCCCCGCCTGCGGCGCAGGGCCAATGCTATTAAGCTGGCAGGCGTTTCGTGACTCCCCACAAACTTAAGGTTGAAAATGAGCCAGCCACGGCATTCTGCTTTCGAATCCACTGTTCCCTCCCATGTCCGCGCGGCCTCTGGCGTGAGCCCGCACAGCGCTTCCAACCGTAAGTTCTGGTCGGGCCTCTCCGGTGCCGTCATGGAGCAGATTGCCGATAATTGGGAGCGCACCCGTGCTGCCTACGCGGAAACGCGCCAACAGCACTACTTCTCTGCGGAATTCCTGCAGGGACGCGCGCTGCTCAATAACCTCACCAACTTGGGTCTTGTTGACGATGCCAAGACCGCGGCCAAGGCAACCGATCACGAGCTGAGCGATGTCCTCGAAGCCGAGCATGATGCCGCGCTCGGCAACGGCGGCCTCGGACGCCTTGCCGCCTGCTTCCTCGATTCCGCTGTCACTCAGGACTACCCCGTAGCCGGCTATGGCCTTCTCTACCGCTACGGCCTTTTCCGACAGTCCTTTGAGAATGGCTTCCAGAAAGAACAGCCAGATGCGTGGATGGAAAACGGCTATGACTTTGTCATTCGCCGTGCCTCTGAACAGCGCCGCGTCCACTTCGATGACATGGACGTGCGCGCAATTCCCTATGACATGCCTATCACCGGCTACGGGACCGATAACGTAGGCACCCTGCGCCTATGGAAGTCCGAGCCCATCGATGACTTCGATTACGATGCCTTTAACTCCCAGCGCTTTACCGAGGCCATCGTCGAGCGCGAGCGTGTTATGGACATCTGCCGCGTGCTCTACCCCAATGACACCACGTACGAAGGCAAGGTACTGCGCGTGCGCCAGCAGTACTTCTTTGTCTCTGCCTCCCTGCAGACCATGGTGGATAACTACATTGACCAGCACGGCGAAGACCTCACCGGGTTTGCGAAGTATAACTCCATCCAGCTCAATGACACCCACCCCGTACTTGCCATCCCGGAGCTGCTGCGCATCCTGCTCGATGAGCATGGTCTGAGCTGGGATGCAGCCTGGAAGATCGTCACCGAAACCTTCGCCTACACCAACCACACCGTGCTGGCGGAGGCGCTGGAGAGCTGGGAGGTGTCCATCTTCCAGAAGCTGTTTTGGCGCATTTGGCAGTTGGTGGAGGAAATCGACCGCCGCTTCCGCGAAGATATGGCCCACCGCGGTCTGGATCAGGGCCGCATCGACTACATGGCGCCGGTATCCAACGGCCACGTGCATATGGCCTGGATCGCCTGCTATGCCGCCTACTCCATCAATGGTGTCGCCGCCCTGCACACGGAAATCATCAAGGCCGATACGTTGGCCGAATGGCACGAACTCTGGCCGGAGAAATTCAATAACAAGACCAATGGCGTCACCCCGCGCCGCTGGCTCAAGATGTGCAACCCCCGCTTAGCAGAACTGCTCACGCAGCAGGCTGGCTCCGATGCTTGGGTCACTGACCTCACCCAACTGGCCAACCTCGCTGATAAGGCCGAGGATAAGAACCTGCTTCGCGAACTCATCGCCATCAAGCAGGCCAATAAGCGCGACTTTGCTAACTGGGTAAAAGACCACCAAGGCGCCGAGGTTAATCCCGACTCCATCTTTGATGTACAGATTAAGCGCTTGCACGAGTACAAGCGCCAGCTGATGAATGCCCTCTACGTCCTCGACCTCTACTTCCGCATCAAAGACCAGGGCGAGACGGTGCCGAAGCGCACCTTCATCTTTGGCGCAAAGGCCGCACCGGGCTACGAGCGCGCCAAGGCGATTATTAAGCTCATCAACAGCATCGCGGAGCTAGTCAATAACGACCCAGATACCAAGGACATCATCCGCGTCGTTTTTGTGGAGAACTACAACGTCTCCCCTGCCGAGCACATCATCCCCGCCGCTGATATCTCAGAGCAGATCTCTGTAGCCGGCAAAGAAGCCTCCGGTACGTCCAATATGAAGTTCATGATGAATGGCGCGCTGACTTTGGGGACCATGGATGGTGCCAACGTAGAAATCGTAGAGGCAGTCGGTGAGGACAACGCCTATATCTTTGGCGCCCGCAACGAGGAGCTTCCTGCGCTGCGCGCCGAGTACAACCCGGGCGAGCTTTACCAGAGCGTGCCAGGCTTAGCCCGCGTGCTTGATGCGCTTGTCGACGGCACCTTGGGCGCCGAAAATGCCGGTATCTTCGGCGACCTGCGCTCCTCGCTTCTCGATGGTTACGGGGAGCACGCCCAGGACCAGTACTACGTCCTCGGTGACTTCGCCGACTACCGCGCTACTCGAGACCGCATGGCTGCGGACTATGAGGAAGACAACCTTGCTTGGGCTAAGAAGGCGTGGCTCAATATCTGCTATTCCGGCCGCTTCTCCTCTGACCGGACCATCGCGGACTACGCGAACGAGGTGTGGAAGATCCAGCCCACCCCGATTTCCTCACGCTAAGAAAAGGTCCTGTCCTTCGCTTTCGTGGCGGAGGGCAGGACCTTTGGCAAGGCGTTGTGCTCAATTCTGTTTAGCGCAGGCCCATGCGCTTTAGCTGCTCATAAATGGGCTTCAAGTCAATGTTAAGCACGCCCATCTGCGTAGCTAGGAAACCGAGTCCACCAACGACAGCGCCCAAGATTCCTAGGCCTGTAGCTAGGCCTGCGGCAAATTCCTTGCTGCTGCCTTCCTTGCCGGCGTCATCGGACGGGTTGGCAGCGTCTTCTGGCTGCTCTGGGTCGTCTGCTTGGCCGGTGCCATCGTTCCACCACTCATCAAAGGTCAAGTTGGCTACCAGGGTGTTGTCGATGTAGTCACCGCGGACCGAATCGGTCCCAAAGATACGGGCCATGATGTCCCCGGAGCCGGCGCCCTTGAAGAAGAACGGCACCAACTGGTTGGTGTGCTGACCGGAGTACCAACCGTGGCGAGCAACCTTGCCCTTCTCACCTTCCATAGCGTTGAAGCGGTTATCCGCCTCAGGGTTATCCTCAGTCGGAGCCTCGTTCGCACCGGAGAGATAGCCGGTTTCGTGGTCTGCGGTAACAACCAGCAGGGTCTCCTCCCAGGAAGAATTCTCCTCGACCCATTTGATGGCGGCATCGACCGATTTGTTGAAGTCCTGGGTTTCTTCGATATCGCGCACCGGGTTATTGCCGTGTCCGGCCCAGTCGATGGCACCACCCTCGATCATGACGGAGAATCCATCTTCATCCTGTCCCAGTGCGTTGAGTGCGCCGGTGGTCATGGTGGGGAGATCCACGACGTCGTTAAGCGGATCAGAGTACGGCTCCTTCGCCTCGCCAGAGCGGGAGTTCTGCAAGGTGGATCCTACCTGTGCGATACCCCAGTACTTCTGATCCGGCTTGACGTCGCCTTCCGCCATCTTCTTGAAGTCATCGTTGGACTCAAAGTAGTTCCAGTCGGTCTCGCCAGCGGAAAGCTTGGCGTAGTCCTCCTCATACATGAAGCTGTAATCCGGAGTATCGACCTTTTGGTGGTCATTGTCGTAGAACGGGTGACCAGCTGCCATGACCACGTCGAGGTCGCTGCCAAGCATCTCGCGGCTGATGTCCGGCAACTTATTGCGGTCCATGTTGTGCGCGGCCCACGCCGCCGGAGTGGCTTCGGAATAGAGAGTGTCTGATGGTTTGTGTGTGGGTTCCCAACCTGCATAAGGAGATAAGCCAGAATGACTACTGTGACAAGACGAGATCCGGCTGATAAGGCCAAGATTGATGCGATTGAAAAGAAGTTGCTTGCTAACCCAGAAATCGCGAAACTGATTGATGACCTAGGCACGTCCACGACGGATGCCAATGACCTGGTTCGCGGCATGTTACAGGCCTCGATTACCAGAGGCCTCAACGCTGAAATGGATGCCCACCTGGGCTACGAGTCTGGCGACAGGAGCGCTAAAGCTGCTGCTGGGACAGACAATCACCGCAACGGGTCGTATCCAAAGACTGTGGATTCTAACTACGGGCCAGTTGCCGTTGATGTCCCGAGAGATCGGGCTGGAACATTCTTGCCAACTATGGTCCCTAAAGGTTCTAGGCGCTTGACTGATGTCGATGACATGATTGTCAGCTTGTACGCCGGTGGGATGACAATTAGGGATATCCAGCATCATATGGCAACGGCGATGCGTGTTGATATTTCCCATGAGACGATTTCCGCAGTCACCGATGCCGTCCTCGATGAGGTCATGGTCTGGCAAAACCGCCAGCTAGACGAGTTCTACCCGGTCATTTTCCTGGACGCGCTGCGCATTAAAATCCGCGATGGCGGCCTAGTGGTCAATAAGTCCGCGTACATGGCAATCGGCGTGGCTCTCGACGGTATCAAGCACTTTTTGGAATCGTGGATTGCCAAAGAAGAAAGCGCTTCATCCTGGGCGCAAGTATGCGCCAATCTTTCTAACCGTGGGGTTAAAGACGTCTTTATCGTTTGCTGTAACGGGTTCAAAGGCTTGCCGGAAGAAGTAAAGGCAACCTGGCCGAACTCTATGGTGCAAACCTGTATCGTGCACCTGATTCGTGCCGCTAACCGATGGGTAGCCTACAGGGATCGCCGGGGCGTATCGGCCGCGTTGAAAAAGATTTACACCGCCACGGACGAGTCCACAGCTCAGGCTGCCTTAGACGAATTTGAAGCCTCTGAATTGGCAGAAAAGTATCCACGCTCAGTCAAAGTCTGGCGAGATGCATGGGCGCGTTTCGTACCGTTTCTCCAGTTCCCACCAGCAGCCAGCAAGGTCATTTACACGAAGAATTCGATTGAATCATTCAACAATGAACTGCGGAAAGCTACCCGCAACAGGGTGCAGTTCACTAACAATGAATCAGCGCTCAAGACGCTATGGTTGATGATCTGCAATATCGAAGACAGACGAGCTGCCAAGAGAGCGAAGCAGGGCAAACGAGTCTCAGCGACAACCGGCAGACTCATGGAAGGGACCCGAGTTTCCGGCTGAAAAAAGCCATTAACCAAATGGCCGTGGCCTACCCCGACAGCTTCGACAAATACCTATAAACCTAGCCCCACACACAAACAACTTGACACCCTCCGAACAAGCAAGCATTGATAGATGCAGGTCTGCACTACATTTTGTCGGTGAAACCCCACCGTGCCTGAGGTGATTGAAACCTGGCGGCGGGAAATCCCTGGTGAAGCCTACGCCCACGGCCAGATCTGGACACAAGCCTCGGCAAGCGATGCGCGCAAACACACAACCCCGAATACGGTGACCCACTTCCAGTACTCCTATGATCGGGCCAGACGCGGCCTGCGCGGAATCAAAGAGCAAGTCGCAAAAGCCAAACGCGCTGTTGACGGCGAAATCGCCATTAAGCGCAACCGCTATTTCGATCTTTCCACCCCGAACAAGAAGGTCAACTACGCTCTTGCTGCCAAACACCGAGCCCTAGCCGGAATTAAAGGCTATGAAACCGACCTGACCGCTCTTCCCGCCCAGGAGGTTATCGGGCATTACCGCAGGCTATTCCACATTGAAAATGTCGTATCGGATGTCGAAATCAGACCTGAAAGCACGCCCAATCTATGCGAGGAAACAAAACTCGATCACAGCACATCTCAATATTGTGATGGCAGCACTAGCCGTGACCCACCTGATGGAGACCCGCAGTGGTCACTTCATCAAACGCCTCGTGAGAACACTCAAGAAATACCGCAGCTTTCAACTCGTCGTTGGCGGCGAAACCATTCACGCCGCCGTACCATTCCCGCCCGACCTCACTGCCACCATCCAAGTAATCACCGGCCGCGAACTTCCGCACAAAATTGGCCTAAGTCAGGTTAGAAGGGAATCAGCACACCGTCTCGTGGGATTCGTGCTCTGGGTGCTCAATCTGGATGGTGGAGTGCTCGATACCGTGTTCGCGCAGGGCCTGCTGGGCGGCATCCAACAGCGGGCCGGTGCCGACGGTGCCGTCGCGCACGATATGCACGGTCGTGAGCACGTTCACGCCGTCCAGGCTCCACAGGTGCAGGTCGTGGATGTCAGCAACGCCCTCGACCTGCCGCAGCGCGGGCTCGATCGCACTGGCGTCGAAGTCCGCCGGGACTTGCTCGAGCAGCACGCTCGCCGAAAGCCGCATGAGCTGCCAGGCGCGCGGCAGCACCATCGCCGCGATCGCTAGGGAGGCGATCACGTCCGCCGCCACAAACTCCGTGGTCAGTACCACGATGCCGGCTACGATTACTGCGACCGAGCCGAGCATATCCACTAACACGTGCAAGAACGCGCCCTCCACGTTGATCGAGGATTTGCGGTGCCGGTGCAGAACCCACGCCGATAGCGCATTCGCCACCAGGCCGATCACCGCGATGATCAGCATCGTTTTTCCCTGCACTTCGGCCGGGCTCTGCAGGCGGCGCACCGCCTCGACGACAATCCACACCGAGATCGCCAGCACCATCACTGCGTTCGCCAGTGCAGCAAGCACCTCCACTCGTCGGTAGCCGTACGTGGCCTGAGCCGATGCTTGTCGGCGCCCAACCAACACCGCTAACACCGCGATGATCAACCCCGCAGCGTCGGAAAGCATGTGCATCGCATCCGCCATCAGCGCCATCGAACCCGCCAACCAGCCGCCGATCAGCTCCGCGAAGAAGACGGTGCCGGTAATGCCTAGCGCAATCAAGAGTGCGCGCAGCGGCGTGCTGGAGTGATCGTGGTCGTGGTGCTCGTGTGCCATGCACTCAGCCTATCCCCGTCGACGCTTATTGACAATTAAATGAAAATGGATGGCGGTAAGCGCAGCCACTGAGGCCAAGTCGGCCTGATTTAGGTCATTGTGCAGTTGTCCTTTGAATGTGTAGAGAAGCTGAAACATGAACAACCAAAAAGTACTGCAGCCGCATGTCAGGAAAGCAACCGCTGAGTGTACTCGAGGTAAATATAAATCTACATTTGTATAAATGTATATAGAAAAGCGCCGCGCCCCGTGGAACGTCTTAAGGGGTGGGGCGCGGCGCTTATGCCAAGAAAATTACTTCTTGGTTTCACCCAACAAGTGGCACTGAATCATGTTGGTATTGCCGGCAATTCCTGGAGGGGTACCAGCAATGACGACAATCATGTCACCTTCTTCGTATTTATCCATCTCCAGCAATGCGTCATCGATAGCTGCCATCATGTCATCGGTGGACTTAACGTGCGGACTCAAGAAAGTCTCCGCGCCCCAGGTCAACGCGAGCTCAGAACGCACGGCCGGATCCGGGGTAAACGCCAACAGCGGCAGGTGGGAATGCAGGCGGGCTACACGCTTGGCAGTATCACCGGAGGTGGTGAAGGCCACGATGGCCTTAGCATTAAGGCGCTCTGCAATATCGCGAGCGGAGTAGGACACCACACCACGCTTGGTGCGTGGAACGTGGGTAAGCGGTGGAACCTTGCCGCCGTCTTCAGCATTAGCCACAATCTTGGACATGGTGCGCACAACGTTCTGCGGGTCAATGCCCACGGAAGTCTCACCAGAGAGCATGACAGCATCGGCGCCATCGAGCACGGCGTTGGCAACGTCGGATGCCTCTGCACGGGTCGGGCGCAGGTTGGAAATCATCGAATCCAGCATCTGGGTAGCCACGATGACCGGCTTAGCGTTTTCACGCGCAATCTGGATAGCGCGCTTCTGGAACAGCGGCACACGCTCCAGCGGCACCTCGACGCCGAGGTCACCACGGGCAATCATAATGGCATCGAATGCCAGCACGATGGACTCGAGGGCATCGACTGCCTCCGGCTTTTCCAGCTTCGCAATAACCGGAACGCGGCGACCTTCTTCATCCATAATCTCGTGGACCTTATCCACGTCAGCTGGGGAGCGAACGAAGGAAAGCGCGACAAGATCTACGCCAAGCTTCAGAGCGAAGCGCAGGTCGGCGATATCCTTCTCCGACAGGGCCGGCACGGAGATATCCATGCCAGGAAGGGAAACGCCCTTGTTATTGGAAACTGGGCCGCCCTCGGTAACCTCACACACGACGTCATTGCCGTCGACTTCCTTACAGACAACGGCGACCTTTCCGTCGTCGATAAGCAGGCGGTCACCCGGCTTGGCGTCCTTGGCCAAGCCCTTATAAGTGGTAGATACTCGGTCGTGGGTGCCTTCGATATCGTCCACGGTAATGCGGACGATTTCACCGTTATCCCACTGCTCCTCGCCGTTAATAAAGCGGCCAAGGCGAATCTTGGGGCCCTGCAGGTCCGCCAAAATACCGACGGCGCGGCCGGTCTTATCAGTAGCCTGGCGCACCCAGTTGTAATTCGCCTCGTGGTCCGCGTGCTCGCCGTGAGACATATTCAAGCGGGCAACGTCCATGCCGTCTTGAACGAGGCGCAAAATGCCATCCTCGCTAGCAACGGCAGGGCCGAGAGTACAGACAATCTTTGTTCTTCTATCCAGCATTATTGGCCTATTCCGTCGGGGAAACTGAACACTCCCCAACCTACTCCTTCGTATGGATTGCGGCCACAATTTTGGACCCCCATTTTCCGAACGGACACTCAAAAATGCCCTAGCCCCCACACAATCAAACCTATTCGGAAATACCGGGGTAGAACCTACGGTGATGCAGAGTCCGAATGCTGCCCCTCAGGTACCGCGCTACCATCGCCACCCCCGTTACTATCGCGGCGCTCGGCCCAATACTTAGGATCTACCTCTGCGGGAGATTCTGGGCCTTGGCGGCGCCTATCAAGCAAGAAAAAGACGACCGCAGAGATGATGAAAATCACCAGGGAGACGATGATATTCACGCGCAGCCCGAAGATATGGGTGGCTTCATCGGAACGCATTCCTTCGATAAAGAACCGGCCCAACGTATAGCCCATGACATAGAGGGCAAAGACTCGTCCGTGCCCCAACTTCCATGCCTTGTGCGCCCACAAGAGGAATAGACATACAAGGACGTTCCACACCAGCTCGTAGAGAAAGGTCGGATGCACCGAAGTCATAACCTCACCCGTGGAGTGCCCGGAGACCGGCGCAAAACCGCCGTTGTCATTGACTCGGTAGTAAATATCTAAAGCCCATGGAACGTCGGTCGGGCGCCCGTAGAGTTCTTGGTTAAACCAGTTGCCTAGCCGCCCAATCGCCTGCGCGAGGACCAGGCCCGGGGCCACGGCATCAGCGAAGGGGCCGAGTGGCACCTTCTTCACTTTGAAAAGTATCCACAAGGCCAGCGCGCCGAGAGCAACAGCGCCCCAGATGCCAAGGCCGCCATTGGTAATCTTTAGCGCATCCGCGGGGCTGCAACTATCGCAGAAGTACTTCTGATTATCGGTAATCACGTGGTAGAGCCGCCCGCCAATGATGCCGGCTGGGATAACCACGATGGCAGCATCCCATACTGTGTCTGGGTTGCCGCCGCGAGCGGTATAACGGCGCAAGGTCATGCGCAGGCCGACGATAATGCCCACGATGATGCACAGCGCGTAGGCACGGATGGGAAGTGGCCCCACCTGCCACACGCCCTGCGGCGGAGACGGAATATTTGCAAGAATTTCTGTGTGCACGTAGCCAGTGTGCCTTATCCCCCACCCCGCCAGCTAGTCGGGGTATTACTCTAATTTGCGCGCGGGGCACGCTGGGTGCTGGCCGGCGGCAACCAGCGACCGAGCCAACGCTGTAGGGTCTTGGGCCGCCATGACTGATTCGCCGACGAGCACCGCATCGGCGCCCCGGGAAGCATAGTGAAAAAGGTTGCGCGCGTTGTTTACCCCACCTACTGCAATGCGCAGGATGGATTCGGGCAGGCCCGGGGCAATATCGTTGAACGCCTCACGGTTAATCGCGTCCGAGGCTAAAGACCACGCATTGATGGAGATAACGCTACTTCCAGCCTTAATTGCGCGGTCGACCTCGGCGCAGTTGCGTACCTCGACGATGGCGGTCATACCGAGAGATTCCACGCGGTCTAATAGTGCCTCCAAGCGAGCCTGCTCCAGCAGCTCTACTTGCAGTGGAATAGCATCGGCCCCATAACAGCGGGCCTCATGAATTTGGTAGGGATCTACGATGAGATCTCGTGACATCATGGGCACATCAATCGCTGCGCGGGCAGCCGCCATGTCCTCCAAAGAACCGTGGAAGCGGCGGAAATCAGTCTGGCACGCCATAAGGTGTACGCCGCAGTCTTCAAAGGTGCGGGCCCATTGCGCCATGTGCTCCGCAGAACCAACATGTGCAATCTCGCCGCCGTAGGGAACGGCACGCTTGAGTTCCGTGATAACGGAGCAGCCGGGGCGCAAGAGAGCTGCGCGCACATCCCGGGGAGATTCCATGTCACGCGAGCGTGCCTTTACTTCCTGAAACGACACACGGGACTCCCGCGCAGCGACGTCCTCTAAGACTCCTGCTACTAGGTGGTCAACGGCAATGGGCGTAGGCATCAGCACCTCCCTCCACGGGCGATTGAAATCACACTTAGGTTAACCCGCTCCCGTGCAGTTGCGGAAATTGCACAGACTACGGGGCTATTTTTTATCCATATCAGTGGGATCGATATCACTATCAAGCGCGTCCCACATCACGCGGCCAGAATCAGAGGAGGTTTCCAAATCCTCCTCCAATTTCGCTTGCCGCGCTGCCGGCGTCTCGTATTTGCTAGATGCCTTCACTTTATCCTCGCCTGGGTTGCGAGCTAGCATAACCGCACCAAAAAGAGCCATTGCCGCTCCTACCAGGGCCAGAATCGGCCCCCAGGCATGCACCTCGGTGGAAACCACTGTGGCCCATTGAGAAATTTGCGCGGAATCTACTGCATTCTTATTAGCCGAGGCACCTTGCAGGATCTTCTGCGCGCGCTCAACATCCGCGCCCGCCGTCAGCAAGCTAACCGGGGTCCATGCACTGGCCGCTGCTGCGAGGGCACAAATAATGCCCACTACGCGCCTACCGATGCGGCGCAGAGCCAACCCTGCGACGGCGCCGGCAACCAATACTAGAGTCAAGGCCATAATCTCTAGCGACCATGCCGAACCTATGATGTCATTGGCGGCGGAGCCGGTCTTATCATCTTCGCTGGCAGCAACCACCCACGTGGCACGGGAAGACAGCCACAATACGATGGCTCCTACAGCGATAAGTAGCGGTCCAAGGCGTTTAGCCTTCACGATTGTCCTCCTAGGAGATCTGTGGCGTCAAAGCACGTGCGGTCACCGGTATGGCAGGCGCCACCACGCTGCCGCACGGTCAGCAGGATAGTATCTCCATCACAGTCAAGGCGAACGCCCAGCACCTCTTGGGTGTGGCCAGAAGTCTCACCCTTGACCCAGTACTCATTGCGCGAGCGCGAAAAATACGTGGCCTTGCGCGTGGCAAGGGTATGCGCCAAAGCATGGTCATCCATCCATGCCATCATCAGCACCTCACCGGACTCAGCCTGGGCAATGGCCGGCACCAAGCCTTGGTCATTGCGCTTGAGCTGCTTGGCGATGCCCCCATCTAGTTCATAGTCGGCCGGGTTACTCATCGGCGCACCTCGTAACCTGCGGCATCTAGGGTGTCCTTTACGTCGCAAATTTCTACCTCACCAAAATGGAAAATGCTTGCGGCCAAAACGGCATCGGCACCGGCCGCAACGGCCGGTGGGAAATCCGCGGCGCTGCCCGCACCGCCAGAAGCGATGATGGGAATAGTCACTGCCTCGCGCACGGCATACAGCAGGTCCACATCAAATCCTTGCTTGGTGCCATCGCCATCCATCGAGTTGAGGAGAATCTCCCCTACTCCGAGTTCCTCGCCACGGCGAGCCCACTCAATGGCGTCTATTCCGGCCGACTTCGTGCCACCATGCGTGGTGACCTCGTAACCAGAGGGCGCAAACTCCTCCCGGCACCGGCGGGCATCAACGGACAGCACGATGCATTGGGCCCCGAAAACCTCGGCCATTTCGCGCAGCACTTCCGGATTCTTAATCGCTGCAGTATTTACGGAAACCTTATCTGCACCGGCGCGCAGTAGCTCCCGGACGTCGTCGACGCTGCGTACCCCGCCGCCGACTGTTAGTGGGATAAATACCTGGTCCGCAGTGCGGCGTACAACCTCTAGCATGGTTGAACGCCCTTGCTTTGAGGCAGATACATCCAAAAATGTAAGTTCGTCAGCGCCTAAGGAGTCATAACGCGCGGCCAACTCCACCGGGTCACCGGCATCGCGCAGGTTTTCGAAGTTAACGCCCTTGACCACTCGGCCTTGGTCCACGTCTAGGCAGGGGATAACACGTACGGCTACAGCCATATCGGCCGCCTCCTTTGTGAGAATGAAGTCTTAGCGGTGAAAGGAACCGCTATGACGGGACAGGATGTCCACGATAGTGGCATGGACCTGCGGGGTACCTGCGACCAAGCCACGCGACTGCGCAGTCCACGGATTTCCTTCCGGATCAGTCACTACTCCGCCGGCGGTTTGAATTTGCAGTGCACCAGCGGCGTTATCCCACGGGTGTGGGGAGAAGTTAATCGCGCCATCAAATACGCCCTGCGCAACAAAGGCATTATCCAGCCCCACTGAACCGGTCATCCGCGGGCGCAGGCCGGTTTCGCGCAGCTCGTGGAAGATCTCAGTGGGCAGATGAGAAGAGCAGCCCACGTGTCCGCGCGCTTCATCGAAGCCCATCGCGTCCTCCCCACCGCCGAAGCCAGTAGCAGGCCCGCCTACTGAGCGCAGAGGAGAGCCATCGCAAGTGACCAAACGTCGCCCCAATAATGGGAAATCAGACACCGCTACAACAGGTGCGCCCTTATGGGTGAGCGCCACCAAGATGCCGGCTAAAGGGTTTCCAGCGGAGTAATTTGCGGTGCCATCAATCGGATCTACCACCCACACGGTATCTAGCACGCTGCCGCCGGATTCTTCTCCGTACACCGGGATGCCGGTCATTTGAGTCAAAATATCCCGCAGCTGTTGCTCGATGACGAGATCTACCTCGGTGGCAAAATCTCCCTGCCCTTTAAAGCGGGCGGGCTGCGCACCAAGGCCGGAACGAAAAATGGGTTCTACTTGGTCTACGGCCGCCTCCGCGAAGGCCACCAACTCGCGGGGTTCCATCATGGCTTAGTTGTCCTCAGGGTCGAACGGGTCAATGGTTTCTTCCGCCGGCAGCGGCTCTACCTCGGCCACTGCTGTGAGAGCTTCTTCGAGGCTGAATTTCCCCTCGTAGAGGGCTTTTCCAATAATGGCGGAATCAATGCCCTCATTTTCATAGAGAGCAAGCTCGCGCAGGTCTTCCACGCTAGAGATACCACCGGAGGCGGTGATTTTAGCTTCCGTAGCCATGGCGACCTCGCGCAACAGCTCGATATTCGGTCCGCTTAGCGTGCCGTCTTTAGATACGTCTGTCACCACAAAGCGCTGGCATCCGGCAGCATCGAGGCGCTCGAGCACCTCCCACAGGTCGCCGCCATCGGAAACCCAACCATTGCCCGCAGTGCGCCACTCGCCGCCTTCCTCGCGCACTGCGAGATCCACGGCAACCTTATCGCCATAGCACGCAAGGATATCTTCTATCCATTCCGGCTGTTCAAGAGCAGCGGTGCCAATATTAATGCGCTGCGCGCCGGTAGCCAGTGCTTGCTCTACTGCGGCATCGTCTCGGATGCCGCCACTAAGTTCCACGTTTATGCCCAGCTCTGCGGTGATATTCGCCATCTGCTCGTGGTTGGAACCGCGGCCGAATGCCGCATCCAAGTCCACAAAATGCAGCCATTGCGCGCCGTGGGACTGCCACTTCAATGCGGCATCGCGCGGCGCGCCGTAGGAGGCTTCGGTGCCTGCTTCGCCTTTGTCCAAGCGCACCGCTTGACCTTGAGAGACATCAACTGCGGGCAAAAGCGTAAAAGTCATAGTCACCATCCTACCTAGAGCGTGCGCATCCAGTTTTCCAAAAGCTGTGCGCCAGCGTCCCCGGATTTTTCCGGGTGGAATTGGGTCGCCCACAAAGCGCCATTTTCCACCGCCGCGACAAACCTATCACCCGCGTGCTCGGCCCAGCTGACCAAGGGTGGACGGGTGATTTCCGTTTCCAACTCCCAGCGGCGGACGCCATAGGAATGCACAAAATAGAACCGCTCGTCTTCGGACAAGCCTGCAAACATATCGCTGCCGACGGGAACCGCAACGGTATTCCACCCCATATGCGGCAGGACTGTAGAGTGAAGTTTTTCAACGGTGCCGGGCCACTCGCCGCAGCCGGTGGAATTGATGTTGTGCTCCACCCCGACGTCGAAAAGCACCTGCATACCTACGCAAATACCCAGCACTGGCCGCTCCCCTGCCAGGCGCTGGCCGATGACCCTTGGCCCCTGAACCTCGTTTAGCCCGCGCATACATGCGTCAAAAGCGCCAACGCCGGGGACAAGCAGACCGTCTGCGTCCACCGCTGCTTTGGGATCCGCAGTCACGGCAACTTCCGCGCCTACTCGCTCCAGCGCGCGCTGTGCCGAGCGCACATTGCCCGCGCCGTAATCCAATAATGCGACCGTCTTTGCCATGGGCTATACCTTACGCATGCGACGCAGACGCGTTCGGATATCGTTGGTTTCACTCACGCGGGTGCGCCCAAGGATAAAATCTGCCAGCGTCATTAGTACGCCAACGCCGAGGATAGCCACACCGGCGCCAAACGCCCCCGCGTAGCCGTAGCCGGCAACCAACGCACCCAAAAGGGTCGAGCCCAAGCCGGTGCCGCCATCATAGAAGATATTCCAAATGGCCGAAGCCTCCGAGACACGCTCGCGCGGTAGACGGTCAAACATCGACAACAGGGCTTCATTTTGGGCAATGCCAAAGGCCCCGCCGAATAGGAAGGCACCCAGCACAAGCCACCACACGGAGCCGTCGAGGTAGAGCGGGACGGCGATGGCGAGCACACCCACAATGGCCATGATCTGGCTGGGGATATACAACCGGCCGGGAGTGCCCACGCGGTCTGCCACCATGCCGGCGAAGTAGCGGAAAATCATGGCCGCGCCACCCACGATGGACAGCATGATGCCGGCAAGGCTGGCGCCACGCTCTGCATCTAGTTCCTGCACCGCCGGCGGCAGGAAGGACGACACGGCGCCGTAGCTCATGGAGAAAGTCGTTAACGCTAGTGCAGGCACTGCCACCAGCTTCCACGTGGGAACGCGGATTAGGTTGGGCTCGTCTTCGGTATCAGAAGCCAGCGTGACCTTTATCTTGGGAATGCGCAAGCACAAACCAAAGCCCACGAAGCCAATGATGCCGGCAGTGATATACGTCGAGGCATAACCCAGCTTTTCCGCCATGACCAAGCCCAAGGGCAAAAAGACCATTTGGCCTAGTCCCGTAAACACACCGATCATGCCGGTGGCCTTGCCCAAAAGGCGAACAGGTGCCAACTCGGCAATAAGCGCAGACTCGGAAACGGTCAGCGCGCCAAAGCCCACCCCGCGCAAAGCGGAAAAGAGTAGGACAACCCAAGCATCTGTTCCCAAAAGATGTCCGAAGGCGGGAACGCCCAAGGTAAAGGCGGAAAGTGCCATCACGCGGCGATAACCCCAACGGCGCAGCAGCCACGGGGAAATGATCTGTGTAAGCACGGTGAAGGCCATGAAGATGCCGGTGGATGAGCCTGCCAAAGTAGCTGAGCCGCCGGAATCAATGACAGCGAGCGGCACCACCGGAAGGAGGATGGACCAAGCGCCGAAAGCAGCGGCAATGGCCATCATAGTGGCGGTATAGCCCGGGATCTTCCAAATATTAGTCTCTTGGGTTTTGCTCACTTACCAAACGCTCCTACCATCCACGAAATTGCTGCTACCACGGTAATTGCGGCCAAAAGGGAGGCTACTACTGTCATTGCCTTCGACCCCTGTTGGTAGGCAGTCCATGCACCGCCTACTAACATGCCTGCCACGAGGAAAAGAACCAAAATCATAACATGCATGCTTTTTAGAGTGCTCCCTTCGTCGAAGGAATTCCAGTCCGACGGGGGTCGGGTTCCACGGCAGCGCGCAGCGCACGCGCCACGGCTTTAAACTCCGCCTCCGTAAGGTGGTGCGGATCGCGCCCATAGCGCACGTTGAGGTGCAGCGTTATCCCAGCGTGGGCAGCAAGCGTTTCAAAAAAGTGGCGGTTAATCACCGTGGCGTAGTGGCCACCAATTATGTGCCACTGCAGGTGCTCTGGCTCGCCGTTCATCACGAAATAAGCGCGGCCAGAAAAATCCACCACCGCTTCAACCAACGTTTCATCCATGGGCAGTAGCTGGGAGCCGAAACGACGAATGCCGGCCTTATCCCCCACTGCTTCCTGCAGTGCGGTACCGAGCACGATGGCGGTATCTTCCACGGTGTGGTGGGCATCGATCTCGGTATCACCCGCTGCCTGCACGGTGAGATCAAAGCTGCCGTGGGTGGCAAACGAGGTCAGCATATGATCGAAAAAGGGCAGGCCGGTGGAAATATCGCTGCGTCCCGTGCCGTCTAGGTCGATGACCACGGAAATCTGCGATTCAGAGGTAGACCGCTGGGCGCGTCCTACACGGTTGCTCATGGTTCGCTCCTTTCTCCTCCGGCCGGATTATCCGCTACTACTGTATCCGCAAGGTCCTCAGCTACTGCCAAAAAGGCCGAGTTTTCTTCCGGCAGGCCCACGGTCATGCGCAGGTGCCCGGCAATCCCGACATCCCGGATGAGTACTTCTTTATCCAAGAACTGCTGCCATACGCGCTGCTGGTCAGCAAAGCGGCCGAAGAAGAGGAAATTGGATTCACTAGGCAGGACCGTATAGCCCAGTTCCCGCAAGCGAGCTGCCACGCGCTCGCGCTCGCTGGCGATCTTTTCCACGGTGGCGAGCGTATCCGCGCTATGGCGCAACGCCACTGTCGCCGCAGCTTGGGAGAGCACAGACAGGTGATACGGAAGTCGCACTAACATGACGGCTTCTACAAAGGCCGGATCTGCCACAAAATAGCCAAGGCGGCCACCGGCGAAGTCGAAGGCCTTGGACATGGTGCGCGAGACCACCAACTTTGTGGGGTATTTATCCAGCAGCGTCACTGCGGAGGGCGAAGAGGAGAATTCGCCGTAGGCTTCATCGACGAGGAGGATTCCCGGCGCGGCATCGGCAAGCGCGGCAATATCGTCCAGACTAGTCACCCCGCCGGTGGGGTTATTCGGCGTTGTCACAAAGATGATATCCGGCTGGTGCCGTGCTACGGCCGCCAGAGCCCGGTCCATGTCTATGCGGAAGTCCTCGTCCCGCGGGCACTCCACAAACTGCGTATAAGTTCCGTCCGCAAGGATGGGGTGCATGGAATAGGACGGCGTAAAGCCGAGCACACTGCGGCCTGGGCCGCCAAAGGCCTGTAGAAGCTGCTGCAGAATCTCATTGGAGCCGTTCGCCGCCCACACCTGCTCATAGCTAATACCCACGCCGGTCTGTTCAGAAACGTAATGGGCCAAGGCTTTACGCAGCTCTACGGCATCGCGTTCCGGATAGCGATTGAGCGTGGAGGCAAGGCGCTGAGTCTCCGCCACCAAGTCAGCAACGAGCGCTGGAGAGGGCGGATAGGGATTTTCATTGGTATTGAGTTGGTAGGCCACAGTGAGTTGCGGCGCACCATAGGCGGACTTGCCGCGCAATTCCTCGCGCAGGGGAAGATCTGTCAATTGCGTCATTTAGTTCTCCTCGAATCGGGCGCGGATTGCTTCGCCGTGGGCAGGCAGCCCCTCGGCCTTAGCAAAGGCGATGACCTGCGGGGCAATTTCTTCCAGCGCAGCTCGGTCATAATTAATGAGGTTGACCGGCCGCATAAAGGTGTGGGTAGACAGGCCAGCCGAAAAGCGCGCCGTGCCGGAGGTGGGCAGCACGTGATTGGAACCGGCAGCGTAGTCCCCGAGTGGCACAGGGGCGAAGTCCCCCACAAAGATGGCACCAGCGTGCTTAATCCGCTCAGCTACCGTGCCGGGTTCTGCGGTGTGGATCTCCAGGTGCTCGGCGGCATAGGCATTGGCCACCGCAATCGCTGCGTCCAGGGAATCGACCACCACAATGCCGGATTGCTCGCCGCCTAAGGCCGCGGCCGCCCGCTCCGCATTAGCGGTAGCGCCGTAGCGCGCCTCCACCTCCGCGTTCACGCGCTGAGCGAGGCTTTCTGATTCCGTTATAAGCACACTCGCTGCCATCGGATCATGCTCGGCCTGGGAGATAAGGTCATAAGCCACATACACGGGGTTTGCGGTGTCATCGGCGATGATGGCAATTTCGGTTGGACCTGCTTCTGCATCTGTCCCCACTACCCCGCGCACCAAGCGCTTGGCTGCGGTAACGAAAATATTTCCCGGCCCCGTAATCATGTCTACTGGTGCCAGCTCGGCATCATCATCGCCGTAGGCCATCAGCGCAACGGCCTGGCCACCGCCTATAGCCCACACCTCATCTACGCCAAGCATCTGGCACACAGCTAGCACCGTGGGGTGCGGTAGACCGCCGAACTCCTTTTGCGGGGGCGAGGCCACCACTAAGCTTTCTGCGCCGGCCGCCTGCGCCGGCACCGCGTTCATGATCACAGACGAGGGATAGACGGCCTTGCCTCCCGGCACGTACAAACCGACGCGCTCGATGGGGCGAAAGACCTCGGTCACCGTGGCGCCCCGAGCCAGTTCGGTGGTATGTGCGGTCGGCTTTTGTTCGAGGTGGACCTTGCGGACGCGCTCAATCGAGGCCTCAATTGCTCGGCGCACCTGCGGGTCTAAGCCAGCGACGGCCTTGTCCAATTCCGCTTGCGGTACCCGCAGGTGGAGCGGGCGCACGCCATCAAAAAGTTCGCTGTAGTCCAGTGCCGCCGCGGCGCCTTCTTGACGGACGCGATGAACCATTGGCGCCACTTTGTCCACTACAGCGGCGACGTCGGTGCCGCCGCGTGGCAGGACTCGCCGCAGCTGGGCAGGGCGCAGCTCTGTGCCGCGCAAATCGATGGTTCGAAGCATTTCCGGCTCCCATTATTCTTATCGGATTTCTATTATTAAACCAATATCCTAATGTCCAAATGCCAGCGAGGGGGCGGGTTTGGACGATAGACTCGGACTCAACACAGCTTTAAGGTGGTGGCAGTGATGAGCGAGAGTGATCCTTCCCTTCTGCTTGCGCATGTCCGCGCCATCGCCCGCGAACATGGCTTGTCCTGCTGGGCGCTACCCTCAGGCGAACTTTTAGTACCCCACTCAGCCGGCGGATCTACCTTCATCTTTATAGACCAGCTAGAAGAACCGGTACTCCACCTACACACCAGCCCCCGCGGCGGCGTAAATCTCAGCGAAATATCCGAACTAGCGCGTGTGGCCAACGAGTGGAACCACGATTGCCTCTCACCGGCGGTAGTGGTTGATTTTGACCAGCCTGAGTGCGTAAGCGTATCCGGTCATAGTTATCTACCGGCGGATAACTCCCCGAGCCGGGAACAGCTCGCGGCGTTTGCCTTACCGGCACTGCGCAATGCCGAGGTCCTCATGGACTTGCTCGCCCAATCCCATCCCGGCCTCGTGCGCGAAGCCTCACCGCAGCTAGCCCCGCTTGCCGACGCCCCCTTAGAGCCCTTCACCCTCGATAGCCTGGCCGAAATCCTGCCGCTTATCGGAATCCAACGCTTCCAAAGCGACGGCGCCACGGCTATCTACGCGTGGGTCAATGATGTTCTCTTTTCCTTCGCTTTAGACAACGGCCCCAGCCTTATCATCAAGGGACATTGGGACCCCAGCTTGGAGGAAGCGGAATTTACCCGCCTATTCCTCATTTGCAATGACTGGAATCGCGCCCATCACGGCGCCGTTGCATTTTGCCACCACACCGCCGAAGGCCTGCAGGTGCGGATGGATGCCACCACCATTGCCGCCGCCGGCCTAACGCGGCCCCAACTCTTTAGCGCTATCGGCCGCGGCCTTAAACACATCCTGCACGGAATCGATGACATCGCGCAGGAAGTTACCGGCGCCTCCCCCGTAGAATGGCCCTAGGCGCGCGGCTTACCAATCATCATCGGAACTCACAAAAGCCGTGGACCAGTAGGAAAACATCGCCATAAATGGCGCTACCGCCCAAGAGATGGCCGGGGAGAATTTCGGTGCAAATTCTACGAACTCTCCTGGGTTTTCGGGCGGATGCGTGGCGGTGACCCCGCCAAATACGTAAAACGAGGCCGCGCCTGCCAAGGCGCACACGCCGACCCACAAGAGCATCGACAAGCCCCGCCCTTGCCGTCGCAGATATGCACCCAAGCCCAAAAGCAGTCCGAGTAGGCCAGTTATGAGGGCAAAGGTAATGAAGGCGATGAACTGGGCGCTGCCCATCGCTTCGATGGCATAACCGCCATCGTCTACCTCGTGGCCGGCAAGCGTCGGACGGGAAAGCCCCCACAGCGCACCTGCCACGCCAAAGACCAAGAGCGCACACGCGAGTAACCCCGCACCAAAACCTAGGGTGCGGGGTAAGCGGCGCTGGGAAAGAGACAATTTAGTTGCAGAAGGTCCAGTTGCCATTCTCGCGACGGAAGCGAACCGTAGAGGTCTCATTGCCCTCAGAGTTAGACACGCTCACGGTTGCAGAAGCATCGTCACCGTTGACCACAATGTCGTTAACAGACTGCAGCTTGGTCGACTGCGGGATGGACTCCAGCTGGCTAGCGAACTTCTCTACCTCACCGTTGCCTCCGCCCTGCTGGCGCATGGTGTTGGCGTACTCAGCGAAGGACTGGTTCGGCAGGCTATCGACGTACTGCTGGTACTGGCCAAACTCCTTGGCCTGGCCTTCACGCACGGCTTGGCAGGCGTGCTGCGGCATGTAGTTGAAGTATTCCTTCACATTATCGATTTCGTGCTGGCCGCGGACCAGCTGCTCGATGGCCTGCTTGTCAGCATCATTTGCGTCCTGGCCACCTTCAATCGGCTTGATGTCCTTCGCCCCAGCGAAAGGATCCTCGCCATTATTTAGCGGGTTGGCCATCTGATCTGGGCCCTCGCCAGGGGCGCCCTCGCCGTCTTGGCCCTCTGCACCAGCAGCGCCGTCCTTGGTTTCGCCGTCCTTGTCTTTATCCTTATCCTTGTTTTTGTCCTTGTCCTTATCGGCGTCTTTGTCCTGGGACTTGTCTGCAGACTTATCCTCAGAAGACTTGGAGGCAGTGGTGGCGGCAGCCTTCTTAGAATCGTCGTTGTTGTCATCCGAACCACATGCAGCCAGCGCCAAGGGGGCAACCAGCGCTACTGCGATAAGGGACTTCTTAGCAGGGGTCAAAAAGGACAAGGGAAAACTCCTGAATCAATCTTGCGAATGTGAAGCGCCTTAAGGCAGCTTCTTTTTGTCTTCGCAATACTAACAACACCACGATGGAAATGACATTGATACTCCATTAAAGGAACCTGTGAGCTACCGCCCCGCTAGTCCTAGTCCGTACAATCACCAAGGTGCATATCAATCGCGAGAGTATTATCGACGCCGCTATTTCCTTGCTTGATACCTATGGGCTGGGCGACGTCACCATGCGCCGCGTTGCATCCTCCCTCGGCGTTGCCCCCGGCGCGCTTTACTGGCACATTGCCAATAAACAGGCGCTCATTGCGGCTTTGGCTGAGTACATTATCTCCCCCGTTTCTGGGGAGTCGCTCGAGGAGCTCAGCCTCAGCCTGCGCGATGCGCTACTTGCCCACCGCGACGGCGCTGAGGTAGTCATTGCCGGTCTCTCCCTGCCTCAGGCCCCCGCCTGGGACTACCTCTTATCCGTCTTTTGCTCTGCCGCAGCGCGTGGTGCCTATGAAGCCGACAGTACCCACCGCGCCGCCGCCCTATCGGCTATTCACCTCGTACTCGGTGCCACCTTGATGGAACAGTCCCAACGCCAGCTTGCAGAAACCACCGGCGAGGCTCCTGGCTCTAATTATCGCGACGACCTCCATCGCGGCATTCGTATTATTCACGCTGGGCTTACGCACGGCACTGGAGACTAAAAAGTGGTTATGCTCGTGGGCATGAACACTCCCGCCATGGACGCAGTCCCCACGCCCACCGAGCGCTACGGCCGCCAAATCTGGCCTGGCAAACCTACCCCACTGGGATCCACCTTTGACGGATCCGGCACCAATTTTGCCCTATTTTCTGAGGTTGCAGACAAGGTCGAGCTCTGCCTCATCGACAAAGAAGGCAATGAAGAGCGCATGGAAATGTCAGAGGTCACCGCCCATGTGTGGCATGTCTACCTCCCCAATGTCACCCCTGGCCAGCGCTATGGCTACCGCGTTTATGGCCCCTATGAACCTGAAAACGGCCTGCGCTGCGATCCTTCCAAGCTCCTCGTAGATCCATATGCCCGCGCCTTCGACGGCGAATTCGACGGCGATGCCTCCCTATATTCCTATGACATCCACGCCGAAGAACCTGGCACCGGCCGCAACGAAGAAGATTCGCTGGGCCACACCATGCTCTCCGTGGTCATCAACCCTTTCTTTGACTGGCGCAGCGACCATCGCCCGCACATTCCAGACAACGAGAAGGTCATTTACGAAACCCACGTCAAGGGCATGACTATGACCCACCCAGACGTGCCGGAAGAACTGCGCGGTACCTACGCCGGCATGGCGCACCCCGCCATCATTGACTACTTCAAGGAGCTCGGCGTCACCACCGTCGAGCTCATGCCCGTCCACCAATTCTTGCAAGACGATCGGCTGCGCAACTTGGGCCTGCGCAACTACTGGGGCTATAACACCTTCGGCTTTTTCGCCCCGCACCATGACTACGCCTATGCCAAAAAGCCAGGCGAGGTGGTCTCCGAATTCAAGACCATGGTCCGTGCCTTCCACGAGGCAGGCATCGAGGTAATCCTCGACGTGGTTTATAACCACACCGCCGAAGGCAACCACATGGGGCCCACCATTGCCTTCCGCGGCATTGACAATGGCGCTTACTATCGCCTCGTCGAAGGCGATGAAGCCCACTACATGGACTACACCGGCACCGGCAATTCCCTCAATGTCCGCAACCCGCACTCGCTGCAACTGATTATGGATTCCCTGCGCTACTGGGTCACGGAGATGCGAGTCGACGGCTTCCGCTTCGACCTGGCGGCGACTTTGGCGCGGGAGCTTGACGACGTCGATAAGCTCGCTACCTTCTTCGACCTTGTCCAACAAGACCCCATTGTCAGCCAGGTCAAGCTCATCGCCGAGCCCTGGGACATTGGCCACGATGGCTACCAGGTAGGCAACTTCCCACCTATTTGGAGCGAATGGAACGGCAAGTACCGCGATACCGTCCGCGATTTCTGGCGCGGTGAGCCCGCTACCCTGGGTGAATTCGCCTCCCGACTGACCGGCTCTTCGGATCTTTATGCCGATAATGACCGCCGCCCCACCGCTTCTATCAACTTCATCACCGCCCACGATGGCTTTACTCTGCGCGACCTCGTGTCCTATAACGACAAGCACAACGAGGCCAATGGCGAGGACAACCGCGACGGCGAGTCCTTCAACCGCTCTTGGAACTGCGGTGAAGAAGGCCCCACCGATAACGAAGAAATCCGCAAGCTGCGCCGCCGCCAGGTGCGCAATTTCCTAACCACTCTCCTACTCTCCCAAGGCACTCCGATGCTCTCGCACGGCGATGAGTTCGGCCGCACCCAAGACGGAAATAATAACGTCTACTGCCAGGACAACGAGCTGGCATGGATGGACTGGTCCATGCTGAAAGAGGAAAAGTCCGCCGCGATGCTGGGATTTACCAAGCGCGTGCTGGCCATTCGCAACCACCACCCCGTATTCCGCCGCAAACGCTTCTTGGCCGGTGGCCCGCTAGGCGCGGATGTAAAAGAACGCGATATCGCCTGGCTGGTCCCCTCTGGTCGCCTGATGACCCAAGACGACTGGGACCACGATTTCGGCCGCGCTCTTATGGTCTACCTCAATGGCAATGCCATCACGGAGACCACCTCCCGCGGCGAACGTATCACCGATGATTCCTTCATCATGATATTCAACTCCCACGACGGCGAAATCGAGTTCACCCTGCCTACCAAGGATCTCGGCGCCACCTGGCGGCTGATGGTCGATACCGCCGATTCCGGCGGCTACCCCGCGGAGGAAACCCTCATTGAGGCAGAGGGTACGATCACGGTGCAACCGCGTTCAACGCTGATCTTGCGTCAGGTTGAGCCGCCCGTTTTTGACTCCTAGAGAAAGGCCCCTCGTGTCATTTCCCGCGCACGGCGTACTCATCGATGTCACAGCGGATAAACTCGTGCTCCACCGCACGCTGCTGGCCACCAGCCTTGGCGCCCCCGCCACGCAGGATATCCCGCTCGATTCCATCGACACTGTGCGCGTGAATGAACCGACCGCCACCGGCTTTGGCGCCCTCGACCTTGGCGCCGCCGGTTCCATCGCTTTCGCCCCGCACCAAGACCCGCAGGCCGTCGCCCGCGCCATCGCCGCCGGCCAGCGCGGCGAGGCCCCCTCCGCCACCGCCACCATCCCGGGGCTCGATTTCACCGCCGTGGATGTAGAAACGGCCAATGATAACTGGGGCTCTATCTGCCAAATCGGCGCGGTTCGCTTCCGCGATGGCCAAGAGACCGACTCCCGTTCCTGGCTGTGCACCCCTCCGCCGGGCCTAGAGCACTTTGCGGATATCAACGTCTCCATCCACGGTATTACCGCGAGCGATGTGGAAGGGGCGCCAGCTTTTGCCGACGTCGCCAAGGAGCTCTTCGACTTCCTCGGCGGCGACGTACTTGTCGCGCACAACGCCCAATTCGATTCCACCGCACTGCGCTCCGGCCTGCTTGCCGCCGGCGCCGAGGTACCCACGGTGCCGCTGGCATGCTCCCTCGCGCTAGCCCGCGACGCCTCTAAAGCCAAGGTAATTTCGGTGCGCAATCACAAGCTGCCCACCGTCGCAGCCCACCTTTCCGCTCCGGATTTTAGCCACCACGACGCCACCGAAGATGCCCGCGCAGCCGGCGAAATCATCGCCCGCTTGGCAGAGCGCTTCGGACACACCGGCAGCATCCGCGATCTATTCACCGCCCGCGAGTTCACCCTTGGCCGCCTCGAGTCCACGGCCGTCCTTCCCGTCCTGCGCGCCCACACGGCCCCGACCTCCGGCGCCGACCTCGGCGCAGGCACCGACTTCCGCGACCAAACCCGTGCGGCCGGCTCGGCAAAAAAGAAGTCCGGTGGCCCCGCCCCCTGGCAGTCTGTCGCCACGCCGGATACTATCCCCGAGCCCAATCCAGACGCTGATCCGGAAGGCGCACTTTATGGCAAGCATGTCACCCTCACCGGTGATTTCGAGCCCTATGACAAGGGGATGCTGTGGCAGGGCATCGCCGAGCGCGGCGGCCAGGTAGCCAAAAACGTCACCAAAAAGACCACGCTGCTTATCGTGGGCGAATGGGCCAAGAAAACCTCCAAGGAAAAGCGTGCGGAGGAACTGCAGGCCAAGGGCCAAAAAATCGACATCTGGCCGGCCGATAAGCTCTTTGCCGAACTCCAACTCGAAGCCGAGCCGCCCTTCTAATTTTCCCGGGAACCAAACGGCGGTTTCTCCAGTCCAATAAAGGCGACTGCACCCTACCCCACTGGAGAGCCCCGTCGTGACCGTCGCCCTGCGTTCGCCGCGTCCTACCACCGCAAACCTGCTGCCTGCCCTCTTTGCCCGTTCCTGGCTAAAAGAACAGCGGCTTTCCGACGACGGCTTTTGCGATTCCCTTGCCACCATCCAACTCTCCCCCAGCCTGTCCATGGCGCTTGTCTTTCCAGGCAAGCGTAGCTTTCGCCGACTGAGCCACCGCGGCTTGGCAGACATGGACATTTCCACGCGCCGGGCGTGGAACCACGCCTCACATAATCTGCAACGCGCCGCCCTCGATTCGCAGGGACTGCGTTTCTGGACTCGTCCGGCTGCCTGCGAGCTCCCTTCCGCCTCCCACCTCGGGGGCCTACAGGTTCGCTCCCACGGCGCACCGATTTCCTCCTGGATCGCTCACCCAGAAACATTTACTGTGCTGGACAAGCACATGCGCCGCCTCCTGCGTTCGCACTCGCTGACCTACCTTGTCCCAGACTCCGCCACCCTCTTCGTTTTTGCCCGCCTGCCGGACACCTATGCCTGCCAGCTGGCTGCCGATGCCGTCGCGCGCGTGCCCTACCATCGCACCGTGCTCCACCCGCGCCCGCTAGTATGGTCTAACGGATTCCCGCGGGAGTTATGAAAGGAGCACCATGCCGGAAAGTAGGATGTCGCGGCTAAGCAACCAGTACCACGACTGGGCGCGCAACCACCCCACCGCTGCGGGGGACTTCCGCACCGCCATCGAGGATCTCCTCAATGACGCCGGCATCATCTTCGACCGCGTTTCTACCCGCGTCAAGACTTGGCCCTCGCTTAAGGCAAAGGCCAAAAAGCGCCGCGAGAACGGCGATTTTGTCTACCCCCAGCCGTGGCAGGAGATCCACGATGTGATGGGGGTGCGGGTCACGCTGTTTCACTCCACCGCGATTCCAGAAGCGCTGAGCGTTTTTGGTGAATCGTTTAAAGTCGAGCGTTCCGTTGATAAAGCAGCCGAGACCCGCATTTCCGGCGGCTTTGGCTACGGCTCCCACCACCTCGTGCTCACCGTGACCGAAGATAGCGCTGCCGCAATGGAAGAGCTCGCGAACTACGTAGGTTGGACCTTTGAGGTGCAGATTCGCACCGTTCTGCAGCACGCATGGGCGGAGTTTGAACACGATATCCGCTACAAGCAAGGGCCCAACCCGCCCTCACCTGAAGTGGACCGCCTCTTTACCTTGGCCGCGGGGCTTATCGAGCTTGCGGACCAGCAATTCGACGAGATTGCTGCACTCAAGGCCCCAGGTACGGAAACCGATCGGGACGTCGAGCTTACCGCCGAGACCCTACCGGGCGTGCTGGCCATTATCCTGGGCAACCGTTTCCCGCTCTCGCGCTCGGAGCACTACCGATTCTTGGCGGAGTTATTGGAGCAAAACGGCGTGCGCCACTTGAGCCAGCTCGAGCAGCTACTTGACGATACTGCCATTGCCCACGTCCACGACGCCATGCGCTACCGCTTTCGTCCCGGCCAGGTGCGGCTTATCGACGACTTGCTGCTCAACAAATTTGGCAAGCAGCATATCGAGGCCACCGCCGAATCCGGCGACCGCCCGGGCCGCAAGCGTCGGCTTACTGCGCGCCTGAAGGCCTTGCGCGCTGCCCACTAGTTTCGGCTGATTATCGGAAACCGCCGCGGAATTTCTCCATATCGCGTCGTTCCTTCTTCGTCGGTCGGCCCGCCCCGCGTGGGCGCACGGGTACCGACGGCATAAACTCCTTGGGTGGAGGCGGCGGCGCATGGTCCGTGTAGCACGTACGCGCCACGGGTGCGCCCACGCGCTTGGCCACAGTCGCTAAGACCTCAAGGTCATGCTCGTGGTGATTGCGCCACACGCGCACACGGTCGCCCGGCACCACCTGCTGGGAGGGCTTGACAGCCTCGCCATTTATCTTGACATGCCCGGCGCGCACGGCCGTCGCGGCCGCCGAACGGGTCTTAAACATGCGCACGGCCCACACCCAGGCATCAATCCGGACGGGGCGGCCGCTAGGTTGCGGTGCCGGCATCTAATACTGGTTGTGGTTCTCGTTGACGATTTTCTGGATCTTCAGCCAGTTATAGCCGCCACCGACTACGGCGACGATGGCACCCACCAACATCCAGGCCCAGAAACTTGCCGCAGATAGCACGCCCAGCACTGCGCCCACGCCGAGGCCGGCAACCACGCACACAACGGCGTTGCGGGAGTGCTTGCGCACCTGCTGCTTGCGCTGCGCAATGGGGTTATTCGGTCGCTGCTGCATACTCATGTTCAGGATCTTACCTCAACCCACGCGCTGCCAGCTTCTGCCGCCGCGAGCTGGCCCTGCGAGATCGCTGCCAGCGTTGCTTCCAGCTCTTCCAGCCCACCTGGGCGCACGGCCACGGTAAAGGTTACTGCGGCCGCGTAGGCGGTATCGGTTATCTCATAGCCGCGCCCGCGCAGGTCCGCCTCCACCCGCCCGGCAGTTGCATGTGGGCACTCCACGGCATAAAGCTCCCGGCGCGCCCGGGTTACCGCACGCACCTTTTCCATGGCCTCACTCACCGCGCCACCATAGGCATGCACGAGGCCGCCGGCGCCTAACTTGATGCCACCGAAGTAGCGCACTACCACTGCGCAGACATCGAGCATGCCGGAGCCTTTGACCACATCCAGCATGGGTTTTCCGGCAGTGCCGGAGGGCTCGCCATCATCGGAGGAGCGCTCCACCGGGTTTGCGCCGTCGACGTGATAGACGTAGGCGGAGCAATGGTGACGGGCGTCGGGAAAGCGGGTGCGGGCGGCGTCGATAAACACGCGGGCCTCTTCCTCATTGGTGACGCGGCCGATCAAAGCAATAAATCGGGAACGCTTGACTTCAATTTCGTGTTCAACCTGGCCTACTGGGCGACGATAAGAATTTTGCATTAGGCTACGAGGAATTCATACTCGGGGGTGCCGGGCTTGAGGTACTGCACCGAAATCTTGGATTCACCCATGCGTTGCAGCAAGCCGTCGAGGTCCTCGGCGCGGCTGAGCTGCAGGCCCACTAGCGCCGCACCGGTTTCCCGGTTATTGCGCTTGAGATACTCAAAGAGTGTGATGTCATCGGTTGGACCCAAAATCTCGTGCAAAAAGTGGCGCAGCTGCCCGGGCTCCTGCGGGAAGTTCACCAGGAAGTAATGCTTGAGCCCCCGGTGGACTAGGGAGCGCTCCATGATTTCTGCATAGCGCAGCACGTCATTATTACCGCCTGAAATCACGCATACCACCGTCGAGCCCGGTTTCAGGTCCAGCTGATGCAGGCCCGCCACCGACAATGCACCGGCCGGCTCGGCAATGATGCCCTCATTTTGATACAGGTTGAGCAAGTCCGTGCACACCGCGCCTTCGGACACGGTGTCAAAGCTCAGGCGCTCGCGATTGGCGTCCAAAATCTCATAGGGCAGCGCACCTAAGCGCTTTACGGCCGCGCCATCAACGAAGGGGTCGACCGCATCCAGCGTGACCGGGCCCCCGTGGTCAAACGCCGCTCTTAGCGACGCCGCCCCTTCCGGCTCCATGCCCACCACCCGAGTATCCGGTGCCATATCCGCCAGGTAGGAGGTGATGCCAGAAATCAGGCCGCCGCCTCCTACGGGGACGACAACGGCATCGGGCGACTTGCCCTTGGCCGAAAGCTGCGCGAGAACCTCTGCGGCTACGGTGCCCTGCCCGGTGATGGTATCGCGGGCGTCGAAGGGCT
The DNA here is from genome assembly GCF_032821635.1 of Corynebacterium nasorum. Taxonomy (NCBI): domain Bacteria; kingdom Bacillati; phylum Actinomycetota; class Actinomycetes; order Mycobacteriales; family Corynebacteriaceae; genus Corynebacterium; species Corynebacterium nasorum. The sequence continues at coordinate 296,494 of NZ_JAVBIE010000001.1, read as the reverse complement.
CGATGAAGGCGGCGTCGCGCTCGGCGGCGTCGGCATGCGCGGCTGCGGCTGCCTCATCGAAGTTGGAACCAACTACCACCAGTTCTACTTGGTCGCCGCCGTGAACCAGGATGCGGTCGCGCTTTTGCATTGGCGTGGGCTCTGGCACAAAAATCTTGCCGGCGATTCCCATTGTGCGGCAGGCATAAGCCACGCCCTGCGCATGATTGCCGGCCGAGGCCGTAACAATTCCCCGGTGCCGCTGCTCTTGCGGCAGATTCGACATCCCGTTTAACGCGCCACGAATCTTATAGGAGCGCACGTCCTGCAGATCCTCCCGCTTGAGGTAGACCTCGCAGCCCGTCTCGGCCGAAAGCCGGGCGCAATACTGCAGCGGAGTCGGGGCGATTTCCGAGCTAATCCGTGCCTGCGCCTGCTGGATATCGGATGCATGGATGGTCGAATCAGTCATGTCTTGACAGTCTACCCATTCACTGGAAATTCACTGGCCTTTAGTTGCACCGTTACCTACGTAGGCAATAGTGGACATAACCACAAGAAAGGAATATCTATGCTCAAACGCATCTCTCTCTGCGTTACCTCCTCGCTCGTCCTCGCCTGCTCCCCTGCCGCGCATGCCCACGTCGTGGATAACGTGCTGGAGCATTCCGCGCCCACCGCTGCGCTGCAGCTTAACCCCATCGGTTCTCATGAATCGGGTGTGCTGGGCAAATCGGCCGCCGAAATCGTCGCTTATCACGCCGCGTCCCAGCGCATCCTCACCGTCAATGCGCGCTCCGGCGAGGTCGATATCTTAGATGGTTCCGATCCCTCCCACCCGCACAAGATCGGCGCCATCTCCGCCGGTGGTAACAGGGAGATTAACTCTGTGTCCGCGCGCCCCGTTGGCCTGGCCGCCACCGCCGTGGCAGCAGGCCTCGTCGCACCAGCTACTGCTTCTGCCGCAGAAGAGCAGCCAAAGCAAATCTCGGCTGAGTGCCAGGCCGAGGTCGACAAGGCCAAGGAAGAGCACGTCAAGAAGATCGAGAGCGGCGAGCTCGGTTCCTCCGCCCGCACCCCGCAGGAGCTTATGCAGGGCCTTGCCAATGGCTACGGTTCTTCCGAAATGCCCAAAGAGCCGGACTGCGTAGCCAAGGAGGCGGAGCAGCACCAGATCGAGGCACTTGAGCGTCTGCCTATTTGGGGCTCTTCCACCCCCGAAAAGTTCCTCGAGGTCATGAGCTGGGTGACCGTGGCCGCCAGCCTCGTGGCTGCGCTGCTGCAGGCCTTCAACATGGTTGCCACGGTAAACCCGGCTGTGCTGGAGCCGATGAAGAACGCCCTCAAGCAGCTGGGCGTGCGCTTCTAAACGCCACAGATTAAGCCGCTCCGAAGTTTCGGAGCGGCTTTCGGCGTTTTTAAAACAGTTCGCGGGTAGCGATGTCAGCGCCTTCTACCAAAGATTGCAGCTTCGCCCACGCAATCTGGGGGTGCAGGCGACCGCCCAAACCGCAATCGGTCGACGCGATAACATTTTCAGGGCCTACTACCTCGGCGAATTGGATGATGCGATCTGCCACGAGGCGCGGATGCTCTACCGCGTTGGTGGAGTGCGAAACCACGCCTGGGTAAATCACGGTGCCTTCCGGCAGCGCGTGGTCCTGCCACACGCGCCATTCGTGCGCGTGACGCGGTGACGCGGCTTCGAAAGAGAATCCGCCGACCTCGGCCCGCAAAATTTCCTCGATGATATCTGCAAATGGGACGTCGGTTACGTGCGGGCCGTGCCAGGAGCCCCAGCAGATGTGCAGGCGCGTTTGTTCCTTGGGCAGGCCGGCGATGGAATCATTAAGGACATCGATGCGCTCACGAATGAAGCCACGGAAGTCCTCTACGGTTGGCTCCGGGTTGATTTGGTCCCAGGCCTCGGCCAGGTCGGGTGCATCGAATTGCACAGTGAGCCCGGCATCGGTGATGGCTTGGTATTCAGTGCGCATGGCACGGCCGACGTCGGCAAGCAGCTGGTGCTCATCGTCGTAGTAACGATTGTTAAGGCGCGCAGCCGAACCGGGGGAAAGGGCGGCGATGAAGCCTGGGGTGCCGGAAGGTAGGGCGTCGGCAAGCAGGCGGACATCGGCGGCGACCTCATCTTGTCCGATGTAGGTTACCAGGCCGGTAAATTCTGGGTTTGCCACCTTGGCTCGGCCGGTGAAGATGCCAGAATCCGGGTCGTTGTAGGCCTCGGAGAACAGCGCGCGGTCGCGGCGGTCAATAAACGACGTCAGCCGCGGCTCCCCCGGTTTCGAGCGCACTACCTCAGCCGATTCCCAGCGGTCGGTATCCGTCATCGTCAGCCCGCCCAGGCGGCTAAATGAGTAATTCCACCATGCGCCATAGTCCACAGCGCCCGAGGTGATATGGCCGTATTCGCCCTCGTTAATGATATCGAGGCCCAGATCAAGCTGCCGCTTGACGACGTCCGCCACCGCAGCCTCCAAAATCCCCTGGAACTCCGCGGCCGGCAGCTCCCCGCGCTTCAGGTTGGCCTCCAGGAGCTCCGGGGTGCGCGGCAGCGAGCCGACATGGGTAGTGCGAATCTTACAAACCATCAGGTTTCCTCCATCAAAATAGACTGTGCTGTCTATATTAGTGGAGGGGGTCGCCGGCCACCGAAATTAGATTCAGCCTAAGATGCCCGCGCCCATGGTGGCTTTGAGATCGCCCATGAGGTTGCCGGAGCGTTCCACGCGCAGGTGGTCGCCGAGGATCATGGTGGTGGACTCGGAGCCGTCGACAAGCTCGAGATACACGTCCGACTCGCCCTGGTTTTTGAGCAGAACCTGCTTGAGCCGGGCAATATTTTCCATGGTGCACTGGTCCGTGCGCATAGTCAGGCGCAGCGGCAGGCCCGCACCCCCGCCCGGGCCGAGGTCTGGGACGCGAATATCGGAGCAGAACAGGGAACGCCGCTCATCGCGAATCTTGACGTTCACGCGCGCCAAGATGATGTTGTCCTCCACAATCTGTGGGGCGACGAGAGAGTAGACCTTGTTGAATACCAAGATTTCCACCTGTGCGCCGTTGTGGTCTTCCACCGTGACAATGGCCCATGGGGAGCCATCGCGCTTGGAGAAGCGGCGGTCCACGCCCGAGATGATGCCACCGATGATGAGCTCTTGGCCGTTGCGCACCTCATCGTTGAGGATCTTAGTCAGCGGGGTATCCGTTTGCGCGGCCAGCGCCTCTTCGAAGCCATCGAGGGGGTGGCCGGACACGTACAAGCCAAGCATCTCGCGTTCGAGGGCAAGCTCGTGCTTTCGGTCCCACTCATCTTCTGGGATATCCATGGCAAAGGCATTGGCGACCTCGTTATCTTCTCCTCCGCCGATTCCGGCGAAAAGATCGAACTGGCCCTTATCAGCGGCCTTCTTGGTGGTTTGCACCGCATCCACCGCGTCTTCATGAATGAGCATGAGACCCTTGCGCGGGTGGTTCAAGTCATCGAAGGCACCGGCCTTGATGAGCGCTTCTGTTACGCGCTTGGTGCAGGCGGTCAGCTCGATCTTGTCCAGGTAGTCACCAAACGAGGTAAACGCGCCCTTGTCGTGGCGCGACTTAATGATGGATTCCACCACTTCCGAGCCGACGTTGCGGATAGCGCCCATGCCGAAGCGGATATCCTCTCCCACCGCCTGGAAGTCTTCTTCGGATTCGTTGACGGAAGGCGGGAGCACCTTAATGCCCAGGTGGCGGCAGTCCGAAAGGTAGATGGCAGACTTGTCTTTCTTATCGCCCACCGAGGTCAACAGCGCGGCCATGTATTCCGGTGCGTAGTAGGCCTTGAGGTAGGCCGTCCAGAAAGACACCAGGCCATAGCCCGCGGCGTGGGACTTATTAAACGCGTAGGACGCGAAGGGCTCGATGGTGCCCCAAAGCGCGTCCATGGCGGACTTTGAATAGCCGTTTTCTTGCATGCCGCCCCAGAACTTGTCGTACTGCTGGGCCAACACTTCGGGCTTTTTCTTACCCATCGCCTTACGGAAGCCATCTGCCTCGCCGGCCGTGTAGTTGGCCACTTTTTGCGAGATACGCATGATCTGCTCCTGGTAGACGATGAGGCCGTAGGTCTCATCCAGGATTTCCTTCAGGGGCTCTTCCAGCTCCGGGTGAATCGGGGTGATTTCCTTACGGCCGTTCTTGCGGTCCGCATAGTCCCAGTGGGCGTTGACGCCCATCGGGCCGGGGCGGTATAGCGCAAGGGAGGCGACAATATCTTTAAAGCCGGTTGGCTTCATGCGTTTGAGCAGCTCTTGCATACCGCCGGAGTCGAGCTGGAAGACGCCCAGCGTATCGCCGCGCGAGAGCAGGTCATAGACCTTGGAGACTTTGGGGTCGTCGGCATGCAGCTGCTCCAGGTGGATTTCTTCGCCGCGGTTGCGCTTGATGTTTTCGATGGCATCGCCGATAACGGTGAGGTTACGCAGGCCCAGGAAGTCCATCTTCAGCAGGCCGATGGCCTCACACGCCGGGTAGTCCCAACCAGTAATGTAGGCGCCGTCGGCCGGGCGCTTCCACATGGGGATGTGGTCCATGAGGCGGACCGAGGCCATAATCACCGCACAGGCGTGCACGCCCGCCTGCCTGACGACGCCTTCCAAGCCCCTAGCCGTGTCATAAATCTTTTTCACATCCGGGTCGGATTCCACCATCTGGCGAACCTCGGTGGCCTCAGAATAACGCTCGTGATCCGGGTCCGTGATGCCCTTAAGCGGAATATCTTTGGCCATGATCGCAGGTGGCAACGCCGCGTTGATGCGGTCGGCCATCTGGAAACCAGGCTGGCCAAAGTGCACCTTGGCGGAGTCTTTAATGGCCTGCTTCGTCTTCACCGTGCCGAAGGTAATCACCTGCGCCACCTTGTCCTCGCCCCAGCGCTCGGCCGCATAGGTGATCATTTCGCCGCGGCGGCGGTCATCGAAGTCGATATCGATATCGGGGGCGGACGGGCGCTCGGGATTCAAGAATCGCTCGAAGAGGAGATCATGTTCCAGGGGGTCGATATTGGTAATGGTCAGCGCGTACGCGACAAGCGCGCCGGCCGCCGAACCACGGCCTGGCCCCACACGAATGCCCACCGAGCGCGCGTGCTTAATGAGCTCGGCCACGATAAGGAAGTAGGACGGGTATCCCTTCATCTCAATGACGGAAATCTCATACTTGGCGCGCTCGATGTACTCCTCCGGAACATCCTGACCGGGGAAGCGCGCTTGCAGGCCCTCCATAACCTCGTGGGTGAGCCAGGAAGTTGGGGTGTGGCCCTCGGGGACGTCGGCAATAGGCATGCGATCGTGGGTGTGTTCTTCCCAAATCTCGCCGTAGTCTTGGACGCGCTCAGCAATCCACAGCGTGTTATCGCAGCCATCTGGAATCATATCGTCCCAGGTCTCGCGCATCTGCGCGGCCGATTTAATGTAGTAGCCGGTGCCGCCGAACTTGAAGCGATCAGGGTCCATAAAGGTCTTGCCGGTCTGCACGCACAACATCGCCTCGTGCGCCGGCGCCTGGGATTCCAAAACGTAGTGGCAGTCGTTGGTCACCAGCGGCGGCAGGTCCAGCTTGCGGCCGATCTCTAATAGGCCATCGCGCGTGCGCTTTTCGATGTCCAGCCCATGGTCCATCAACTCCAAAAAGAAGTTATCTTTGCCGTAGATGTCTTGCCACATGGCCGCAGCCTCAAGCGCCTCATTGAACTGGCCTAGGCGCAGTCGGGTCTGGACGTCGCCCGAAGGACAGCCGGTGGTGGCAATGATGCCGTCAGCATGCTCCGCGATGAGCTCAGCATCCATGCGCGGCCACTTGCCCAGCTGGCCCTCATAGGAGGCCAACGAGGACAGGGTAAAAAGGTTGCGCAGGCCGGTGGCGTTTTCCGCAATCATTGTCTGGTGGAGGTAGGCGCCGGAAGCGGAAACATCGTCGCGCTTTTGGTCCGGTGTGCCCCACAGCACGCGCTTTTTATTGAAGCGAGACTCCGGTGCCATATACGCCTCGATGCCGATAATGGGCTTGATACCGGCGCCGGTCATGCGGCGGTAGAAGGCATCGGAGCCGTACATATTGCCGTGGTCGGTCATGCCTACGGCCGGCATTTTCTGGCGGACCACCTCGTCTGCCAGCATATCGACCTTGGCCATGCCGTCCAGCATGGAAAACTCGGTGTGGTTGTGCAGGTGGACGAAGGAGGAGTTTTTGGCCATGCGGCTCATCATAGCGGGGCGGTCAAAATGGGCTATTATTTTGTGATGCTCTACACGCTGGCCGCCTACATCATGTGGGGATTTTTCCCCGCGTTCTTCCCTCTCTTGTTGCCGGCATCGCCTTTAGAAATCCTGGCCCACCGCGTGCTGTGGACCGCGGTGTTGGTCACGGGATTTTTGTGCCTCGCCGGCCGATGGCGTGAGTTAGTGCGCATGGACAAGCGCACGTGGGGCTGGCTCGCGGCCGCGGGAGTATTTATCACGGCCAATTGGGGCACCTACGTGGTAGCGATTAATAGCAACCACGTAGCCGATGCAGCGCTGGGGTACTTCATCAATCCCCTCGTATCAGTTGCCCTCGGCATGGTGTTTTTGAAAGAGCGGCTGCGGCCGTGGCAGGCCGGCGCGGTGGGCGTTGCGGCCATCGCGGTGCTGTATTTGACGTTCTTTACCGGCCAGGCGCCCTATATTTCGCTGTTATTGGCCTTCAGCTTCGGGATTTATGGGCTGCTCAAAAAGCAGGTGCGGGTATCCTCGGCCGTCTCGGTGGCAGCGGAGGCGCTCGTGATGTCACCACTAGCGGTGGGCTACATCCTGTGGCTAGAAAGTAGCGGCCAGGGCACCTTCGCTAGCGAAGGAACCGGCCACGCGCTGCTTTTGGTGAGCGCCGGCTTAATCACCGCACTGCCGCTTCTTTGCTTTGCAGAGGGCGCGCGGACGCTACGCTTATCGACGATCGGCATGCTCCAATACCTCACCCCCATCATGCAAATGCTATGGGCGCTTTTCGTCACCCACGAGCACTTTTCGACCCACCGGTGGATCGGTTTCGGCATCATCGGCTTAGCCGTAGCAATCTACGTGGTCGACCTAGTGCGCATGGCTAGGAGCGCTTGAGTTCCTCGCGGGCAGCGCGAGCACGGCGTCGGGCGGCCTGCTCTTCCTCCGCTTTTAGTGCCCAGCGGGGCATCACTGCGATAAGGAAGATGCCATAGGCACACACGATCCCCGAAAACACCAGCGTCATCGGGGTGCCGCCGGAAACGAGGCCAATAAGCAGTGCGATGCCGGAGACCACCGCCGCAACCCAGGCGGCGATATAAGCAAACTTGTAGTTGGGCATCCACTGCGAAAAAGGCTGCTGCGAGAACATAGGTCTAGCCTACCTAGGTAGGGCTAGTGTCAACCAGATCCGGCGGGGGCTCTTCCCAGGGGTTGACCCAGCGCACGCCGCGGGCCGTGCGCTCGAAGCGGCCGTTGCGCGGCGGGCCGGTGCGATGATCGTCATTGCGGCCATTGTGATAAGCGCAGGCGGTGGTGAGGTTCTTCGCGTTCGTCCACCCGCCGCCGGCCCAGCTGAATATGTGGTGGACTTGGCACTCATCGGCAGGCTTGTGGCAGCCCTTAACCGGGCAGGTGGGGTTTTCCGCCGCAGCCATCATAAACTGCTTCCAGGTCGCCCCGCGGCGCATGCGGTACAGATTCACCGGACCTTCCACGGGATGCAGCAGGGTGACAAACCCCTCCTCTGCCAGCGCGCGCTGGGCCAATTCGGCACCGGTTATCTGCGCGCCGTTGGTCATAGTCAGCACCACATCATCACTGCCATGGGCCACGCCGACCAATTTATCTAGTGGCACCACAACATTAGTGCGCACGGTAGTGGTAGAGGCACCGGTGCGGAAGAGGGAGGCGACGTCGGCAAGCGAGCCGGCATGCTGGTGAAGTTCCGCAATGAGCGCGGAAGGACCGGTGATAGAAAGCGTCCACGGCTTTCCGGCGGCGCGGCGCCGCAGCCGCACGCCAGGCTTGTGCTCGCGTGGCGCGCGCATCCTGCGCAGCTTGGTGCGGGCACGCCTGTCCATCTCCCGCGTATCGCAGGCAAGGTGGGTGAGCTCGGCGCGCAGGGCCCAGGCGCGAGCTTGGGTGGGCGCGCGACGCGCATGCTTTTCGATGACCTCCAGCGTCGGCAGTGAATGCCTGTTAAGACGCGCCCCATCCACCGCGCGCCGTTGGCGGCGGCGAAAGCTGGTGGGGCCGAAGTAGACCTGCGCGAGCTGCGCAATAGAGTCCGCTGCGGCATCGGGCATGCCGGCGGCGGCAAGGTCGGCAGCAGAAACGGAGGCGGCCTCGGCGAGGATATCCATTGCCGAGTTCAGTGCCGCGATATAGGCCCGAATATGTTCCATGCCCCTGATGCTAAAAGCGCTGCGGGGGCACTGCGCGCTGCGGGAGCACAGAAGGCGAAATTAGCTGGGAGGGCGGATGGCGAAGCTGCCCCAGGCGGCGTCGGCAGGCGCGGGTTCGACGGCGGCAACGGAGGGGGTGGAGGCGACGTCGGCAAGCTGAGCGCCCGATCCCCACACCACAACTGCGCTAACCGCGCTGGGCCGCTGCCCATAGGAAGCATCGATGCGGTCGAAGGCGCGCTGGATGACGCCGGCACGGTCCTCACCAGCTCTCGGTTCGGGGACGTCGATGGGGGCGGTGGAGCCAATGAGGATGGCATCCATGCGCGGGGCCGCTGCAACGGCGGCCGCGGCGGCTACGGGCGGTAGTTCCTCGTCAAAGGTAACCAGGGCGTAGGCAGGCTCATTGGGAATGTCGCTGCCCGCCACGCGCGCAATATACTCCGCGCGCGATTCCCCATCGGGGCCCAGCTGGTCTCCTTGCACCTGCGAGGTAGCCTGGGTCCCCAACGCGCCGCAGAGAGCCAGCGCCGCCAGAAAAAGCACCGCGAGCACCGCCAACGCCGCTAGCCGACGCCGCCGGTAGACCTCCCTCATCCCCGCAGCACCTCCAAGGCATGGTCAAGATCGGCTGGATACGGTGCCTGAATCTCAAACCATTTGCTGGTGCCGGGGTGGGTAAAGCCGAGTTTTACCGCGTGGAGCCACTGCCGCTCGAGTCCAAGGCGCTTGGCCAGGTTCGGATCCGAGCCGTACATGGGATCGCCCACGCACGGGTGGCCGGTGGCAGACATGTGGACGCGGATTTGGTGGGTGCGGCCAGTCTCCAGGTGCACTTCGATGAGGCTGGCCTCGCGGAAGGCCTCGATGAGGCTGTAGTGGGTAACGGCCGCTTTGCCGTCGTCAAGCACGGCGAATTTCCAGCCGGACTTGGGATGGCGGCCGATGGGGGCATCGATGGTGCCCTCGATGGGATCTGGCAGGCCTTGGACCACGGCGTGGTAGGTCTTTTTCACGCTGCGGTACTTAAAGGCATGCTTGAGCGCAGAGTAAGCGCGCTCCGAAGATGCTACGACCATCACGCCGGATGTACCCACATCGAGGCGGTGCACGATTCCCTGGCGCTCAGTCGGCCCGGAAGAAGCCACCGTATAGCCGGCTGCGCGCAGCCCGCCGATGACCGTTGGCCCGTCCCACCCCACGCTCGGATGCGCGGCGACGCCCACCGGCTTATGCACGCAGATGATATCGGCATCGCTGTAGAGCACGTCCATGCCTTCCACGAGCTCTTCGCGCGGCAGCAGCGGCTTTTCTGGTTCCGGTAAAAGCACGGAAACCACGTTGCCGGAGGTCAAACGCTCGGACTTGCCCAACTCTTGGGAATCGATGGTGACGCTGCCTTCGGCACATAGCTGCGCGGTGGCGCTGCGGGAGAGGCCAAGGAGCTTGGCCAGGGCGGCGTCGGCACGCATGCCTTCTAGCCCTTCGGGGATGGGGAAGCTACGCATCTGCCTATTCATGCTCGGCCTTCCTTTCCTCCAGCACCATGGTGATAATGAAAAGCACCACTCCGCAGGTGATAGCCGCATCTGCGATATTGAACACGGCGAAAGAGCCAACCGAAATATAGTCCACCACGTGCCCGAACCAGAAGCCGGGGGCGCGGAAGATGCGGTCGGCAAAATTACCCAGCGCACCGCCAGCAATGAGCGCTAGGCCTACTGCCTGACCGGAGTGGGTAATGCGCGGGGCGGCTACGGCCACGCCGAGCACAAAGACCAATTGGATGGTAGTAAACAGCCACGTAGATCCCTCCCCGCCCATGGAAAAGGCGGCACCAGGATTAAAAAGCAGCGTAAAACGGAACCAGTCCCCAATCACCGGCAGGGGTTCGCCCTCGTTAAGGATGGAGAGCATTACCTGCTTCACGGCTTGATCCACCAGCGCCACGGCAATGACTACTGCGGCGATAAGTCCTGTCTTGCTCCTTCGTTTTTGACTCACCCGGTCTATTCTAAACGGGAGCGTCCGGTATTTTGGTAAGCGTGTTTCGAGTCAAAGTTTTTGCAGCCCTGACCACAGCCGCCGTAGCGCTTACGGCGTGTTCCTCTGGAAAGCCAGGCCCGGCGGTGGAACAACCCGTAGGCCTGACCATCGACGCCCCGCGCGTCACCGTGGACAATCCCGGAACCGGAGAGAAAAAACTCCTGGAATACCGCGATATCGACTCCACGCAGGACCTAAACTACCGCGTTACCGAGGGCTTTGCGCAGGACCTGCTCAAAAAGTCCGCAGCTGAGAAGTTTCAGGCCGCCGACGTCGATTCCACCACTACTACCCTGCCGTTATCGGCCAAGGTAGAAAAGGCCAGCGAGGACGTCGAAGACCAGCTACCAGCCAGCCGCAATGCCTTCGTCACGGCCGGAACTCCAGAATCTACCGGAGATAAAGACGTCTCCTCGGCGGAGGGATTCCAATTCGGTTGGCGTGGCCAGGACACCGGCCAGATGAATTCGCTGCGCCTAGCTGCGCCCCAGAATGCCACGGATGATGCCCGCGGCTCCGTCGAACAGGCGATTATGAAGCTGACGGCCCTACCCGTAGTTTTCCCTACCGAGGAGGTGGGCAAGGGCGCGAGCTGGTCGGTGGATTCGCGTGTGACCGGCGAGTCTACCCTGCTGCAGACCACGCGCTATACGGTCGATTCCATCGATGGCGACCGAGTGAAACTAAACGTAGAGGTAGAACAGCGGCCCTCGCTAGGCGCACTGTCCTTTGCAGGCCAGGCCCAGGGCACGGAGCTGGAGAACAAAGAGCTCAAGGTTTTAGATTCCAGCACCAAGTCCAAGGGCAGCATCACGGTGGATTTGAGCAAGCCGCTGCCCGTAGACGGTGACGTGTCTTTCGACACTAAGGTCATTTATGGTGCCGCCGGCTCGGAGCTGCGCGTGGTGCAGTCGAGCCTGACGGAGCTGAACTTTTCCTAGTTACTCGGCCGGGGCTTCTACAGGAGCCTCTGCCGGGGCCTGCTCGGCACCAGCAGCGGGGGCATCGCCTTCCGCGGGTGCACCGTCGCCCTCGGCCGGAGCCGGGGCAGGTGCGGAGGCACCGGCGCCAGTGTCCGCACACATTTCTGGAACTTGCTCTGGCGGCACCGTGTTTTGGATAAGCGTGCAAGCCCAAGCCTTGGAAAGCTTCCAGGTGCCATTTTCATACACAAACTCCACCTGTTCTGCGGTCTGCTGCTGGCCGTCAGCGGTGGTGAAGTTCACGGTGGTAAGCACGGACTGCGGGTCATAGCCCGGCAGTACAGGATCAACGACCTCGAATTCAGCGCCGGATTCCGCCTTGGACTTTGCCATAGTGTCAAAGATTTCCGGCGCGGTCTCCCCGCCTTGCACGGTGGAGGTCTTTTCTTGCTCGGAGGCATTGGGGTCGGTGGCCTTGGCCAAAATTGCGTTTAGGTCGGCCGGGGACGGCAGCGCGGGGGCGGCGGAATCGCCGTCCGAGGAAGCGGATTCCTGTGCCTCGGTGTTGGCGGCGGCGGAATTGTCCTGCTCATCGTCGGAAGAGCAGGCGGCCAGGGCGGTAGCCGCGGTCAGTGCGAGGCACGCGGCGCTAAACTTGCGGAATTTCACTTCTAACTCCTCACGTGTGGGTTCCAAACTCCCATCAGTTTACAGCTGCACCACCCTTTTCCGGATTGCGCCCGCCGCGTGGACGCAGATTTCTTTAACCTTAGATACATGACCCGAATTGCTTTGATCGCCACCGGCGGCACAATAGCGTGTACCACCACAGCCGATGGTTCCCTTGTTCCCACCGTCTCCGGCGCGACCCTAGCCGCAGATATCGACGCCGAGGTAGTGGAGTTTCGGCAGCTCGACTCCTCCTCTATCACTTTGGCGGACCTCGATGAGCTCATTGCGGTGGTTAACGCCCAAACGTCGCGGGAGGACATCGACGGTGTAATCATCACCCATGGCACCGACTCGATGGAAGAGACCGCGTTGGCGCTGGAGATTTTCTGTAGCGGTGCAAAGCCCATCGTGCTTACTGGTGCGCAGCGTTCCCACGATCACCCCGCGGCGGACGGCCCTAGCAACCTGCGCGATGCCCGCAATCTTGCAGCCAGCGGGCGCGCCGGGGTATTCCTCTGCTTTGGGGGTGCGAGCATTCCGGCGCGCGGTGCGCGCAAGCGGCACACCAGTGACCTGCGCGGATTCGAGTCTCTGGGTATCCCTGGCACCACGCCGCGCCTAGCTCCTGCCCCGCTGGCCCCGCATCCGGTGGAGGTCATCCCAGCCTATCCGGGGGCCGGACGCCTGCTGGTTGATGCCGCCGCCAATTCCCCAACCTGCGGCCTCATTATCGAGGCCATGGGCTCGGGCAATATGGGCGAGGACATGGGCCTCGCGCTTGCCGACGCCCTCCGCGCCGGCCTCCCCGTCGTCATTTCAACCCGCACACCCTACGGCCCAACTGCGCTGGCCTACGGCGGCGACGGCGGTGGCGCGAGCCTTGGGAAACTGGGCGCTATTAACGCCGGGTCTTTCCGCCCGAGCCAGGCGCGAATCCTGCTGGCAGCGGCACTGGCCGCTGGTACCGACCCAGCTGAGCTATTCCGACAGTAAATGCTTAGTCTTCGGTGGCGAGCCAATCCTGCCAATCAAGCGAGTCGAGCGGATCCGCCGGCACGAGCGCGGGGTCATCGGCCGCGAAAGACTTGGTCCGGCCGGGCCCCGTGGCACGGGTTTCAAAACGCACGCTCACTACCCCATGCCCGGCGCCCTGAATCCAGCCGTGGCCGTATTCGGGGTGGAATACGTCTTGCGTTGCGTGCCACTGGTTATCGGTTTCTTCTTCCACCGTCACCGTCGGTGTCGGTACTGGCGGCGCAACGTCGTCGCTCACCCCGGTTTCATAGTCCGTATCCGCCGGCGCGGGCCGCACGATTTCACGGTCCAGTTCCGGGAAGAGCACGTCTTGGCGGGCGGTTTCTAACCCGGAATAGCTCACTCCCACTAGGCGAATGGGCCCGAGCTCATCGGGATAACGGGCGAGCTTGAAGGCGGCGGCGGTGAGCACGGCGGCGTCGTCAGTCGCGTACGGCAAGGTAGTTGAGCGTGACTCAATGTGAAAGTCCGCCATGCGCAGCTTCACCGTCACGGTGCGTGCGCCACGCCCGTCCTTGAGCAGCCGGCGGTGTGCGCCCTCCGCCGCGCGGGCTATAGCTGCATCGACCTCCGGCACGGTTAGCAGATCCTTCGGGTAGGTGTGCTCGGTAGAAATCTGCTTAGAAATAGCGCGCGGCGCCACTTCGCGGTCATCGATGCCGCGGGCCAGCTGCCACAACTGCAGACCTACCACGCTGCCGATAGAAATCTCCACTTCCTTGCGCGTCATCGCCGCGAGCTGTCCAATGGTTTCCACCCCAATGGAATTCAGCTTCGCGCCGGTCACTGGGCCGACTCCCCATAACTTGTTCACCGCAAGCGGGTGCAACATCTCAAGCTGGCGCTCGGCCGGGATGACGAAGGTGCCATCGGGTTTCGCCTCGCCTGAGCCAATCTTGGCAAATTGCTTACCCGAACCCGCACCGATGGAGCACGGCAGCCCCGTTTCCTTACGGATGAGCGCGCGCAATTCATCCGCCCAGCGCTTGACCTCATCCGCGCTCGCGCCTTGCAGGGCGGCGGGCTCCATAAAGGCCTCGTCGATGGAAAGTTGCTCGATGACCTCCACGTGTTGCGCGATGATGTCGAATACCCGGCGCGAGGCCGCCGAATAGACCACCCGGCGCGGCTGCACCACTACCGCACGGAGCCCAACGAGCTGCTGCGCGCGGTACATCGGCATGGCCGAATGCGCACCGTACACGCGCGCCTCGTAGGAGGCGCCTGCCACCACGCCGCGTCCGCTGGTTCCGCCCACCAAAACCGGACGCCCCCGCAGCGTAGGCCGGGTCAGCTGCTCGACGGAGGCGAAAAACGCGTCCATGTCGATGTGTAGAACCCAGCGTTGCATGCGGCCCAGTCTAATAGGCGTACCTCTACATGCACTCCTGGGTGTTTGCGTGCCGTTAATTAAAGCTTTAATCCCCTTCCATCTTCACGTCACCCACATGCAATATTACGGCCTTATCTTTTTCGAGGTTATTTCTTGAAGAAAGTATTTCGCTGATTATGGACTCACCCCACGTCATCTTGCGCGGCGTTAAGCGCGAATTCGCCGATAATACGGGCCTCCACGAGACCGATCTGAGCATCAACCGCGGTGAATTCGTCTCTATTCTCGGACCTTCCGGCTGCGGCAAGTCCACCCTGCTGCGTTGCATAGCCGGATTAGAAACGCCTGACGCGGGAACCATCTCCTTCGGAGAGATGGAGGTATTTGGCCCACGAACCAACGTAGCCGTCAATAAGCGCCGGCTTTCGATGGTTTTCCAGGACCTCGCACTGTGGCCACACATGACGGTGGAAAAGAACATCGAGTTTCCGCTGACCACCCCAGGCAATAAGGTGGCGGCAGGCCAACGGGCCGAGAAGGTCCGAGCCTGCATGGACATGGTGGGTATCGCTTCCAAAGCGAAGGCGCGGCCAAACCAACTTTCCGGTGGCCAACAGCAGCGCGTTGCCATCGCCCGCGCGTTGGTTTCTAATCCAGATGTCCTGCTTATGGATGAGCCGCTGTCCGCCCTCGACGCCGCGCTGCGCGTGCAAATCCGCGCAGAGCTCACCCAGCTGGCACAGGAGATGGGGCTGACGGTCATCTACGTCACGCACGACCAAGCCGAGGCACTTGCCATGTCGGATCGCGTCGTAGTTATGACTCAGGGCCATATCGAACAATTCGCGGATCCAGTCACCCTTTACGAACAGCCGGCCACCGATTTCATCGCTGGCTTCGTAGGCACCATGAACCGCCACCCACAGCTACCCAGCGTACGTCCAGAAAATCTCACCGTCACCACTGCGGAGGAGGACACCGGCGCCTCCCCGCGCCGGGTCGAGGCGCAGGTTCTTGGCGCTCACTACATCGGTGGGCGCTACGAGTTGCGCTGCAATGTTCCCGGGGCCGAGGAGCCGTGGGTGGCATATTCACCGCGCCGCATCGCTCGCGGCGAGACCGTCCACCTCAACTATCCATCTTCTCTTTCTGCATAGGAGCCACACATGTTCACCAAAAAGTTTACTGCCGTTATCGCTACCACCGCTGCTGGAGCGCTCGCCTTGACCGGTTGCGGGTCCGTTGAGGACAGCACCGAAACCGCCACCGACGAGTCCACCTCTTCTGCTGAGAAGTGGAAAGCGCCTGAAGGTCTATCCGGCGAGGTGGATTACTACTCCGCTAACCCACAGGGTCTCACCGACGCCCTCGTGGAGGCCTTCGAAGAAAAGACCAACGTCCACGTCAATGTTTTTGCCGACACCACCGGAAAGATCACCGCCAAGCTCAAGGCAGAGGAGGCAAACCCGCAGGCTGACGTCGTCTACCTCGCCTCGTGGGCGGCAGCTAGCAAGCAGGACAAGTCCGGCGCTCTTGAAAAGTACACGCCGGAGGGAGCGGACAAGATTGAGTCCAAGTGGGCGTCGGAAAGCGGCACGTTTACCGGCCGCGATGGTTCGGCTCTAGCACTGGTAACCAACACCAACGTCGTGGACGAGGCCCCGAAAGACTGGGAGGACCTCACCGATGAGAAGTACAAAGACCAAATCATCATGCCGGACCCGCGCGAATCCGGTACCGCAGCCGACCTCATCGCGGCCATGGTGGACCAATGGGGCGAGGAGAAGACCTGGGACCTCTTTGACAAGCTCTTTGACAACGGCATGATCGTCCAAGGTGCCAATGGCCCAGCGCTCGACCAGGTCACCTCCGGTTCCCGTGGCATCGTCCTCGGCGGCGTTGACTACTCCGCATACTCCGCGCAGAAAAAGGGTGAGCCGCTCGAGGTCGCCATCCCTACTTCCGGTACCACGGTCACCCCGCGCCCAGTCATGATCCTCAAGTCCTCCGATAACAAGGAAGCCGCAGAGGCCTTCGTGGACTTCATGTTCTCCGAAGAGGCACAAGAAATTTCCGCCTCCAAGAACATGATTCCGGCCAATAAGGACATCGCTCCAAAGAATGGCCCGAAGTTGGATGAGATTAAGACCCTCAACGATGACCTCGATGGCCTGGTTTCTCAGTCCAAGGACATCAAGGAAACCTTTGCCAAGCGCTATTTGAAATAACCAATGAGCTCCACCACCACTCCCCGACGTCGCCTTGGGATATACGGGATCCTTCTTATCTTGCTCGCCCTCGTCGCCGCACCACTGGCTTCCGTGTTGGTCAACGCGGCCGTGGGCTACCACGATGAGCCCTCAGCCCTAGGCAACATTGTCCAACCGGGCATGCTGCACATCCTTGGCAATACCATCTTGTTGTCCGTGCTGGTCGTGGCTTTTGCCACGCTCATGGCCGCCCCGCTCGCTTTTCTACGTGCGTGGACGCGCTTTAGCTCGGCCAACTGGATCGAGATCGCCGTCATGATCCCGTTTATGACTCCGCCCTTTGCGGCGGCAATGGCGTGGATGGATTTCACCCGCCGCGGTGGTGTCGCAGAGATGCTTCTCGGCCACGGCGCTGGCAAACTCGCCCACGATGTCATTTACTCGGTGTGGGGCATGGCCTTCATCATGGCCGTGGAGCTTTTCCCTTTCTTATATCTCATCCTGCGCACCTGCCTGAATTGCATTCCAGCGTCAACGTTGGAGATGGCCCAGGTAGCCGGCGCGAGCCGCTGGCAACAGGCCGTGCGCATCATCGCCCCAAATGTTATTGGGCCATATTCCCTTGGTGCACTCATCATCTTCATCAAGGCCGCCGGCGAGTTTGGCACCCCAGTTACGTTGGGCAATGCCATCGGATACAAGGTGCTCGTCTCCTCTATTTATGAAGACGTCACCATCGACCCCCTCGACTTTTCCAGCGCCGCCGCGTCCTCTTCGGTTCTCTTTGCCATTGGCGTGGCTGCGTGGGCATTCCAACAGTGGATTTCGCGCCACGATCTCACCGGCGGCGGACGTGTAAGCCGCCCCGTGCTCATCCGCCTCAGCCCAGTCGGCTCTATCCTCGGCGCACTCATTGCCGCAGTCATCCTCTTGGCCTCGGTGGTCATTCCCTATCTTTCCATCACTTTGTCCGCGATGACCATCCTGCGCTCGGCCCCACCTACGCTCAATAACCTCACCTTCGATTACTTCTCCATCGTTGTGCAGATGCCCACCGCACAGGAAGCGCTGATTCGCTCCATCGGCCTGGGCGCCCTTGGCGCCACCGCTGCCGTAGCACTAGGTGTCCTCGTCACGGTGCTCACCCGCCGCCAAAGCTTCATAGGCGCAAAGCTGAGCGATTTCTTGGCCGTCGCCCCCGATACCGTGCCGGGCATTGTGCTGGCCATTGGCTTTATTTTGCTGTGGAACTCTCCTTGGCTGCCCTGGTCGCCCTACGGCACGATGGGCATGCTGGTCATGGCTTTTACGGTGCTCTTTTTGCCCATGACTATTCAAAATATCAAGACTTCAGCCGAGTCCATCTCCCCCACCATGTACGAGGCCGCCGCGATTTCGGGTTCCTCAACTCTGCAAACTTTTGGGCGCATTACCCTGCCCTTGCTTGCTCCTGGCATCTTCGCTGGCTGGCTCCTCGCCTTCTTCGTAGGAATCCGCGAGCTGGTCATGTCCTCGCTCATTCGCCCCAGCCAGGTCAACCTCTTGGCTCCGTGGATTATGAACCAATTCGATCAAGGACACCGTGCCGAGGCCATGGCTATGACGCTCATCGGTGTCGGAACGTCCACAATTGTCTTGGTAGCTATCACGTGGTGGCAAAACCGAAAGGCCGCACATGCCCGCTAGCATTTTTGTCTTTGCCGATCTGCACCTAGGCCGCGCGGGCGCCCCCGGCTTGGACTGGGCCCTGCAGGCACTCGAGGTTGCCGCCAACAGAGGGGCCACAGCGTGCGTGTGCTTGGGCGATATCATTGACCGCAACGCTAACTCGGCCGAGTTTATGCCTCAGGCCCGCACCGTTATGGCCCATGCTGTCACTTTGTTCAGCGAAGTCCACTTCATTTCCGGCAACCACGATACCCACCACCACCTGGACTTCCCGCCCGAGGTGACAGTCCACGGCACGCAGGTGCATACCTTTCGCATAGGAAACACCACGGTCCTAACCGCAGCGGTGGCCACCGATCCGGACCCGCGCCGCCTCCAGCTTCCTCCCCGCCGCAGCAACGGCCCCGTCCTCGGCCTCCTACATTCTTCCGTCACCGGTGAGTTTTCTAAAGGCACCTGCCTACCACTTTCTGTAGACCAGCTACAGGCCTGCGAGGCCGATGCCTGGATCCTTGGGCACGTCCACACCCCGCACACGCTTGCCGACGCCCCCTTCATCGGCTGGGTCGGCATGGGCCACGGCTTACTCTTTGACCCCGATACGTGCCACGTCACACGATTGCCTAACTAGATTCGTTCCCCACAAAGTACACCTTCACGCTTGCTTGCATGCAAGCTTGTATGCAAGATGGATGCATGTCCAATGAACGAATGCAGCCCGCTGCGGAGCGTGCCTATGACTTCGTCAAAGAGAAGATCATTGACGGCTCCTTCGAGCCCTCGCAGATGCTTTCCGAGGCCTCACTCGCTACCGAGATGGGGATTAGCCGCACCCCGATGCATGAAGCCTTTTTGCGCCTAGAGGTCGAAGGCTTCCTCCAGCTCTACCCCAGGCGAGGTGCACTTATCGTGCCGATTAGCCCGCAGAAAATCCACGAGGTCTATGAGGCGCGCTTACTCGTAGACAGGCACTGCGCTGAGAAAATCTGCGCCATGCCTGATGCCGAGCGCGCGGACATTGCTGATCAGCTGGATGCGACCATCGCGGAGCAAGACACCGCCCTAGACGGCGCAGACCTACGCGCCTATGCCCAGCTGGACGCACGTTTCCACCAGATCATCATGGATGGCGGGGCAAATAGCCTGCTAGCCGGGCTGGGACACCAGCTGCGCGAACGCCAGCAGCGCTTTACCGCCACAGCCATTGGCCGCAATGTGGCCCGTGCCCGCACCTTCGTGGACCAGCACCGCACGCTTGCCGATGCCCTCCGCACCGGCGACCTCGACGCCTACCTCTCCACATTGGACACCCACCTAACCAACTCAAGGAATCAACTATGACCGAAAAGTTTGCCCAGCACTCATGGTTTCCCGTCGCCGGCAGCATGGTTGCCGTGGCGTGGGGCGGCAATGAGTTCACCCCTCTCCTAGTTATGTACCGCGAGCAATCACACTTCTCGCAGGTCACTGTCAACGGGCTCCTAGCCGCTTATGTGCTCGGCATCGTGCCGGCGCTGCTCATCTCTGGCCCGCTTTCGGACTACATCGGGCGCCGCCCCACAATGCTGCCTGCCGCACCCCTATCACTGCTGGGTTCATTCCTACTCTCCATCGCGCCGAATGAGCCCCTCGTCATCGCCGTGGGCCGCATCATGTGTGGCTTGGCTCTAGGCATCGTCATGGCGGTCGGCTCCACGTGGGTTGCAGAGCTTATCACCCGCGCCGGCGGCGACCCCGCTGCTGGCCCGCGCCACGCTTCGATGTGCCTAACCCTAGGCTTTCTCATCGGCGCTGGCCTCGCATCGGTGCTGGCCCAATGGGGCCCGTGGCCAACCCATCTGGCCTATATCCTGCACATTCTCCTCACCGTCGCCACCGCCATCTGGTTGATGAATACCCCGGAGACTCGCCCACCACGTGGCGCCACGGTAAAAGATACCTTCCTCGACCTGAGCATCCGCGACATGCTGCGCATGCTGCACATTCCCTCCGCAGCCCACCGCCGCTTCGTGCGCATCGTCTTGCCGGTAGCACCGTGGGTCTTCGGCTGCGCTGGTGCCGCCTACGCGCTCTTGCCCCAACTTTTGTCCAAGTCTGCCAGTGAAGCACCCATTGCTTTCTCCGGCCTCATGACTGTTATCACCTTGGGCTGCGGCGTTGGCGTCCAAATGCTCGGCAAGGTCATTGACACCAGCCGGTCCGCCCGTGCTTCCGCGGTGGCAATGGGAGTTATCACCGTAGGCACCATCCTCGGTGCGGTTGCCTCTAGTACCCGTTCGCTGCCGCTCGGTATCGCCGGCGCAGCCGTCATGGGTGCAGGATATGGCCTAGCCCTTGTCGCCGGTCTATCCGAGGTCCAGCGCATCGCCCGCCCTGAAGAACTCGCTGGCCTCACCGCCGTGTACTACTCGGTGTCCTACACCGGCTTCTTTATCCCCATGGCCTTCAGCGCGCTCGCCCCGCTGCTCGGCTTTACCACCCTATTCCTCATTGGCGCCGTGCTTGCACTGTGCTGCCTAGTTAACGCGGTCCTCGGCTGGCGCGCTCACCTGCCCGGTCCAGTCCGCTAAGTCCTATCACTCATGAAAATTGCCCAGCCACGCCGGCTGGGCAATTATTTTTAGGTGGCAGCTAGCGCGCTACTGCTTGACGACGGTAGCGCTAACCCCCTTAACCACCTCGTGCACGCCCTCGCCATCAAGCGCCTCGGTGGTCACTTGGAAGTCGGTGGCGAGTACTTCACCGGCTATATGGTCGGCGTGACGCTCAGCCCATGCCTTCTTCGCCTCCGGTACGGCAAGTACGGCCGCGATGCGATCCGAAACCTCGAATCCAGAAGCCTTGCGGGCGTCCTGGAGGCCACGGATAACGTCAGCAGCCCAGCCTTCGGCCTCGAGCTCTTCGGTCACCTCAGTATCGAGTACCACAAGGCCATCGAGCCCGTCGATACGCGCGGTCGACTTCGGGTTCGCCGCCTGCAGGCGCTCCGTGTACTCATCCGGACCAAGCACAATATCGCCGTCAACTACTACCTCATCGCTGCGGCGCTCATAGTTGCCCGCCTTAAGGTTCTTGATGGCGCGCTGCACATCCTTACCCAAGCGCGGACCAGCGACCTTGGCATTGCAGACTACCTGGAAGGTGCCCACCGAATCGACGTCATCGGTAAGCTCAACTTCCTTAACGTTGACCTCGTCGCGAATGATATCGGCAAAGCCCGCCAAACGCTGTGCCTCTTCAAGAGCCACCGTCAGCTTCGGCAGCGGCAAGCGGTTGCGCAGTTTATTGGACTTGCGCACCGACGATGCCGCCGAGGCCACCGCACGGGTCGTATCCATCGCAGACACCAGATCTGCATCGGCTGGGTAATCCGCGGCCTGCGGGAAGTCCGCCAAGTGGACGGAACGCTCGCCGGTTAGCCCGCGGTAGATAACTTCCGCCACGTGCGGCAAAAGTGGCGCGACCACGCGAGTCACGGTTTCCAACACGGTGTACAAGGTATTGAATGCCTCAGGATGGGCTTCCTCTCCCTCCCAGAATCGCTCGCGCGAGCGACGCACGTACCAGTTGGTCAAAACGTCTGCGAACAGGCGCACCTCTTCGGTTGCCGTAGCGATATCGGTATCGGCAAGCGCCGCGTCCACCTTAGCTACGACATCGTGGGTTTTAGCCAAGATATAGCGGTCCAGAACATGCGTAGAGGTGGTGTCGAACTTAGCTTCCTTTTCCGCGTAGAGCTGCAGGAACGTATAGGCGTTCCAAATAGGCAAGATAGCCTGGCGCACGCCCTCGCGGATGCCCTGCTCGGTCACGATGAGATTGCCTCCGCGCAGAATAGGCGAAGACATAAGGAACCAGCGCATGGCATCCGAACCGTCGCGGTCAAAGACTTCATTGACGTTTGGATAATTGCCCTTGGACTTGGACATCTTGAGGCCATCGTTGCCCAGCACGATGCCGTGGGCTACGACCTTCTTGTATGCCGGACGATCAAACAGCGCGGTGGACAGCGCGTGCATCACATAGAACCAGCCACGCGTTTGACCGGAGTACTCCACGATGAAGTCAGACGGCGAGTGGGTTTCAAACCACTCTTTATTCTCGAAGGGGTAGTGCTTCTGCGCGAACGGCATCGAGCCGGACTCGAACCAGCAGTCCAATACGTCCGGCACGCGGCGCATCATAGACTTGCCGGTTGGATCGTCCGGGTTCGGGCGCACCAACTCATCGATGTGCGGGCGGTGCAGGGACTCCGGGCGGACGCCGAAGTCACGCTCCAGCTCATCCAAGGAGCCGTAGACATCCATGCGTGGGTATTTGTCATCATCGGACATCCAAACCGGGATTGGCGCACCCCAGTAGCGGGTACGCGAGATATTCCAGTCGCGCGCCCCCTCGAGCCACTTGCCAAACTGACCGTCCCGAATGTGCTCCGGCAGCCACTCGATCTCATTGTGGTTGAGCTCCACCATGCGATCGCGGAACTCGGTTACCTTCACAAACCAGGCTGGCAGAGCCATGTAGATTAGCGGCTCACCCGAGCGCCACGAATGCGGGTAAGAGTGCTCGATGGTCACGTGGCGCACCACTCGCCCAGCGGCCTTCAAGTCCTTGATGATGTCCTTATTGGCATCAAAAACCAGCTGTCCCTCATACGGCGGTACCTGCGAGGTGAACTTGCCGTCCTCGTCCACTGGGATAACCAGCTCGATATCGTACTGGTTAGTGGTATTCATATCGTCTTCACCAAACGCCGGAGCCTGGTGAACCACGCCGGTGCCATCCTCGGTAGTGACATAATCAGCGACCAATACCTGGTAAGCATTGCGCAAATCCGGGAAGAAACCAAAGATCGGCTCATAGGTAAAGCCCTCGAGCTGCGCGCCGGTGAAGGTCTCCAGTACCTCGGCCTCACCTAGTTCCTTTTCCAAGGTAGCCAGCAGGTTTTCCGCCATGATGAAGGTACGACCGGAAAAATCGCCCTCGGTGGCCCTAAAGAGCACGTAAGAGACCTCTGGGTGAACCGCCAATGCCTCATTAGAAGGCAAGGTCCAGGGGGTGGTGGTCCAGGCGAGGAAGGAGGCGTCGGCAAGCGCGGGGTGCTCCGCCAGCGTCTTTTCTGCCGCGCTTCCCTCACGAGCGCCGTCCACAGGGAAGGTAACCGTCAGGGTCGGGTCCTGACGCATCTTATAGGAGTCATCCAGTCGGGTCTCCTGGTTGGACAGAGAAGTATGCTCTGCCCAAGAGTAAGGAAGGACGCGGAATCCCTTGTAGATCAGGCCTTTGTCATAAAGCTCCTTGAACGCCCACATGACCGATTCCATGTAGTTGATGTCCATGGTCTTGTAGCCGTTGTCAAAATCCACCCAGCGGGCCTGACGGTTGACGTATTCTTCCCACTCGTCGGTGTATTCCAACACGGACTTTGCGCAGTATTCATTGAACTTTTCCAAGCCCATGTCCTCGATCTGCGCTTTATCAGTAATACCCAGCTGCTTTTCCGCTTCCAGCTCGGCGGGCAGACCGTGGGTATCCCAGCCGAAGACACGAGGCACGTAATTGCCAGCCATGGTGCGATAGCGCGGAACGATATCTTTTACATAACCGGTCAACAGGTGACCATAGTGCGGCAAGCCATTAGCAAAGGGAGGGCCATCATAGAAGATGTATTCTGGGCAATCCTTTGTCTTTTCTAGCGAAGCCTGGAAGGTATCATCCTGCTTCCAGTACTTCTGAACTTCCTCTTCCATATCCGGGAAGCGACTTGAGCCTCCGGTCATGTCAACCTTGGGGTAAATCTTTTTCGCCATTACAATCCTTCACTCATCACTCGGTGCAGGGACGCGCCTGTCAGGCTCGCGGTACCACCCTGCTTGAGCCCGAAGGCTCCGCTTCGTTTCGGTGAAGGAGTTGACGGTCCCACCCGTTCAGTTCTACTAGGCCGCACTGGCTGTTCTTCTGAATTGCTCCCCGGTGATGGCCGGATCACTGCATGTAGCACAAAGTATAGCGCCCCAGAATCTTCGTGCACAATAAGTTATCCACAGGCTAAAAATTTTCCCTTGTGGGGGCTTGCGCGGGGCAATAAATTGTGAGTCGTGAACGCGCTAGATACTTACCTCGCAGCCATGGCACCTGGGATGGACATCGTCCTTGGGTGCGCAGGCATGTCTGAGGACGACCTCTGCGCACGGGGCGCTGCCGAAAAGACTGCCCGCGAGCTGGCCTTGTTAAAGGAAGCATACTGCGGCACGACCAAGTTCACGGGGAAACGTCGCCGCGCTATCGAAGGCGCCCAGCACAATGGGCATTCCATTGTTGCCTTATCCATCATTGAAAAGTATGCGCGGAAAATGCCTACGCTTTTCGACGCCTGGGTTCTCCGCGAACAACTCTGCACCACCAAGGCCACAGCAGGGGCGCTGGAGAAGCTGGCTCAGTCCAAAGTCCCGAAGAAAAAGCGCACTGTGAAACCGGGCGTGCGCATCATCCGACGCAAAGATGCTCCGTGGACGCTTGCGATCGATGGATCGTCTTCGTTTATCGCGGATTTGCACGCAGCGGTAGAAAACCAGAATAAAAAGCCGCTAGAGGTGGTGGAAGATACCTTCTTCGGGGACGATAGCGCGCAACGGAGCACCGTAGTAACCAATGTCATCGTGCGACTGGAAGATTACGTACGCATCGTCAACGGTGACGGTGAGGAAATCACCCTGCAGATGACAAACGGGGCAACGCTTTCGGGTGCGCAATACTTGCGCCGCACGTTAAAGGAACATGGACTCATCACGCTGGTCAGCCCCTACGAAGGCGCGGTGAACCTGTATCGCACGGAGCGCTTCGCCAATGCTAAACAGCGATTGATGGCGGGTGCAGAAAATCCTGTGTGCCCGTGGCCGCGGTGCGCTAAGCCAGCCGACGAATGCCAAATTCACCATTTGGAACCCTGGCTACACGGTGGATTGACCAATATCGCAAACTTATCCACAGCCTGCGCCTACCACAATGGAGCCAACGATGACGATCCCAATGCCCCACCGCTACGCGGGCGACTTAGCCGCACGAATGGGCAGATTCGGTGGCAGCCCCCTGACTGCTAAGACAAGACCGCGAAATAAGGCGCCTCGAGCGCCTTTTTGGCGTGCTATTTTAGTTCTCGCGTAAAGCCTCGCGCAAGGAATCTTGCTCAGGGTGTTGTGCTGCCCGGGCTTTATCGCTGCGATGCTTATGCGCCCAATCCAGAATAAAGCACACCAGACCGAGGCCAGCGGCGGCGAAGACGATATACAGCGACCAGTCGGCACCCGAGATGACGAAGTTGACCAAGGCTACGAATGCCACGAGGGCGAGAACTAAGGCGGCAACAAGCACAATGGTTCCTTTCGGTTAGGTCGGGATAGGGCACCACGGTCTAAAACAACAATAGCGCCCCCGCAGCGGTGGCGGGGGCGCTAGAGAGAACGCGGTGGCTTAGTTATTGCCAGCTTCGCCGTTCGGTGCGGCGGTGCCGCGAGTAGCCAGCTCTTCCAGCTGAGACTCGAGCAAGGTCTTCAGGCGAGTGCGGTACTCGCGCTCGAAGGTACGCAGCTCGGAGATACGAGCCTCCAGTGCGGTCTGCTGCTGCTTGACCGTGTTCATAACCTCGGTGTGCTTGCGCTCAGCATCGGCCTGCAAGGAAGCAGCCTTCTCCTCAGCCTGACGGATTTGTGCCTCAGCACGGGAGGACGCATCGGACTCGGTCTGCTTTGCCTTAGCCTCGGCGTCAGACACCAGCTTCTTGGAGCGGGAATCCGCGTCCTGCAGCTGGGCGTCGTACTTCTTCTGGGCGTCGGCAAGCTGCGCCTTGGAACGAGAGTCTGCGTCGGTCAGCTGCTTCTCGGCGGCGGTGCGTGCCTCCGACAGCATGGACTCGGACTCCGCACGAGCCTCGGAGGTCAGGCGGTCTGCCATCTCCTGTGCCAGACCCAGAACGCGAGCGGCCTGCATGTGGGTTTCTGGGGTAGCCAGACCATCTGCAGTCTGAGCTGCACCAGCGCCTGCAAGGCCTGCAGCTGCAACGCCGGCCTTGGAAGAACCAGCTGCGGAAGCGGACTTCTTCAGCTCATCATTTTCCTTCTTGGAAGCCTCAAGGTCCTTCTTTGCCTGTGCAGCCTCTGCACGAGCTGCCTCAGCTTCCCTCTTTGCCTGTGCTGCCTCATCGCGGGCGGCCTTCAGGTCTGCAGAAGCGGAAGCGGCGGCAGAGCCGGTCTCCTGTGCCTTGGAAGCCTCAGCTTGGGCTGCCTTTACCTGCTCGCGTGCCTTCTTGGTTTCTTCCTTAGCACGGGACAGCTCGGACTTGGAGTCCGCCAGCTTGGTTTCGTACTCGGCGCGCAGCTTGGCCTCAATCTCCTTGCGCAGTGCAGCCTCATCGGTACGAGCGGAGGCTGCCGTTGCGGTACCAGCAGCACCGGCGCCAGCGCCCGCCTTGGCCTGAGAATTGAGATCGCTGACCTGTGCCTGTAGATCTTCGTTCTCATCCTGCAGCTGGGCAAGCGCATCCTCTACGAGGTCGAGGAACTGATCCACCTCGTCTTCGTTGTAGCCGCGCTTGCCAATGGGCGGCTTGCTGAACGCGACGTTGTGAACATCAGCTGGTGACAGTGGCATGTCTTCTCTTCCCCTTCAGGTTGATACAACCCCGGAGGTTCCAGGGCCTTAGGAGCTGCGGTTCAGGTCTAACTAAACCTTCCCCACAAAGGTACATGTGGTTCATAATACGGGTTATCGCGATTTATCGTAACCAAACGACCACAATAATCGACGCCCCGCCGAGTCTCAACGTTTACCACAGGTTGCGAGGCGACGGGGGTGCTAACCGAAAAATACGATTTGCAAGATTCGTGTAAGTATCGAAAGCAAAATAAATAGCACGAGCACCGATACGTCGAGGGCCACCCCGCCCATCTGGAGCGGCGGGATCAAACGGCGTAGCGCCTTTACCGGCGGATCCGTAATTACAAACAGTGGCTCCGCCACAACCATAAACCAACGTGGCGGGTTAAACTGCCGGGAGAAGGATTGAATCATCTCAATGATGATGCGGGCGATGAGAACCCACGTATAAATCCGCACGAGCAGGATAAGAATAATTCCGAGTTGTGTCACAATAACCGAGCCTATCTAATAGACCCCCGCAGGTGCCCAATCGGCACCCCACGGGGGTCAAGAAAAACTTACTGCTTTAGCGCAGGCCAGCGGCGCGCTCGAGCTCGTGCCTAGCGATGTCCGCAGACTTCGGCACGATAGAAAAGACCTTGCGCTCGGTATCCAATCCCTTGGTGAGGTTAAGCATGCGCCCTTCCAAGCCGAAGCAGAGACCGGCAGCGAAGTCGATGAAGCGCTTTGCGGTGGCCTTGTCGGCGTCGGTAAGCTCAAAGACCACTGCGTCGCCGTCGCGGAAAGGCTCGCCCACCTTGGCAGCGTCATTGAAAGACGTCAGCGAAATAGCCACGATGGTCGGCACAAACTCTTCTTTCACCGGAGCAGGCTCATAAGACTGCGGAGCACGGCGCGGGGCGTAGGCGGAGGAGGCATTTTCGGAATAACGCGGCTCCTCGCTGTAGTAGGCATCGTCTTCTTCGATGTCCACCGGGCCCAGCCCGAAGAAATCCTTCGTCTTATCAATGAATGACATTTTTGGGTCTCCCTCTGACCTAAATTTGTACAAGTCTAAACGCGCAAAATGTGTCTAGTGTGACTCATGTGATTTACGCTGTGAAATGCGCTTTTGCAATGCTTTCAACCTACTGGCCGCGGCCCCATGATACTGGTTCCGACACGCACGATATCGCTGCCCGCAGCAATTGCTTCGGCCATGTCCGCGCTCATTCCAGCAGACAATTTCAGCGGGCGCTTCAGCGCGGCAGATAGCCGGTCGACCTCATCTCGCACACCGCGAAAGACCTCGCCCGCATCGGCGTCGAGGGGCGGGACTACCATGAGGCCAGCGAAGTCGAGGTGTTCGCTTCCTTCTACTGCTTCGACGAGCTCGTCGAGCGCGTGGCGAGAAACGCCTCCGCGAGCGTCATCGCCATCGGCAGACACTTGGACAAAGACCGGCAGGTTGCTCTCGCGTTCCCCTCGTTCCTTCGCCAAGGCGACGCCCCGTTCCAAAGCCTGAGCAAGTTTGAGGGAATCAAGCGAATGAACGCTGGCCGCCCAACGAGCCACGTGATTGGCCTTTTTGGTCTGGATCTGGCCGATCATATGAAAGCGCAGCTGTGGCAGTTCAGCCGCTTTGGCGCGAGCTTCTTGCTCCCGGTTTTCGGCAACGTCACTAACCCCGAGTTCAGCAAGAAGGGCGATATCCGCAGCTGGATGCAACTTCGTCACCGGCAGTAGCTGCGGGGGCTTGCGGTCTGCTTGCGCCGATAGCCGTTCAATTTCGGCTCGAGTGGCGGCGAGGTTTTCTCGAAGCTGTGCTTTACGGTCTGCCATTAGTTAGCCTCCAACCAGATCAGCCCGGCCTGGCGGCCGGTAGTGCCTTCGCGGCGATAGGAAAAGAAATTTTCGTCTTCAATTGTGCAGCGCGGATCGGATTCAATCGCGGTGATGCCGAGGCCCATGAGCTGGCGGATCAAACCTGCGCGAACGTCAATTCCCCAGGTTCCTTTCGACGTCCGCGTCTTCGAACCGGGCAGCCGACGTTCTACATCCTCAGCCATCTCTTTCGGCACCTCGTAGTTTTTGCCGGAGGCAGCTGGTCCCATAACCACCTGGATGCGCTCGGGCTGAGCGCCGAGTTTCTCCATTTCGCGCACGGTATTGACGATGATGCCGTTGCGGGCGCCCAAGCGGCCAGCGTGGGCGGCGGCGATGACACCAGCGGCGACGTCGACAAGCAGAACCGGCGTGCAATCTGCAACAAGGACGCCCAGCCCAAGGCGGCGCTGCGTGGTGACAATCGCGTCGGTGGCTGGCACAGGTTCATCCTGTGGACCATCGATAACGGTGACTGTATTGGTGTGTAGTTGTTCCATCCACACGATATCGTCCACGCCGGTCACGCGTTTTAGGCGATCTCGATTCGCAGCAACCGCGGCGGGGTCATCGCCAACATGGTGCCCTAAATTAAAAGAGTCATATGGAATAGCAGACGCCCCGCCGGCACGGCTGGTAAAGACCATGCGGACGGGGCGTTTGGTGCGATGTTCCTCGTTTACTGGCATGCACACCAGCGTAGCGCTTTGCGCTTAGCGCATGAAGGAAGGCACGTCCAGATCGTCGTCGCCATCATCATCGCGGCGCTGGGATGGGCGAGACAAACGGTAGTCATCACGACGCTCCTCGCGGGAGAAACGGTCAGAATTGGTGAACAGACCGGTAGATTCTGGGCGGCGCTCCTCGGCAGGGCGCTCTGGGGTGTAGCGCTCCCGCTCCTGGCCGGCACGCGGCTCGTAGGAGTGGCGCGGGGAGTAATCATCTTGTACCGGCTCGGCCGCACCAGGCTGTGCCGGAGCCGGGGTGACGGGCTCTGCGGCCGCGCGCTGGCGATTGTCAAAAAGGGACCCTGGCTTGCGCTGTTCCTGCTGCTTCTGCGGTTGTGCAGCGGCCTGGGTCATATTGGCCTCGGCATCAAAGCCGGTGGCAATGATGGTGATGCGGATTTCATCACCCAAGGTGTCATCGATGATGGTACCGAAGATAAGGTTGACGTCTTCGTCAGCGCGCTCCTCCACCATGGAAGCCGCGGCATTAACCTCGTGCAGGCCAAGGTCGGAGCCGCCGGCGATGGACAACAGCACGCCCTTGGCGCCTTCCATCGTCGATTCCAATAGCGGGGAATTAATGGCCTGCTCGGCAGCGGTCATGGCGCGATTATCGCCGCGGGCAGAGCCGATGCCCATCAGGGCAGAGCCGGCGTCGGACATGACGGAGCGGACGTCGGCAAAGTCGACGTTGATCATGCCTGGGATGGTGATCAGATTGGTAATACCCTGCACACCATTGTGCAGCACCTCATCGGCGGCGCGGAAAGCCTCAACAATGGAAAGCTCTTCCCCACCGAGCTGCATCAGGCGGTCATTCGGAATAACGATAAGCGTATCGCATACCTCACGCAGCTCTTCGATGCCGGCCATAGCCTGGCGGGTACGGCGGGCACCCTCGAACTTGAACGGACGGGTGACAACGCCCACGGTCAACGCGCCCATCTTCTTCGCGATGGATGCCACAACCGGAGCGGCACCGGTGCCGGTACCGCCGCCTTCGCCAGCAGTCACGAAGACCATATCGGAGCCTTGCAGGGCGTCTTCGATTTCGGACTTATGATCTTCTGCGGAGGTCTTGCCCACCTCAGGATTAGCGCCGGCACCGAGGCCACGGGTGGCCTCGCGGCCGATATCCAGCTTGGTATCGGCATCAGAGAAGATGAGGGCCTGAGAGTCAGTGTTGATGGCGACGAACTGAACGCCCTTGAGGCCTTCTTCGATCATGCGGTTGACGGCGTTGACGCCGCCACCGCCGACGCCGACGACCTTGATATCCGCGAGATTGTTATTGGAAGAGATCATGTGAGTTGGTCTCACCTTTCGCTACTTTAAGTCTGCACGTGCATTAAACGAGGAATGTAATGCGGTCCGCCGAAAGCGAATCGCGTTCCTTTCCATCTTTAACGACAGCCGTGTAATTTTCACGCACATTTTGCGCGTGTCGAGACCCTCAAGTTGCACTTTAGGGTTGTTCACCTGCGGTTTTGTTAGTCACACCCGCACCATCCGCCCCACATTGGTGCCAGAGAAAAAGGCCCCTGCAGCGCACGCGCTTAAGCGGCGCTGCAGGGACCACAGAAGGGTAAAAACTGCGTCCGGGGGCACCCGTCCCCTATCCGCGGGTGGTCACCAACTCAGGGTTGGAAATATTCCACTCGCGACCTTCCATCTTCAACACGGTGGCAAAGGCACGCGCCTTGTCATCATCATTGGAGTCGCTCGCACCCCAAAAGACGCGGCGGCCATCCTTAGTGGTAAAGACGAGCGAGTATTCATCGGCCACATCAAGGGTTCCTACTTGGTTGCGCACGTCATCCGATAACGCAGCGATCGCGCGCACCGCGTCTTGGGTTTGGCGGGAGCCGCTATCAACAGAACCAGTAACCTCAACCGCGCCGGCGGGAGGCTCCGCGGAGGTAAATTCCTCGCCCTTATCATCAATCAGGAAAGGCTTATTATCGCGCTTTACAAAAGCCACAGCCTTGTGTTCTTCCACATTGATAGTCAAGGTAGAGGGAAAATCGCGCGAGACAGTTACCGAATCAACCCACTCCAATCCAGCAACACCGGAGGCTGCCTTGCCAGCATCTACGCGCAGGAGGTTTTCTCCTTCGGCAACCCCAGCGGCCTCCTCTACCTGCGCGGCATCAAGCTGCTGGGTACCTTCCACCTGAAAATGGCGGACCTTTAAGATGGGCACCGTCCATACTACGGCGGCAATGATCAAGGCTACGACAACGACAACTGCGCTGATCCCGGCAATGAGCTTGGTGGATACGCGCACTAGCTCGCCCGCAATTCATCGAGAATTTCTGCCGCGACCATAGTTACCGAGCCAGCACCGATGGTCAGCACGACATCGCCAGGTTCTACGAGCGAAACAACGTCGCGGGCAGCGGCAGAAAAATCTGGTTCGAAGATGACCTGCATGTCGCTTGGCATTTTATCGGTAATGATGCGGGAGGTAATTCCCTCCACGGGTTGTTCGCGCGCGCCGTAGATGTCGAGGACTACGGCGGCGTCGGCAAGCGAGAGCGCTTGGGCAAACTCAGCGTCAAATTCCATGGTGCGCGAGTACAGGTGCGGCTGGAAGCAGGCGATGACACGGCCGCCGTGGCCTTCGGCCTCAACCTTTGCCCGGGCGGCGCGCAGAACTGCAGCAACCTCGGTGGGATGGTGCGCATAGTCATCAAAGACGCGCACCTGCTTGCCCTGCTTGTCGACGCTCCCCCGGTACTCAAAGCGCCGGCGCACACCGCTAAAATCAGCCAATCCCTCAGCAATGGCAGCCGGGGCGCCACCGGAAAGCACACCAGCCAACAAGGCGCCCATCGAGTTAAGCACCATGTGGTGTCCCGGGATCTGCAGCTCGTAGCGCACAGTTTCAGAGATGCCAGGAAGGTTAACCTTTACGGTGGTGTCCATCCCCTCAGCGGTGGTCTCCTCGCGTTCCAGCTCAGCGGCCAGCGGCACGGTAGAGGTAAAAGACTTGTCCGCTGCGCCGTAGGCCACGACGTTGATGCCGCGCTCCTGCGCACGCTCGCCTGCTTGGGCGGCGTGCTCATCCTCGGCGCAGACAACAAGATAGCCGGTATCTGGGGTGACCAGGCCAGCAAAGTCATCGAAGACCTTGAAGTAAGCCTCCTCGCTGTGGAAGAAGTCGAGGTGATCGGGTTCGATGGTCGTCAGCACCGCAACATCGGGGCTGTAGCGCAGAAGGGAGGCATCGGATTCATCGGCCTCGGCGACAAAGGCCTCACCGGTGCCGCCGTGGGCGTTGGTGCCCGCGCGATTGAGCTGGCCGCCGATGGCAAAGGAAGGATCGAGACCTGCGTGTTGCATCGCACTCACGGTCATCGACGTCGTGGACGTTTTGCCATGCGTGCCGGCCAGCAATACCTGCTTGTGGCCTTCCATCAATGCGGCGAGCAAATCGGAGCGGCGGATGACGGGGATATCGTTTTCCTGCGCGGCTACTAACTCCGGATTGTCTTGCGGAATGGCAGCAAAGGAAGTTACCACGACGGTCGGCAGTTCACCCGATAGGCGCAGGTTTTCGGCAGCGTGCCCGATGGCGACCTTCGCCCCCATGGTGCGCAACACCTCAACCGGGGTGGAGTCTTTGACATCGGAACCAGTGACCACTCCGCCGCGAGCGGCGAGGATTCGCGCGAGCCCCGACATTCCGGAACCACCAATGCCGATAAGGTGGACACGGCGCAGATCGTAGTGTGCGGGATCAGTCATTTACTTATCCTTCCTTCCAGCGGCGTCTTCGGCCTCGGATACGCGGGCGGCGATGCGGTCTGCGATGGTATTTGCCACGTCTCCGGCGCTGGCATGGGCGGCGGCGTGCGTCATCGACTCGAGGCGTTGCGGGTCATCCAGAATGCCGCGAACCTCGGAGATCAGTCGCTCTGGGGTCAGCTCCGCATCCGGGATCTGGATGGCGGCGCCTGCCTCGACCACGTCGCGGGAATTGAGCGCCTGTTCGCCATTGCCGTGCGGCAGCGGAACGTAGATGGCCGGCAGGCCTGCGGCGGATACTTCGGCAACGGTCATCGCGCCGGAGCGGCACACGACGAGGTCGGCCACCGCTAGGGCGGAGCTCATGTCCTCGATATACGGGAGTGCGGCGTAGTTCGGGTGTTCTGCTGGCGGGTCATTCTTCTTGCCATAAGCATGCAGGAGCTGGAAGTCCTTGGCTAGGTCCTCCACTGCCCCAGCAACCGCGCGGTTGATGCTGGCTGCGCCTTGGGAGCCGCCGGTAATGAGGACGGTGGGAAGCTCGGCCAAGTTCCACTTGGTGCGCGCGCCTGCAGCAAGGGTCCCCTCCGGGTCCTCCGCCAAGCTCGGGCGCACGGGAATACCCACGACCTCACCCGGCATTCCGGACTCTGGGTGGGCGTTTAGGCCGATGCCGCCCATTTTCACGCCGAGCTTATTGGCGATTCCGGCTAAGGCATTGGTCTCCAAAACATAGAACGGGTTCCCAAGGGAGCGCGCAGCAATATAGGCTGGGCCGGCCACGTAGCCGCCGGTGCCAAAGACAACGTCTGCTTCGACGTCCTTGAGTACCTGCTTGGCCTCCCTCACCGCGCGGGAGAGGTTAAACGGTAGCTTGAAAAGCTGCGCGTTGATTTTGCGCGGAATCGGCACGGGGGTAATCAGTCTAAGGTCCACGCCTCGGGCGGGAATGATATCGCGCTCAAGGCCCTTTTCGGTACCGAGAGCGGTGATGCGAGCGCCGTGGCGCTCGCGCAAAGCTTCGCCCACGGCAAGGGCGGGTTCAATGTGTCCGGCAGTGCCGCCACCTGCAATGACGACGGAAATAGGCGTGGAATTCATAGCCTAAAGGCTACCAGCGCCACCTATCGATAGCGGCGCTCGGCGCGCGGATAGCGGCGGCCGCTTCCAGTCACCGGGCGACCAAATTGCTCTTCGCGCACACGGGAGCGCGGCTCCTGCGGGCGGGCGTGACGCCCCCGCTGCTTCTTTTTCGGCTTAGACACCGGCTGCGGCTCGCCAATGAAAAAGAGGCGATCAAAAAACGGGCGGCCGAAATTCTGCATGGCAGAAATCTGCATCGGTTCGTGACGCGCCACGTTGCACAAGATGCCCATCGAGCCGATCGTGATGATCGCCGCGGTACCGCCGGCCGAAATCATGGGCAGCTGAATACCGGTTACCGGCAGCAGGCCAATGACGTAGCCAATATTCACGAAGGCCTGCGTAACCACACCGATGGTCAGCGTTGCGGCCAGCAGGGACTGGAACTGGTTCTGTGCGCGCATCGCGGTGCGCAAGCCCACATAGCCCAGTGCGGCGAATAGCACGATGACGAGCGCACCGCCCCACCAGCCGAGTTCCTCACCCACGATGGCGAAAATAAAGTCATTTTTCGCCTCGGGCAGGTAGAACCACTTGGCACGGGATTGGCCAATGCCAACGCCCCAGAAGGCGCCGTCGGCAAGCGAGAGAAAGCCCTGATAGGACTGGAAACCCGTACCTTGAGTATCGGAGATATTGCCCACCAAGGCGTCGAAATAGGTGTGGAAGCGGTTGGACCGGAAGCCGCCAGAAAGGAAGATAAACAGCAAACCGCACACGGCTGCGACGCCGATGGTCGCCGGAACGCGCCAGTCGACACCCGCGAAAATCAGGGTGAAGACAACCACGAGGGCCAAGGACAAAGCCATACCGAAGTCGCCCTGAAGGACGATGAGCAAGAACATAACGCCGGCAATGAGGGAGTACATCATGAAGGGATCCGTCACCTTCATGGATTTGTGCTCCTTATCCGCCAATACGGTCGCACCAAACATGCCTACGGCGACGCGGGCAAGCTCCGAGGGCTGCAGGGAGAACGGTCCCAAGTAAATCCAGGACTGGGAACCTACCTCCTCGCGGCCGGTACCGACGCCAGGGATCAGCACCGCGATGAGCAAAATGATGGACAAGCCCACAATCCACGGTACGCATTTGCGCAGGGTATGCGGCGACACCTTGAGGCCAAACCAAAAGGCAACGAGACCCAAGAACACCATCACGCACTGGCGCAATGCTTGGTTCCACACCCCGCCGTCCTCCGTCAATGACGTGGCCATTGAAGAGGAAAAGACCATGAGCACACCAATGCCCACGAGCGTGAAAATGATAAAGCGCAACAGCTGGTAATCCAGGCCGGCCTGCTGGCGGGCTTGCTCGCGCAGCTCACGAACGCGGTCGCCAAAGCTCTTGGAGCGCGGGCGCTGCTGGGAGGTGGCCGTCATATGTTCTCCTGATCTTCAATATCTAGCTCTAGTCGCGGGTGAGCTCCCGCGCGGCTGCGGCAAAGAAGTCACCGCGTTGAGCCATGCCGGTATACATATCCAACGATGCCGCAGCCGGTGCCAAAAGGACGGTATCCCCGGCTTCGGCGTGTTGCAGTGCAGCATCCACCGCTGCATTCATGGCCGCGGCAGGGTCGTTGCTTTCGATAACGTCTACAGGTGCATGTGGTGCGTGTTCGGCCAGTGCCTGGGCGATTTCTTGCCTATCCGCGCCGAGAACTACCGCGGCCTTGATATGGGCGGCGTGCTTGGCGACGAGCCCGTCTACCTCCGCCCCCTTCAACTGCCCGCCGGCAATCCATACAACGGAGTTGAGCCCTTTTAGCGCCGCATCCGCTGCGTGTGGGTTGGTGGCCTTGGAGTTATCGATGAAACTGATACCGGAATGCTCATGAATCACAGCGCCACGGTGCCCGGCGACGGTATACGCTGCCAGCCCCTGCGCGATGGAGCGCGGGCTAGCGCCTGCCAAGCGCGCGACGCTTGCTGCGGCCGCAGCGTCCAAGACTCCTGCCAAGCCAGCGGGCTCGATACCCTCGGCGGAAGCGAGATCCTCCCGCTCCTGGGTGAGCCGAGAGAGAAGGCGGCCGGCGCTTACGCCTACCTCCCCCTCTGCAGGTTCAGCGGCGGTAAATCCGTATAGATTAGCTGTATTCTCGGCGTAGCGCACCGCCGCGGCATCGTCCTTGCCCACGACGGCGGCTTGGCCGTCGAGCACCTTGGCTTTGGCCTGCGCATAAGCGTCGAACGAGCCATGCCAATCGAGGTGGTCTTCTGCCAAGTTCAACAGCACGCCCACATCTGGGCGCAACTGGCTAGACCAGTGCAGCTGGAAAGAAGAAAGCTCGGCACAAAGGACGTCGACGCGAGGGGTGGCGGTGAGGGCGTCGAAAAGCGAAACGCCAATATTGCCTACCGCCAGTGCGCGCTTGCCGGTGCGCTCGGCATCGGCCTGCATAATCTGGGCCAACATTCCGGTGGTGGTGGTTTTGCCGTTAGTTCCGGTGACCACTAACCAGGTGCGCGGTGCCCCGAAGACGCCGGATCGGTCCAAGCGATAGGCAAGCTCCACATCGCCGATCACCTCTACCCCAGCGTTCTGAAAAGCAACCAACAAAGGCGAGTCAGGACGCCAGCCGGGCGAGGTAATCACGAGGTCAAACTCGCTTTGGGCGGCGGAGTCAACCGAAGCCGTAGCTACGCCGTAGTCCTCCGCCAACGCCTCTAGAGCAGCTTCGTTGGAATCTGCCACGGTAGTATCCACGCCGAGTCTGGTGAGCATAGCGACGCAACCGCGCCCGGATACTCCCGCCCCAGCCACGAGCACGCGACCGCGCAAGGAGGATGGTAACTCGGTCATCTGTTTTCCTCTTTCCTCGAAAAAGCTAGAAGGCGTGAGTCTTAAGAACTAAAACCGACCGCGGACAGCCAGTCACCATAAAAGATGCATACGCCGGCAATGGCGGCCATGGCGCTGAGCAACCAAAAGCGGGTGACCACGGCGGTCTCTGCCCAACCACCGTTTTCAAAGTGGTGGTGGATGGGCGCCATGCGGAAAAAGCGCTTTCCGGTGCTGCGGAAGACGATGATCTGGATAACCACGGAGACCGTCTCAATAACGAAGATGGCGCCGATGATGATCATGAGCAGCTCGGTACGGGTGGTCACGGACAGGCCAGCGACGAGACCACCGAGTGCTAGTGAGCCGGTATCGCCCATAAAGATTTTCGCCGGTGCGGCATTCCACCACAAAAAGCCCAAGCAACCGCCCAGGCCAGCTGCAGCCAGCACGGCGAGGTCGAGTGGATCACGGACCTCATAGCACCCCGCCGCAGGCGACACAGCGCAAGAGTTGCGGAACTGCCAGAAGGAAATGAGCGCGTAGGCTCCCATGACCATCGCAGTGGTGCCGGCGGCCAAACCGTCGAGGCCATCGGTGAGGTTTACGGCATTCGACCACGCCGCGATGAGTAGATAGAGAAAGACCAAGAAAACGATGGTGCCGATAATGGCGCCGCCCACGGCGATATCGAAGGTGTCAAAATCGCGGACGAAGGACAGGTTTGTCGACGCCGGGGTCAAGCCGTGTGCATCGGGGAACTGCAGTGCCAAGATGCCGAAGATAAGCGCGACGGCTAGTTGACCTACCAGCTTGGCGGTCTTATTGAGGCCGAGGTTACGCTTTTTAAACAGCTTGATGAAGTCATCGGCAAAGCCCAGTCCGCCCAAGCCCATGGTGAGGAAGTAGACCAAGAGACCGGAGGGGCTAAAGCCACCGTTGCCCGTCACGCGGGCGTAAATGCCCACCACAAGGTAGGCCACAGTGATGGCGAGCAAAATCGCCAGTCCGCCCATAGTTGGTGTGCCGCGCTTGCGTAGGTGCAGCTGTGGCCCGTCCTCACGGATTTCCTGCCCCTTGCCTACGCCGGAAAAATAGCGGACCAACATGGGAGTGGTAAAAATCGCGACGAGGAAGCTGAGGATGCCCGCGATAATGATCTGAGTCATTGCTAGAGGTCTTTCTCCTTGTACTGAGGACTAACGGCGATTGAGCTTTTCTGCCACGCGCCACAGGCGCTGGGCATTCGATGACTTGATGAGGACAACGTCTTTGGCCTCGCGCTCCGCCCAGTCTTCGATGCCGGCAGGCGCTACCCTAATGATGTCTTCGACCGCCGCCGCAGCGGTGTCAACATCTGGGCTGATAGTAGTATTTATACCCTGCGCCCGTGCGGCCTCGACCATCGCCCTCATATTCTCGTTATCTCCCACGGCCACGAGGTAGCCAACGTGGTATTTGGAAAGGACCTCGCCCAATGTGCGGTGGGCAGCCACCGCTTCGCCGCCGAGTTCTCCCATCTCACCGAGCACGGCGATGGCTCGGGCATCCGGACGAGCGGCTGAGGTATAGGCCAGCGCGGCAATCGCCGCGTGCATTGAATCGGGATTGGCATTATAGGAGTCATCGATGGTGGTGACTCCATCGCGGCGGGTGCGTACGTCCATGCGGTGTTCGGAGGCATTTTGGTGCCCCGATAGCGCGCTGGCTACCACCTGCGGGTCCATGCCTGATTCAATGGCTGCGGCCGCCGCTGCCAAAGCATTAGATACTTGGGGCCGGCCAAAGACCTGCAGTTTTACTGGAAGCGGGTCTGTGCCCGGCGCATGCAGCACGAACGAGGGGCGGGCCACATCATCGAGCTGGATATCGCTGGCGTAGTACTGGGCGTCGGCAGCCGGCGGCTTATTTGCCGAGTAGTAAACGACCTTTGCTGAGGTGCGAGGCGCCATGCCGGCGACAAAGGGATCATCGGCATTGAGCACAGCGACCCCGCCCTCAGCGGCCGAGGGCAGGGCCTCCACAAGCTCGCCTTTGGCCTGGGCGATGTTTTCACGCGAGCCAAACTCGCCTAGGTGAGCGGTGCCCACGTTGAGCACTACGCCCACGGTGGGTGCGGTAATAGTTGTCAGGTGGCGGATATGGCCAATTCCGCGGGCAGACATTTCGGCAACGAGGAAGCGGGTGTGCTCATCACAGCGCAAAGCGGTATAGGGCAGGCCGACCTCGTTATTAAAGGAACCAGGAGGGGCAACGGTATCGCCCTCTGCGCGGAAAATAGTGGCCAGCAGGTCCTTGGTGGAGGTCTTTCCGGCTGAGCCGGTCACACCGACTATCTCTAGGCCCTGCTCCGCGGTCAGGCGGCGGGTGACTTCCCTGGCAATATCGGACAGCGCCTGGACAACCGCAGCGGCAGAACCGTCCTCGTCGTGAGCATAGATATCCGCGTTCGCAGCATCACCGGTAACGCGGCCTTGAGGCTTAACGACGACCGCCGGAACGCCGACCGGCCGCGCAGCCAGCACCGCTACTGCGCCCTGCTCAATGGCCTTTTCCGCATAATCGTGGCCATCCACTCGGGCGCCGGGAAGGGCAAGAAACAACCCACCTTTGGTTACCTTCCGGGAATCGAATTCGATGAACCCGGTAACGCGCTGATCTGGGTCGGAAACGCAATCGAGGCTGCCCCCGGTGATTTCGGCAATATCGGCAATAGAAAGTGGAATCATGACTACTCCTTCGCATCCCTAAGGGTATCGCGCTGTAGGGTTCCGGCCAGTTTCTCCTCGATGGCGCGTGCCATTTCTTCGCGGTCATCAAAGTGCAAGGTTTTTCCGTTAATAAGCTGGCCCACCTCGTGGCCCTTGCCGACGACGATGACGGCATCGCCTGGCTCGGCCCAGTCAACGACTTCATCGATGGCACGGGCACGAGAACCTACCTCACGAATATCGCCCTGGGGCGCGGCTTCGCGTGCGCCGTCCACCACCGCAGCACGAATAGTGGCAGGGTCCTCAGAACGTGGGTTGTCATCGGTGACCACAGTGAGGTCAGCGCGGGTGGCCGCGGCAGCGCCCATGATGGGGCGTTTTGAGCTATCACGGTCTCCGCCGGCGCCGACGACGATGCCGACGCGCCCCTTGGTTCCTTCAAGTTGGCCACGCAGAGTATCAAGCACCGCGGCGATAGCTGCCGGCTTATGGGCATAGTCCACCACGGCTACAAAGTCTTGACCGCGGTCGATGCGCTCCATACGGCCGGGAACGGCGACCTTTTCGACGCCCGAGAGGAACTCCGCCGGCTCCTCTCCTACCGCTACGGCCATGCCCAGCGCCAAGCAGGCATTGGCGATATTGAACTCGCCAGGCAGTGGCAGCCGGAAGGAGAAATCGGCACCGTCATAGTTCAAGGCGACCTCTTGGGCGCCGGTAGCCTCGGTGGCGGTTTGGTGCGCGGAAATCGTAGCCGCACCCCCCTGAGTGGCCACCGTGGTTACGGGGTGGCCAGCGCTCTCGGCGACGCCGCGCATGCGCCCGCCCCACTCATCATCGAGGCAGATTACAGCCTGCTCGGCTGCCTGCTCCCCAGCAAAGAGCTTGGCCTTAGCTTCGAAGTAGTCCTCCATGGTGGGGTGAAAATCCAGGTGATCCTGGCTTAAATTCGTAAACCCGCCCACGGCAAACCGGGTTCCGCGAACACGCCCCAACTCCAGTGCATGCGAAGATACCTCCATCACCACGTGGGTGACGCCCTCGCTTTTCATGCGCGCGAATAGCTCTTGCAAGGTAGGTGCCTCGGGAGTAGTAAGCGAGGTAGGAACCGGGGTGCG
Source organism: Corynebacterium nasorum (assembly GCF_032821635.1). Classification (NCBI taxonomy): domain Bacteria; kingdom Bacillati; phylum Actinomycetota; class Actinomycetes; order Mycobacteriales; family Corynebacteriaceae; genus Corynebacterium; species Corynebacterium nasorum. Next base: position 255,436 of record NZ_JAVBIE010000001.1, on the reverse strand, counting down.
GTTAATACGAGTACCGGTGGTACCGATAAGCCCCACGGAATGCCCAGCATGGAGCAGGCCAGCTTCAAGCAGGTAGCTCGTGGTGGTCTTGCCGGAGGTACCGGTGACGCCAATGACCGTCAGTTCCCGGGTGGGGTGGCCATAAATTTCAGCGGAAATCGGACCGAGCACGGCACGAATATCGTCCACCACCACAATGGGGCGGGTCTCTTGGGCCTGGCTGAGCAGGTCGAGTCCGGCGGCGTCGGTAAGCACAGCCGCAGCCTTAGTATCGCGGGCGAACTGCGCGCCGTGTGCACGTGTGCCCGGCAGGGCGGCAAAAAGCGCGCCCTCAGGCAGACGGGAAGAATCCAGCCCGCACGCGGAGACCTCCACGGAGGCGTCACCAATGACGCGCCCGCCAGAAAGCTGGGCGAGAGTATCCAATGAAACGGTCATACTAAGCTCCTATTGTGCCCGCAGGGTCAGCCGCGGTGCTGGTTTCGAAGTCGGAATATTGTCACGGTTGAGCAGCCAGGAGGCGATGTCTCGGAAAATAGGCGCTGCCGATTGGCCGCCGCCTCCATTGTCCTCCACACCGGATTTGGGTTCATCCAACATGACGGCAACGACGAAGCGCGGATCATCGGCCGGTGCGATACCGGCAAAGGTGATCCAATAGGCGGAGTTCGAATAGGCCCCGGTATTCGGATCGACCTTTTGAGCTGTACCAGTCTTGCCGGAGAGCTGATAACCCTTGAGTTGCGCATTACCGGCCGTGCCATTTTGCAGGCCAGCGTCATCGTCTTGGAAGACGGCCCGGAACATATCCACCGTTGTCTTGGCGGTTTCAGGGCTTATCACCTGGGTCTTTTTTGGCTCCTCCAGCTTTTCTTCCTTGCCGTCTGGCCCCTTCACAGAGTCAATGATGCGCGGCTCGATGCGCTCGCCGCCATTTGCCAATGTTTGGTACACGCTCGCCATCTGCAAGGTGGTCCAGGACTGGCCCTGACCAATGGGCAGGTTGGCGAAGGTGCCGCCGGACCATTGCTCCAGGTCCGGCACGCTACCGGCAGATTCATTCGGTAGTTCTACGCCGGTGGTATTACCCAAACCAAACTTTTCCAAGTACTTCGCGTACTTTTCTTGGCCCAATTTATCGGCAAGCATCAAGGTGCCCACATTGGAGGATTTACCAAAGATGCCGGTCGTTGTATAGGGCTCGGTGCCGTGCTGCCACGCATCGTTAACGGTCACACCCGCCATATCGATGGATCCCGGAACCTGGTGCACCTCGTCCGGGGTGGTCACTCCCTCTTGCAATGCGGCAGCAGCGGTAACCACCTTGGCTACAGAGCCTGGCTCATAAGGGTGCGAGACGCTGTGGTTTTCAAAGTCTTTGCCCTCATCGAGCTGATCCTCAATATTCTTGTTGGGATCTACGGTATCGGTATTGGCCATGGCGAGGACTTGGCCGGTCGCAGCATCAAGGACCACAGCCTCCGCGCCAGAAGCCTTGGAGTTGGCCTTGGCCTTCTCCAGCTTTTGCTGCACATAAGTCTGCAGATCCAAATCGAGGGTGAGGGTGACATCGCGGCCATCAACGGTATCAACGACATCACGGAGCGTGCCGGGGATAACCTGGCCATCCGCGGATACGTCCTCGGTTGACTGGCCGTCAATGCCGGTTAGTTCCGTATCGCGCGCGGCCTCGAAGCCAAATTGGCCATGGCCATCCATGGATACCTTGCCCACGACATTCTCCCCAATAGCGCCATTGGGGTACTGGCGAATGTCTTGCCGATCCGCTGCCACTCCGTGGTACTTATTGGAAATCTCTACGGCTACATCCGGATCGACATTGCGCACCAATACCTCGTATTGGGTATCGGCCTTGAGCTTATTAAGAATGTCTTCCTTTTCCACCTTGGAGGTCGAAGCTCCCGAATCCTCAATCATCTTCGGGATTCCCTCCGCCATGTCTTTGAGGGTCTCCTCCATTTTCTGGTTGAGGAAGCTATCGAGCTTCTTATCGTCCATACCCTCAGTCGAGCCGTCATTCTGGGCCTCGATTTCGGCCTTGTCTTTTAGCTCATCGCGCAGACGAGTAGGTGAGACGGTCAAGGACCGAGACTTCATCGTATAAGCCAAGCGCTGGCCGTCGCGGTCTAAAATCTCTCCCCTACGGGCCGGCTCAATATAGACGCGCTCGCGCTGAGTTACGGCCTTGGCGGAAAGGTCCGGACCCCATACGAGCTGCACCCAGGCTAGTCGGCCGACAAGGACAACCATCGCCACAAGCACCACGGAGACGATAATGCGCAGACGCTTGCGCATCAGCTTCTTTTGCGGCACCGCGGAGCTGGTGGTGCGGCGCGGGCGGCGCCTAGCCCTACTTGGCGTAGTCACAGTCCAATGTCACCTTCCCTATTTCCGCCACAATATCTTGCGTGTATTGATTGTGCCCTACAAAAGTCAGAATGCCCGCGCCACCACGCGCGAGCATCATCATTTTCACCGAATATTCTTCCCTAGCCACTCCGGCTACTCGGCGCGGCTGGCGTACGGCGCACGTGCGGGAAGGTTGGGGCGCGCGTCATCCTGCGCGGCGCCGGTATTCCCGGCATCACCGCCGCGGGTGGTGCGCTGTTGGCCTTGCGGCACGGCGTTTAAGGAATCCGAGAGGCCTTCAGTATCCTTCGGGTCGCTGGAAGCCTGGCCGGGGCGGATAGGTTCTCCGTTTACGTCAATAAGCTTTTCCGTATCCGGGGTGCCTTCGCGCTTATCGACGATCTTTCCATCGCCGCCAACTTCCGCAATACCTGGCTGCTTAGGAATGGCCATGCCCATCTCATCCGCACGGCGCGCAATGTCCGCAGAGGAGCTGAGATTTTCTGCATCACGGTTGAGGGTTTCAATCTGGTTATCCAGTTGGGAATCCTGAACGGTGAGCTGTTGGATGGCAAAGGTTTGCTTGGTAGACAAACCGGACAGCCACATTGCCACAGCTACGCCGACGATGAGAAGCGTAAGCGCGATGACAGACAGGCGGGCAAACAGCCCGCTCTTCTTAGTCTGCGGCTGCAGCTGCCGGCCGCGGAAGCTAACAACCTGCTTCGATCCCAGGCGGTTCGTGCTGCGGCTGCGGTGCGGCACCCGGGTGCGGCTCGGGGCACGCTTCGTGCTGGGACGCTCACGCAGCGCCGTCGGGGCTCCGGTATCGATTCCGGTGGTGAAGTCTCGGCTGGCGCCCATGGTGCGAGTGGCCTCTCTGTCGCGGCTGTCAGTCTTTAGGTGGTTTCGACGTGGGATTGTGCTCATGGCCTGCCTCCCGGCGGTAGAAATTCTGACATTCCCTCAAGCCTTTCGATGGCACGAACACGCACCGACGCGGCCCGGGAATTTTCTGCAATCTCCTCTTCGGAGGCCTTTTCCGCGCCTCGCGTCACGATTGTGAACTTCGGCGCGGTGCCAGGAAGGTCCATTGGCAGTCCGGCCGGAGTTGTGGACGTGGTCAATTCTTTAAAGGCCGCCTTCACGATGCGGTCTTCCAAGGACTGGTAACTCATAAATACGGCACGGCCGCCTACCGATAGTGCTTGGGTAATAACCGGCAGCACATTTTCGATAGCCTCCAACTCGCGATTGACCTCGACGCGCAAGGCTTGAAAGGTGCGCTTCGCGGGGTGTCCCCCTGTACGCCGGGTCGCGGCCGGAATGGCGTCGTAAAGCAGCTCAACTAAGCGCGCGGAGTTAGTGAAAGGCTCCTTATCGCGCTCCTTCAGTACAGCCGAGGCAATTTTCCCGGCAAAACGCTCATCGCCATAGGTCTTGAGGATCCGAGCCAAATCACCGTGCGAATAGGTGTTGAGCACATCCGCCGCAGTAATCCCCTGCGAGGGATCCATACGCATATCCAGCGGTGCATCCGTCTTGTACGCGAATCCGCGGTCCGCCTGATCGAGCTGCATCGAAGAAACGCCAAGGTCAAAGAGGGCTCCGGCAAGGCCGACGCTGCGGGCCAGACCAAAGTTATAGCCCTCGCCTTCCGCAATGGCACTGCCCAACTCATCAAAGCGAGCGTTGACGCCAATGAAGCGATCGCCATAAGGCGCTAGACGTTCGGTTGCGTTGCGCAGCGCCTGCTGATCGCGGTCTACGCCAATCACTCGGACATTGGGGAAAGCTTCTAGAAAATAGCGGGTGTGGCCGCCGGCGCCCAAGGTGGCGTCAACAAGCACGGCATTATCCCCCGCCGTTTCTACTTGGGGGCGCAGGAGATCGGCCATGCGCTCGCGCATGACAGGCACATGGCCGTGATTATCAGCCACGTCATAATTTAGGTTTTCAATAGCCATGTCTCCCCGCAACCCCCTTTCTTCGAATCCCGGACTTCCAGTGGTGGAAAGCATGCGAGTGCGTATAGGGCCCTGTCCGAGGCAGGTTTCTGATATCGGGGAAGTACACCAGAATCATCCGCCTCGGACAGAGTCCTTACACGCACTCTTGTGCAGGCTTAGAGCAAGCCCGCCAGTACGTCATCGGCATCTGCGGCCGAATAAGCATCTTCAGTTTGCGACTGGTACTCGGCCCACGCGGCCGCGTCCCAAATTTCGAGAAAGTCCACAGAGCCAACCACAACGCATTCCTTGGACAGGTTCGCGTACTCCCGATGCCCCGCGGACAACGTGATTCGACCATGCCCGTCCGGCCGCTGTTCGTCCGCACTTGCTGCCAAGTTGCGGATGAAAGCGCGTGCTTCTGGGTTGGTTCGAGAAACCGCCGCTGCCTTCCGCGCTCGTGCCGCAAACTCCTCCCGTGGGTACACGGCCAACGAGTGGTCCTGCCCCTTGGTGACCATGAGGCCACCCGCGAGTTCATCGCGAAACTTTGCCGGAAGCGTAAGACGTCCTTTGTCATCGAGCTTCGGAGTGTAGGTTCCGAGAAACATCCCGGCATCCACCTTCCTTACTCGAAAACTCCGGATTCTCTCACTTCAGAATCGAGACGTTGAAGCCCCTCTTTCCTCCGCTGCGCCCCACTCTACCCCACTTTCCCCCACCTAACCCACTTATTACCGCGTGTCCTTCAGTTAGTCCACAATTTCCCGCAGCTAGATAGCAGTTTTTTCAGTGGGAAGAAATCCCCTAAAAGGCCTTGACAGCCCATTACCGCCACCCCTTACACCCCACCCGCAACACCAATATAATGCGCCCCGATCCCCTCACCTCCCCCATATCCTGTGTTATCGAGGCGTTTTGACTGGGCTAACGGGAAAGCTACCCCACAACAGCCCACCGAACGCTTCTCCGGTGGGGCAAAGTGGGGAATTTTGGTTGGATACAAAAATCCCCGGTCAACCTTTACTGGATCGACCGGGGTGAGCTTGAAAATGAAAAGCGCTAACGCCCCTCAAAACGGCGGCGGAAGTTTTCCTCCAGCTTATCGCTGACTCCACCCCTACGGGCGGCAGACTTCTTTGCACGGACACCAGAATCACGCTTCTCCACCGAATATCCGGAGCCATCACCGCGCAGCATCCACACACCAGCGGCAAACATCACTAAAAAGCCCGCAATGGAAAGCGCAATAAACCACAGGCTCTGTTGTGCGAGGGCAACACCGCCAATGAGCATGCATAGACCGACAACAACGAGTGCTACGCCACGCAGGGTTACCGCGCCGCCAGAGCCACCGAACGACGCAGGCTCAGAAACGGAAGCGCCAAACTTAGGATCATCAGCAAGTAACGATTCCTCAATTTCACGGAGCGTACGCTGCTCCTGTTCAGAAAGAGACACTGTTCCTCCAACTAGGGTTTGGGCTTCGGGCGGCAATAGTTCTACTTATACTAACGCCCAGAATAATCAGTATGTTCCCTAAAAGGTAGTGAGCGCCCCCACGCAGTGACTACGCAGCAAAAGAGCCAAAAGAAGTCTCTAACTCACTTTCATCCAAGAACTGTGCAGCACGCTGCATAAGACCGTAGACAAAATCCCCGCCCGGGACTTCATCCAAGCCCGACGCTACGCGAGCGCGGGTACGCGAATAGCCCTTAAAAGATTCAGCCCACCGCTTTTCCTCCACACCTACGAGCGCTAGCCGGTCCCATGCGCTAGAGGGGAGGCGGCGACGTCGAGCCACCGCCGATACAGCTACCCGCGCCCCCGCGGTGCGAAGGGCCGATTGGTACGCCACCTCTAAAGCTTGATCGAACCGCCCTTCAGCCGCATAACCGCGTGCGGCATCCAATAATTCTCGAGCCTGAAAGAGGAACCGCGCTCGCTTGCCGCCCGCCCGGCCATAAGAACGGGTACGCGTTGCCGAAATAATCTGTGCCATTGCCTTTGTCCTTAACTAAATAAATAACGTCGTTGGTTTTGCCCATTGACCCTAAGGAAGCCGCCGGACATTTCACCCTTAAGAATAGTGCACCTGTTCGAATTAGACAAGGGTATACCCTGCGCACAAGGTTCTATAAGGCCGATTGTTCGACTTTTTAACACCGCGTCCGAAAGACAGAGTTCGCCCCACTGTCCGCCTCTGGGCCAGACTTCTGGTGTCATAGATACTGTGAGCTTTGAAATTCGCCGCCTAACCCCGCCGGAGTTTTCCTTACTGGCCCCTCAATTGGTTGAAATCCATATCGAGGCAATGAACTACAACCCCGCCATCGTGCACAGCCGCATCTCCAGCTGGCGACGTGACTTGACGCGCCCTGGATTCAGCGCGCAGATAGCCACCCAGGACGACGGCATCGTTGGGGTGTCCTATGGGTTTCTAGGTTCTCCGGATAGCTGGTGGGACGCTGAGCTTCGTCGCGGGCTACGTTTGCAAGGCGGTCCCACTGAAGAGCAGTGGGACATCGTACGCAACTACTACGAATTGGCGGAGATCCACGTATTGCCGCAATACCAGGGACACGGCCTGGGTAAAAAGCTCTTAGAGGGATTGTTATGGAATGCCCCGGCGCGTTATGCCCTATTGTCCACGCCTGAAGTACCAAACGAGGACAACGGTGCCTTCCGCCTCTATAGGTCCGCCGGTTTTTTCGATGTCCTCCGCAATCACCTCTACCCCGCCGATGCCCGCCCTTTTGCCATCTTGGGCGCTAGGCTGCCGCTGTAAACCTCTGTTATTTCTTAAGTGCTCTAGGCGGTATCGTGTGGGATGTGACTATGCAAAATATTCCTGAGCTGGCGGACATTCCCGGTGCGGTACGCGAAGAACTCGCTGCCTTTCTTGATCAACGCCGAGAGCAGGTGGCCGCAATTGGTGCCCCTGTAACTAAGGCCGTGAGCTTTTTGGAATCCTTCGTGCTTGACGGCGGCAAGCGGGTGCGCCCCACCTATGCCTGGGCAGGATACCTCGCTGCTGGTCGCGGAGAAGAAGACCCGGAGGCCATGCTCCGTGCGGCCGCTTCCCTGGAATTTATCCAGGCATGTGCGCTCATCCATGATGACATTATCGATGCTTCAAATACCCGGCGCGGCAATCCTACGGTGCACCGAGGCGTCGAAAAGCTGCACCGCGAGTCGGGATACTTGGGGGACCCAGAATTTTTTGGCACGTCCGTAGCAATCTTGGTCGGCGATCTAGCGCTGGTGTATGCGGAGGACATGTTCCAGGACTCCGGTCTTAGTGCGGCAGCTTTACACCGAGCTCGCAGCCCGTGGCGCGGCATGCGAACTGAAGTCATTGGCGGACAACTTTTAGATATCTCTTTGGAGGCGGCCGGTTCCGAATCCGTAGAGCTTGCCAATTCCGTCAACCGCTATAAAACGGCCGCCTATACCATTGAACGCCCATTGCACTTGGGCGCCTCGATTGCCGGTGCTAGCGAAGAACTTATCGCAGCCTTCCGCGGCTACGGGCAAGATATCGGCATTGCCTACCAGTTGCGCGACGATCAATTGGGTGTCTTTGGCGATCCCGCCGTAACCGGCAAACCTGCCGGTGATGATCTGCGCGAAGGAAAACGCACCGAGCTTTTGGCGCTAGCGCTTCGTCGCGCGGATGAATCCGACCCGCAGGCTGCGGCCACCCTACGCAAGCTCATCGGTCACACCTCAGATCCCCAGGAGCTATCGCGCTTAGCGCAGATTATCGCTGATTCGGGCGCACCGGAAGAGATTGAGCGCCGCATCGCATCACTGACGCAATCCGGTTTGCAGCACCTGCGCGCCGCACGAGTAGATCCCGCGGTAACCGAAACCCTAGAGCAGTTGGCAATCAAGGCCACGGCTCGCCACAAGTAGGTTTTTGCCGTGTCAAAGACGTACTCCTTTCCCATTCCGCGCGCGCTACCACTGGGATTATCGGCATCCTGTATTTTGCTGTTTGCCTCATTCTCCGGCGGCGCTACCCGGAACCGCGGCGGGCTCCTTGAGGCGCTAAATATTGGCTTCTTGTCTTATGGTCACGGGCGCAATCTCGGTCTTGCGCTGTACTGGGTGGGCATTTTCCTCTTAGCTGCGGCTTGGGTACTCGCTGGGCGCACCATTATTCGCCCGCAGCTTACTAACCCTCGCCCCAAGGGCGGCTTACGCGATATCCAGCGCATCCTCTTTGCCTGGGTCACTCCCCTTGTATTTGCCGGTCCCCTGGCTTCGCGCGATGTGTATTCCTATCTCATGCAGGGCGCAATGGTCCGCGACGGCTTCGATCCTTATACCGAAGGTGCTGCTGTCAATCCAGGCCCCTTCCTTCTTGAGGTTTCCCAGGACTGGCGCAATACCACCACGCCCTATGGCCCCCTTCATTTATGGATAGGTGAATTGGTCACCGGCTTGGTGGGTGACAACGTCACCGCAGGTGTCGCCGCGTATAAGGTTCTTTCCCTATTAGGTTTTATCACCATCGCTTGGTCTATCCCCCGCATCGCTTCGAAACTCGGCGCTGATCCGGCGGTAGCTTTGTGGCTCGGCGTGGCAAACCCAGTCATTATCTTGCACCTCATCGGCGGCATGCACAATGAATCTCTCATGGTGGGTCTCGTATCTATCGGGCTGCTAGCAGCTTTGAACAGGCATTTCCACGCCGCCCTCCTCCTCGTAGGCACGGCAGTGGCGATGAAGGCCACTGCCGTCATTGCGGCACCTTTCATTGTATGGATGATGCTTCACTACTACGCGCCCAAAGGCTCTAGCAAGTGGCGGTCGCTATTCGTCTTTGTGCTTTCTGGCCTAACTGCGCTGGTAGAAATCATCGCTGCGGTAGCCCTCATCACATGGATTTCGGGAACGTCTTGGGGCTGGTTGTCTCAGGTAAGCGGCAATTCCAAGGTGATCAACCCGCTTGCGGGGCCAACCCTAGCCACTGATGTAATCTTCCCCGCCGTGCAAATCTTTATGCCGGATGCTTCCTATAACGCCATCCTGGCTGTCTTGCGCAGCATCGCAATGGTCTGCATGCTCATCGGACTGGTGGCGGTGTGGTGGCTATGCCGCAAGGACGACCGTGACGCTGTCATGGGCACCGCAGCCGCCTACCAGGTCGCCTTTGTCTTCAATGCCGTGACCTTGCCGTGGTATTACGCCTCCATCTTTACCCTGATGGGCACGTTCCGGCCGCCATTATGGCTTATTAAATTCGCCTCCGGCGTGGCCCTGTTTATCGGCGTCTCCTTCTCCGGCGATGGCAATCACCAGCTCTACAACTGGTTCTGGGTCATCGGGATGATCGTGGTGGCATGGTTTGCCATTCAGTGGATATTTGAAGGCGTGCCTAAAAAGCGGCAGCCTGAGCACGCCGGATAACCTCGCGGGCGAGGTGACCATGCAAGGCATCGATGGGGCGGCCCGGCAGTGAATCATCCTCAGTAAAGAGGTGCTTGAAGATTTCGGTGTCCTTATAGCCGCCGTCGGTCAATACGGTAATCGCCGCGGTCACATGCTTGGCAATGACACCTTTATCATTGAAGAAGGCCAGCGGCACCCGCTTTCCTTCTGGGGAATCCCAGGCGATGAACTTTCGGTCCTGCAGCAGGTCATAGGCGCGCGTAATGGGCAAGTCTAGCTTTTCTGCTACTTGCTGCATGCTGAGCAGTTCTTCGTTAGCGAGCAAGGTATCTAGGGATTTTTCTGCATTAGTCACGTTCTCTACTTTAACGCGGGCTAGAGGATCAGCCATACTGGGAAGCATGACTAGGTTGGAAATTGGTGACGTGCTGGAAAACCGTTACCGCATCGATCGCCCCATTGCCCGCGGTGGCATGTCTACCGTCTATCGTTGCGTGGACATGCGGCTTGGGCGAGCGGTAGCGGCCAAGGTCATGGACGAGCGCTATTCCGATGACCCAGTCTTTATCAAGCGCTTTTCGCGCGAGGCCCGCGCCATGGCTCGTTTGCAGCATCCCAACCTCGTGGCTATTCACGATTTTTCGGCCGATGGTGAGCCCATCTACCTCATCATGGAACTCATCGATGGCGGTACGCTGCGCGAGCTTCTGGCCGAAGGCGGCCCCTTCCCAGTGCAGGCGGCCACCTCTACCCTGCGCAATGTTCTCCGCGGCCTAGAGGAGGTGCATTCCACCGGGCTCATCCACCGCGACATCAAACCCGATAATGTGCTTATTACCTCCCACCACCGAGTAAAGGTGGGCGATTTTGGGCTGGTGCGCGCCACCAATGCCGAAGCCACGACAAACATGATTGTGGGCACCGTGTCCTACCTTGCGCCAGAGCAAGTAACAGGTGAGGAAATTACCCCAGCCTCGGATGTATATTCAGCCGGTATCGTCCTCTTCGAGCTGCTTACCGGCACCGTTCCCTTCTCTGGCGATACTCCCATGGCGCATGCCACGGCCCGCTTAAATTCCGACGTCCCCGCGCCGTCGTCGCGTATCTCTGGTGTGCCCAAGCTTGTCGACGCCCTCGTGGCCACCGCCACCGCCCGTGATCCCCGTGAGCGCTTCTCCGACGCCGGCGAGTTTCTCGAGGCACTCGATGACGTCTGCCGAGAGCTCGATCTCCCAGACGTGACCATCCCCGTGCCAAGGAACGCTGCGGCAGCGCGCACGGCACAGGCTCCTACGGATTTTTCTGGCACAGGAGCCACCGAGATCTTTGAGCCCACTCGCAGCATCTCGCAGGACGAAACGGAACATCGTGACGGTGGCCCGACAGAAGTCATCCCGCCGCAGCGCCTTAGTTTTGAAACAAAACTGGATATGCCTCAGGCGGAGTCCGCTCCAGGGCCGCAGCCACAACCGCAGCCATATTCCACGGCCGAGTCCCCCCTCGAACCGTTTGCCCCGGCAGCTGCATCTGCGCCACCACCGGTGCCGGCGTCTGTCCCTGAGCAACCGGTCCACAGCGCACAAGAAGAACCCGCCGAGCGTCCGCTGACCAACCGCAATCCGCTTTCACTAGTTCTTTTCCTACTAGTGGTAGCGATTGCTGTTGGCGCGGTGGCGATCGGCGGGTGGTGGTTCGGTTCTTCGCTTTATGGCATGACGCCGAACCTGTGGATTTAGTTACGCAGCATCTCCGCAATGAGGAAGGACAGCTCTAGCGATTGCTGTGTATTCAAGCGCGGATCTACGGCAGACTCATAGCGGCCCGGCAGGTCCACGTCGGTGATGTCCTCGGCACCGCCTAGGCACTCGGTGACGTCTTCACCGGTGAACTCGAGGTGCACGCCACCCGGATGGGTGCCCAGTTCACGGTGGACCTCAAAGAAGCCTTGGACCTCGTCCACAATCTTGTCAAAGTGGCGAGTCTTATAACCATTGGATGCGGTAAAGGTATTGCCGTGCATCGGATCAGACTGCCAAACCACCTTGTGGCCTGAGTCTTCCACTGCCTTCACGATGGCAGGTAGAACGCTGCGGACCTTATCGTGGCCCATGCGCGAAATCATGGTCAGGCGACCAGGTTCACGGTTCGGGTCGAGCCTTTCTGCGTACTCCACGGCCTGCTCTGGGGTTACCCCTGGCCCCAGCTTGATGCCCACTGGGTTGCCAATCATCGCCGCAAAATTCACGTGGAAATCTTCGATACCTCGAGTGCGCTCACCAATCCATACTTGGTGCGCAGAAAGATCGTAGAGCTTGGTATCGCCGTTATTATCCAAGCCCAAGCGCAGCATGGAGCGCTCGTAGTCCTTCAGCAATGCTTCGTGCGAGCAGTAGATATCGGCAGAGCGCAAGGTGTCATCGTGCACGCCGCAGGCATTCATAAAGTTCAGGCCGTTTTCGATCTCACGGGCTAGGTCCTGGTAGCGGGCACCAGCGCGAGATTTACGCACGAACTCACGGTTCCACTCATGCAGGCGGTAGAGATCCGCAGTTCCAGACGAGGTTAGCGAACGTACCAGGTTCATTGCCGCCGAAGAGTTTGCGTAGGCGCGGATCATGCGGGCGGGGTCGTGACGGCGCGCCTCCTCGCTTGGCTCCACGCCATTGACAATGTCACCGCGGTAGTTCAACAGACCGTTAGAATCCGTATCAGAGGAACGCGGCTTGGCGTACTGGCCGGCGATGCGGCCCAGTTTCACCACGGGAACCGAGGCACCATAGGTCAACACCACGGCCATCTGCAGCAGCGTTTTCACATTGCCGCGGATATGCGGCTCGGTATTTGACTCAAACGTTTCTGCACAGTCGCCGCCTTGCAGCAAAAAAGCCTTGCCTAGGGCAACGTCTGCCAGCTTCTTCTTGAGCGCTTCAATCTCGGGCGCAACCACGATAGGAGGCACGGATTCGAGAATTTTGCGCACGTTATTGGCCTGGGAGGGATCCCAGCTTGGCTGCTGCTTTGCATCACGCTTGATGACGTCTTGGAAGACTTCCTCGATGCCCTCAGGCAATGGTGGAAGGTCCGGGAGAACGCCTTGCGGAATATCTACTGTCCAACTCACACTGCTATTTAACCATTAAGGACCTATAGCGCGTTAGTTAAATTCTAGATATTGATTCTATTGCCCTTAGAGAGCGGAAGCACCTGGGCGCAGGCACGGAACTTGGCAAGGTTATGGCGGGCGTCGACAAGCGCATCATGATTGCCCTTTGGCACGGCGGGCAAGCTTGGTCGTCCTGCAAACTCCCAGTACTGCTTGAGCTCGCGGGTATAGCGCGGCATCCGCCTAGGCAGCCCGGCCATATCTCCCCACAACTGCGCCAATACCACGTGATCGTAGGCTCCCACCCACGCCCACAGCTCTATCGGAGTGGAACTTTGGGTCAGGAATTCAAAGACCTCCGTGCGGATGGTCTCCAAAGGTTTCCACACTGGATCCCGGGGGCTGGGCAACTTGGCTAATACATTGTCTTTTACCCAAGAATTGGCCTTTGCCGGATCAAAATCCGTAGACACAGCGTAGTACTCGCTGCCATTCTCACCGACGATGCCGATGGAGACCAATTCAATGGTCTGTCCATCTTCGATAAATTCGGTGTCATAGAAGTAGCGCACGTCTCCCAAGCCTAGCGTCGCCTTATCCGGGGCGGTAAATTGGCCCCTTAAAGAGACAGTTGTACACTTCTGGCGTGAAGAAGTCTGTGTGGTTTACTGCATTTCCCTTGTGCCTATCTGCCCTCGTGGCCCTTTGGTGGCTGATTGATATTCCGGAGCTTTTCTCCGGCCATTTCTCCACCTACTACCACATTGACCTCGACGTTTACCGCGAAGGCGGTGCCGGCTTTGGCAGCGATTTATATGCCAAAGATTACCTAGTCGGCAGCAATCGCGATGTCTCTCTCCCCTTTACCTACCCGCCGTTTGCGGCGCTGCTTTTTGTCCCATTGAGCTGGATTCCCCTCACCGCCGCAAGCATCCTCATATCTATCGCTTCCTTTGCTGCGCTTTGGGGCTGCGTAGCCCTCGTTCTGCGTGCTTTGCGCTGCCCTGGCTGGGCAGGTTGGGCGCTTTTGGCCGCAATGCTTACTGAGCCGATCACGGAGACCTTTAGCTTCGGGCAGGTCAATATCTTGCTGACCGCACTAGTGGTGGTGGATATCCTCTGGCTTAGCCCCAGCCGTGGCCGCGGCGTGCTGACCGGTATTGCAATGGCTATCAAGCTCACCCCCGCAGTATTCCTCGCCGTGTTCTTTGTCCGCAGGGAATGGCGCGCATTTTTCAGCGCGCTAGGCGCCTTCCTAGCCGCGGGTCTCCTTGCCTTTGCTTGCAATCCGCATAGTTCCATCCAGTACTGGAGCGATACGTTGCGCGATTCCAACCGCATTGGCGGCCTTGCCTATAGCTCCAACCAATCTCTGCGCGGATTCTTCAGCCGCCTAGCCCCAGAACACGCCGAAAAGCTATGGCTCGTAGCTGTTCTCCTCGTCATTGCCCTCGTCTGGTTTACCATGGAGCGTCTCTCACAGGAGAACCAAGCGGTGCTCATGCTTCTGGCCGCATCAGTTTCGCTGCTGTGCTCGCCGGTGTCGTGGTCGCACCACTTTACCTGGCTCGTTTTGGCGGGAGTGCTTCTGGTGGCCCGTCGCCACTGGGGGCTTGCCGCACTAACGTGGCTGGCGCTTCTGGCTCGCGGGCACTGGCTCGTGCCTCATGCCAATGGCCAAGAGCTAAGCTGGGCCTGGTGGCAGCACATCGTGGGCAATGATTACGCCATCGTTACTGCCCTGCTGGTTCTTTGTTCGCTACCATTGGCTCTACGACGGGCCGGCGCTTATCAATCCGCGGTGGAACCAGCGTCCACCCAACGATAGGTACCTTGCCCAGCGCCCACAGTGCCACCGAGGCCGCTGCCGAGTAGAAAAAGCAGGCTCCAATCCAGAACCAGGTATTTTCCATGGGCCACGCGCCGGCCAGGCTCACCGCGTAGTCTCGGTGGGCCATGAAGAACCCGAATCCCACCGTCATACCAATGGGGTGGGCCAAGTAAATGGGCAACGTGTGCCGGCCGACAAATTTTACGAAGGTGGAAAGCGCCGGAATATGGCTGATGATGACCGCACCGACGATGCCCGCTGGGGTTTCGAGCGTTTGCTCTGCAAAGCGAATCAAGAGATCTAAATCGCCCCGGCCGAGGACGTCCCCACCTGGCAATGGCCACTGCACAGCTACGTCACCTTCGATAGCATTCCAGGTTTGGCGGAGGGACAGTCCCGTGATGTAGCTAATGATGGCCGCACAATATACCCATAGCGATCCTGTGTGGAAGTTGCCCTTGAAGGGTGCTTCGGCGGCGTCGGCAAACCGCGTAATTGGTCCACGCAAATAGGCCGCCCCCACGAAAATGGGCAAGAACATAATTGCCTTGCCGATGAAAAAATAGTGGTCCTGCCAGGCTATAAAAAGCAGCGGTGCAAAACTTAGTCCTATGCCCGCCCACGCTGGCAGCTTGCGCACGGCCCACAAAAATATATTGAACAAAATGAGCGAGTGAATAAACCAAGCCATCGTGTGCCCCAAAAGCAGGTTATACAGTAGCTCAGTAACCTGGAGATAGGGATCACCGAAAACCCAGTGATACTCGATGCGCTTGGTCCATAGTTCAACGGTCATCCACACCGTATAGGGAACGAGGAAAAACCACAGGCGTCGAGTAAATAGCTCGCTAAAAGAATAGCGAAATATCTTGGTAGAGAAATAGCCGGATACGAGAAAGAACAAGGGTAGGCGGAGCGGGTCCAGCCATACGTTTAGGGCAGCCAACCACGTTAGCTCACCTTCTGGAACTACCAGCGTGACGTGCAGCAGCACGACGCCGATAATGGATACGCCTTTAGCGGTATCTGGCCAGGCTAAGCGGGCCTTGGGAATAGTGATTACCTCCCCTTGTATTCTGCGCCGGCGGGGTAACCATGGCCAGCTTTGAGTGAAGCCTTCACATCGGAGGCGTACACATCAACATAAGGCTTATCGCTCATCTCGGCCAAATTGCGCATCACAAAATCAGTAAAGACACGGATCGTCTCATGCTCTTTTGGATTCATACCGCGCTCTTTGGCCCACTCATGCGGCCAGATGGCGTCGCCCACCCGCACGCCGACCTTGAAGGGGCGAGGAATCCACGAGCCAATGGGATTAGCTTTGCGCGTGTTGATCATCGCAATGGGGAAAACCGGTTGGTTAGTCTCCATCGCAATGCGCGCCATGCCGGTGCGGCCCTTATAAACGCGACCATCCGGAGAACGGGTGCCTTCCGGGTAAATACCGAAAAGGTCCCCGCGGGACAAGATGCTTTCTGCGGTTTGCACAATGGCATCGCCAGCGTCTTCACTATCGCGCTCGATGGGGACTTGGCCTACCGAAGTAAAAAACCACTTCTGCAAGCTACCGACGAACCCAGGGGTGGTGAAATATTCCGACTTAGCTGGAAAGGTAATCTGGCGAGGGCATACCAAAGGAAAGAAGAAAGAATCCATCACAGCTTGGTGATTCGAGACCAAAATCGCGGGCCCTTCCGCTGGGATGTTTTCAATTCCCTCGGTCCACGGGCGATTCCATACGCGCAGGACAGGTCCGAAGAATATGTACTTAAAAGCCCAGTACCACTTGTTTTTCATCGCCAGGTCGTCCTTTGTTCGTTCTAACGGCCGCTGCGGGCCAAATCGGCTACGCCAATCATACCCGCTGCAGGCCCCAATTCCGCGGTGGCAACACGTGCGAGGGGGCGATGCCCTGCCCCGACAATATCTTGCCCCATGGCTTTGGTGGCCCCTTCGAGGTACAAGTCCGCGTCTTGAGATACGCCGCCGCCAAGCACGATGAGCTCTGGATCGAGGACATCGGCCACAATGGACAGGCCTTGGCCTAGCCACCGGCTGAAGTCTTCCATCACCGCTACAGCAAGCGGGTCTCCCCTACGCGCCGCCTGGGTAATTTCTTTACCTGTAGGCTCCGCCGGCAACGAAGTCTCATAATGTTCACGCAGATCGGCGCAGGTATCCGGCAAGGCAGTCCCGGAGGCATAACGCTCCAAACAGCCACGCTTGCCACACGAGCACTGCCGCCCATTAGGAGACACCACGATATGCCCAAACTCTGGTGCGGTGCCGAACGCACCGCGGTAAATGGTGTCATGCGTCATCAGCGTGGCGCCGATTCCGGTTCCCACTGCAAAAAAGACCCAATCTTCCGCGCCACGACCAGCACCAAAGCGCCATTCTCCCCACGCAGCAGAATTTGCATCATGCTCCAAGCGCACGTGCATGTCTAGCTTGCGCGAAAGCGATTCCTGCACGTGGGTTTGCCGCCATGGAAGATGCGGGGCAAAGCGCACTACTTGGCACGAAGGATCCAGGAATCCCGCCAATGCGAGGCCAACCGCATCCACCGCATATTCAGCGCGCAGCTCCTCGACGATACCCACAATGTCCGTTTCCAGCTGCTCGGCGTCCATAGAAGTGGGAACCGTACGGCTCGCGAGAATTTCCCCCTCCCGCGTGATCACTCCACCGCGCACGTTGGTGCCACCGACGTCAAAGCCGATAGTGAGATCGGCGGAGTTGTTCTTAAGCATGCATAACAGAATATACCGACAACCTGGTTAGGGTCACATCAGGACATCAGACGACGCAATCGCTGGCCCATAATCCGCCAGGTCCACTGAGCTTCTACATGGCGACGCCCCGCCTGCCCCATGCTGAGCCTACGCTGCGGATTCGCCAAAAGAGACTTTACTGCCTCTGCCAGTTCCTGCACCGATGAGCCGTTGACGACGACTCCGGTATCCTCCGTCACTGTCTCCGGTGCTCCGCCGGAGTTTCCGGCAATAACCGGCAGGCCGCACGCTTGGGCCTCCAAGTAGACAATGCCTAGGCCCTCAACATCCAGACCGCCGCCGCGAGTGCGCGCCGGCATGGCAAAGATATCCGCCGCGTGCAAGGCAGTCTCAATGCTCTCTGCTTCTTGAATCACTGCATCCGGGCAGTAGATATCCGCCAGTTCCTCTAAGGCCCGGCGATAGCGCCCGCGCCCGATAAGAAGTAGCTGCGTATCGGGGAATTCTTCACGTACTAAGGGCATGGCGCGTAGGAGCTGATCCTGGCCTTTGCGGGGTACGAACCGCGATATGCACACGATAGTCGGCCCGCTGACACCGAACTCAGCCTTTGCAGCTGCACGTTGCTCCGGTGTGGCCGGGAAAAGTCCTTCTACACTCACGCCGGAAGGCAAATGCTCCCACCGCGGATTCGGCCCAAATGCTCGGCGCAACCGACGCAGGGTGTATTCGGAGATATAAGTAATGACGTCGGCGTGATCACCAATGCGGCGCAGGCACTGCCTGGCGACGGGCAGCATCGACCACCCCACCTCGTGTCCGTGGGTTGTAGCAACCACACGGGTGGCTCCTGCCTCTTTAGCGGCCTTGCCCATCAAGGCAAGGGGCGCAGCTGCACCGAACCACACGATGTCAATGCCCTCGGCGCGGATAATCTCCTGCATGCGGCGCACCGTGGCCGGCGTCGGCAGCATCACTCGGCGAGCCCACCGGATAACCTTGTAGCCCACCGCGGCATCGAATTCCGCCGGAGACTCCTGAGTCGAGGCAAATACCACGACGTCGCGCGGATCTAAGGTGGCTAAAAAATCCCGGAGGTAAGACTGAATCCCGCCGATCTTGGGCGGGAAATCATTGGTTACCAGCAGAACGCGGGCCACTTAGTACCGCGCCGTTCCGGTAATCGGCATGGACTTCAACGGCACCACCTGAACAGGCACGCCATAGGTAGAGGCATGGACCACCTGCCCATTACCGATGTACATACCCACGTGGGTGACACCAGGGTAATAACCCACAATATCGCCCGGCTGCAGGTCCTCAAGCGGTACCGAGGTACCGCCAGCAATCTGGGCCTGCGACGTACGTGGAATGGACTTGCCGATCTGCTGATACGCCCAGAACATCAGCCCAGAGCAGTCAAATTGATCTGGGCCTGCAGCGCCCCAGCCATAAGGTGCACCCAGCTTCGACAGAGCAGCGGAAGCGGCACCATCGGCAACCTCGCCCAAATCCATATCAGGCTTATCGGTACCGCCGAACTGCCCTTCCCAGGCCTGGCGCTGTTGCTCATCGAGGGCGTCTACCTGCTTCTCGATGTCCTCTTGCTGCTTTTCCAGCTCCTCCTTTTCCTTGAGGAGCTTCTCGCGCTGCTCTTCTAGCGCCTTCTTTTCCTCGCGTACCTTAGTAGCGGCTTCAGCAGCCTTGTGCCTTTCTCCCTCCGCCGTTGAAGCGGCGCTCGCCTTTGCATCAAGGGTGCGCTGCGCCTGCCGAGAAAGCGCGCCGAGGTAACCCATGCGCTCAACTGCATCGGAAGGATTTTCTGCAGCCAGCGCTCCCGATACAGCGGAGCGAGAATCACCGCGGTAGCGCGACTGAGCGAGGTCATCGACGCGGCTCTGCTGCGCGGTAACGTCCCCCTTCGCCTCATCCGCCCGAGTTTGTGCCTCAGCGGCTGCGGTTTCGGAATCAGAGACTTCCGCCTGCTTCTCCTCGAGCTTGATTTCTAGCTCTTTTACTTCTTCATTCTTGGCGGAAACCTTGCGCGCAACCTCGCCAACGCGTTCCACCAACGCGTCCATATCTTCCGTGGCGTTTTGCTGTTGCGGCGCCGCTTCCTGCGCAACTACCTGCGAAATCCCAGAAACCGACGACACAGCAAGAGCTGCCACGATTGCAGCTACGGGAAGTACTCGTTTAGACACGTAAGGACCCTTAGACTAAGAGGAATTTAAAAATCGCATTTACTATAGCGGGTTTTACCCCCTAATGCACAACAAAGCCCTCCCATGGAAGGAAGGGCTCTATCCGCTGCCTATTAGAAGCGGACAGCGGAGTGAATCGGCATGTAGTTCATGTCGCGCTCCTGAACCGGAACACCGGAGTTCAAAGCGTCAATGATGGTGCCGTGGCCGGTGTAGATGCCGACGTGGGATGCACCACCGTAGTAAGCGATGATGTCACCCGGCTGCAGCTGATCCAGCGGTACCGGAGTACCAGCGGAGGCCTGTGCCTGAGAGGTACGCGGAATCGGCTTGCCAGCCTGAGCGTATGCCCAGCTGGTCAGGCCGGAGCAATCGAAGGCGTTCGGGCCTGCAGCGCCGTAAACGTACGGGGAGCCGATAACGGAGCGAGCTGCTGCCAGCGCCTTCTGACCCACGGTCTGCTGTGCCGGAGCTGCCTGCTTGTGGCCGGCGGGTGCATAGGTGGTGTTCTGCTGGTCAGAAACCTGGCCCAAAGACGGAACGTAGCGGTCAATGTTCGGGACCTGGTCAATGTTCGGGACGGTTTCCAGACCTGCTACCTCGAAGCGGTAGTCAGTATTAGGTACGACGACCTCTGCCGCCTGTGCTACGCCTGGCGCAACGACAGCTGCGGTGGCAGCCAATGCTGCGGTAGATGCGATTCGACGGGTGTTCTTAATGCCCTGACGACGGTGCTGTGCCATGAGAAAAACTCCAAATCTTCCTGCGCGCCTACTTCTCTACTAAGAGAAGCTCTGACCCTGGGGGACTAGCGTTCGTTGGAAATCCGTTCCTTTAGGAATTCCTCCACTCGGCCCCTCAGTAGGAGGAGCCAGATGCGGCGCTGTAATTCTTCTGTTTAGATTGAGCACCTTTTCGGGCGGTAACTCAATGTCTCAAATAGGTTACGAAATCATTACAACCGATGTCCATTCGCTCTACCCAATTTCGCTTTGTTATCGGTTCGTTACCTTCCCTTGACCTAGACGAGACTTATCGCCCATAGAAGGAAATAAGTTCACCGCTAGCAGAACCTATAAACCCACTAGCTGCAAAAATGTCAAAGCTCAGACCACACCTCCTCAAAGCAGCACGTTCGCAAAGCAGACACTCAACAATTAAGTGAGTCCTAATTTGTGACTTTAGCCACTAGCGCCTTTGGTGGCCCTATTCAGCCTTAAATTGGCCCCTTCTACTCCACCGCAAGGTAGCTCCTTCACGGCAGTCGCGCCTCCCTACATAGCCGGGCAGTATGGGCCTCTCGCCGCGTACAGATCTTTAACCGAAACCCATAGTGAAGGTCACCGCGAAACTAGAAAATAGGGCGTAACTACAAGGAACTTGAGAAAGCCCCTACAAGAAGCAGCATCGAAGCCTGACTGCCCGTAGGGACAACGCCAAACGAAAACAACAAGCCTGGCTATGAACGCCTGCCGAGGAACTCCATGGACTTCTCACGCGTTTATCGTCTAAACATTGCTCCTCCATGCTCCAAGGCCGCTCACCGCGCAGGGGCTCCATTCCAGTACTCTTTCTGCGCTTCGGCATTACACCTCAATAACAACAGCACCTAGAGAAGTATTGGGCCAGCAAAACGCAAAACCCACCCTTGCTCCTTCAGCAGGAGCAGGGTGGGTCTATGAGCGTGTTTCGAGTAATCCTCAGAAAAAGGGCTTAGATGCGGCCGTTTTCCTCGTCCTCGCGGCGGTTAGCCTCGTTGAGGCGACGGAACATCTCCGCTTCCTCATCGTGGTTATCCGAGTGGATTTCATGGACGCGGTGCATGAGCGCCTCATCGTCAGGGCTAAAGGTGCCCTGAGTCTCGGAATCCGCCAAGCCGAGCTGGTTGAGCTGCTTTGGAACCTGAGCACCTGCGTACTCGAGGGGAACTGGGTGACCATCGGCATCAACCGGGCCGAGCGGCTGGTGAACCTCAATGAAGGCACCATTCGGCATCTGCTTGATAACGCCGGTCTCGATACCGTGCTCCAGAACCTCACGGTCGGAGCGCTGCAGACCAACGCAGATGCGGTAGGTCATGAAGTATGCAATCGGAGGCAAGATGATCAAGCCGATACGACCAACCCAGGTCATCGCGTTGAGCGAAATCTGGAAGAAGTGCGCTACGTGGTCGTTACCACCGGACAGCGTGACCAGCAAGAAGAATACGATGGCAGCTGCGCCGATAGCGGAACGGGTAGGAACATCGCGCGGACGCTGCAATAGGTTGTGGTGTGCATCGTCACCGGTGAACTTCTTCTCCAAGAATGGATATGCCATAAGCAGTACGACCATCAGACCACACAGCAGAGCAACCCAGAACGCGGAAGGAATGGTGTAGTTGCCAATGTAGAGCTCCCAAGCTGGCATGACACGGGCAACACCATCAGTCCACAGCATGTAGATATCCGGCTGAGAACCGGCGGAGACCTGGGACGGGTTGTATGGTCCAAGCGTCCAGATGGCGTTGATGGTCAGCAGACCAGACATCAGAGCAAGTACGCCGGCGACCATCATGCCCATGCCAATTGCCTTGGTAGCAAAGACCGGCATAATGCGGACACCAACGACGTTGTTCTCGGCACGGCCCGGTCCGGGGAACTGGGTGTGTTTCTGGAACCAAACCATAATCAGGTGGGCAGCAATCAGGCCGAGGATGATGCCCGGAATGACCAGAACGTGCAGGATGTAGAAACGATCCAGCATCAGGTCAGACGGGAAGTCACCGCTGAAGATTGCCCAGTGCAGCCAGGTACCGATAATAGGCAGGCCGAGGATGATGGCGGACATGATTCGCAGACCAACACCGGAAAGCAGGTCATCCGGCAGGGAGTAACCGAGGAAGCCCTCGATCATGCCCAGCAGGATGAGTGCGCAGCCGATGATCCAGTTTGCTTCACGTGGACGGCGGAATGCGCCGGTGAAGAAGATGCGGAGCATGTGAGCCACCATGGACATCATGAACAGCAGGGCTGCCCAGTGGTGCATCTGGCGCACAAACAGACCGCCACGAACCTCAAAAGAGATGTCCAGCGCAGTGGCGTAGGCGCGAGACATTTCCACACCGTTCAACGGTGCGTAGGTGCCGTCGTAAATGACCTTCGTAATGGAAGGGTCGAAGAACAACGCCAAGTAGATACCGGTCAGTACAAGAATGATGAAGCTGTACAGCGCCATCTCACCGAGCATGAAGGACCAGTGGGTCGGGAAGACCTTGTTCAGCTGAGTCCTCAGCACACCGGCGGCGCTATAACGCTCATCCATATTGTTGCCCATTTGGGCGAGTTTATTGCTCATTATGACTTACGCTCCCAGAATGCCGGGCCGACAGGCTCAATGAAGTTGCCCTGTGCAACGAGGTAGCCCTCGTCGTCCACCGTGATAGGCAGCTGTGGCAGTGCACGGGCTGCAGGACCGAAGACCGGCTTGCCGTAGTGCAAAGCGTCGAACTGCGACTGGTGGCATGGACACAGGATTCGGTTGGTCTGAGCCTCATAGAGAGAGGTCGGGCAACCGATGTGAGTACAGATCTTGGAGTAGGCGTAGTAGTCGCCGTGGTGGAAGTCTTCTTGACCTTCGCGCTCGATGGCCTTCTGCGCATCGTTGTGACGCAGTCGGATCAACATCACGGCGTTGCGGTTGCCGTGAATTGAGTGCATGTGGTGCTCGTAGACATCGCGCTCGGCATCGTACTTATCGCCATCGTTGACGTCTTCTTCTGCCAGCGGGAAGACGGTCTCCATACCGCCTGCTGCCAGATCCTCCGGACGCACGCGAACCAGGCGGGTAACGCCCTTGGTGCTGTAGTGCTCGCCGGTTTCACCGGAGTGCTTCTCAGCGATGGTACCGGTGTCGCGGGCCAGGTAAAGCTTGACACCTTCATTATGAAGGGTCCAGCCGGAGGTCCACAGAGTTCCGTCACCGGCGTAGTTCAGGTTGTGGCGAACCTTCCATGGGTTCTTGATTGCGCCGCCCAGCGGTGCAATCACAGTCAGGCCGAACAGAACGCCGGCTCCGCCCAACAGCCCCTGAACGGTCTTACGGCGACCAAGGGTGGAAGTCTTCCAAGAATCATTCAGCAACGCGGTCAAGGTACGACGGTCAACCTCTTCGGAAGGACCGTCATGGCGACGCTGTACGGAAATCTCCTCTGGGAGGATCTTCTTAACGTACTGAACAATGGCGATACCCAACGCACAAATTGCGAGTGCGGCGGTAATACCCAGCAAAGGAGTGTAGAGGGTGTGCCAAATGTGGCCCTCCTCCCCTAGCTGCTTGTACTGCCACGGCCAGAACAGGTAAACGCCGAGGAATCCCAGCCCGCCGATGACAGACAGGAAAAGCCAGATGGCGACGTTGCGGCCCGCACGCTTTTCAGCCGGGTCGCCTTCAACCGGGAAGCGCTCCTTGCGGAACGCGACGGTGACATCATCGAGCTCGGTACCTAGAGCAGCGAGTTCATCGTTGCTCATCTTATCGAGCTCAGCATTAGTGTAATTCTTCTTTACATTGCTCATGAGCGCGATCCAATCCACATAGCGGCGGCGCACAGGGCGCTAATGCCGATAATCCACATTGCCAGGCCTTCCGCTACGGGGCCGAGGCTACCAAGGTCCCAACCTGCTGGGGAAGGAGTTTCCTTTGCAGACTTGAGGTAGGCAATGATGTCCTTCTTCTCGTCTGCAGTCAGCTGGCGGTCGGAGAACTTAGGCATGTTCTGCGGGCCGGTCAGCATTGCCTGGTAAATCTCCTGCTCGCTTGCCGGGGCAAGCTCAGGAGCGAACTTACCGGAGGACAGCGCGCCACCCTGGCCGGTGAAGTTGTGGCAAGATGCACAGTTCATGCGGAAGAGCTCAGAGCCCTTCGCTACGTCTTCTGCTTGGATTTCGCCATTGTAGTTAGCACCACGCAGGGATTCCTGGGCAACGCTTCCGTCATCGTTGTAAACGATGTCTGCGCCGCCACCATTGGCTGCTACGTATGCAGCCAATGCCAGAGTCTGCTGCTCGGTGTAACGCGGAGCCTTGCGCTCCGCCTGCGCATCGTTAGACATCATCGGCATACGGCCAGAGTGTACTTGGAAGTACACAGAACCAGCGCCGATACCAACGAGGGAGGGACCGCGGCCTTCGATGCCCTGCAGATTGGCACCGTGGCAAGTGATACAAGCGGTGTCATAGATGTCCTTGCCCTCCTGAACGAGGGCTTGGTCATCTTTTTCCGCCGTGGCGACCTGTGCGTCTGGGGTCAAGGCAGAAGCCAAGACGCCCGCACCGGACAGGCCAATCGCCAAAGCGAAGCCACCGGCAATGGTGCGCTTCGCCTTGCGGCGACGGCGGGTCTTCTTAGCCGCCGCAGTGGTCTGCTCCACTGCCACGGACTGCGAATTGTTATCCATCATTTTCCTTTAGATAACTCGAACACGGGAGGACTGTTTGGGGATAGTGGCCAGTTCTACTGGACCAAGTAAATAACGGTGAAGACGCCGATCCACACAACGTCAACGAAGTGCCAGTAGTAAGACACTGCCATTGCGGCGGTCGCCTGCGCCGGCGTGAACTTGGACTTAGCAACGCGCGCCAGGATGATTGCAAAAGAAATCAGACCTGCGGTCACGTGCGCAGCGTGGAAGCCGGTGATGATGTAGAACACCGAACCGAAGACGCTGGACTGCACAGTCACACCTGCGTGAATCAACTCGGTCCACTCGAATGCCATGATGCACAGGAACACAACGCCCAGTACCAGCGTCACGGTGTACCAGAGTCGAAGCTTGTAAACGTCACCCCTTTCTGCGGCAAACACGCCGAACTGAGAGGTCACAGAAGAAGTAATCAGCACTGCCGTAATGAGGAAACCCATGGGCAGGTTGATATGGGCGGTGTGCTCCGCCCAGTCGCCTTCTTGACCGTTTGCTCGCGAGGTGAACCACATCGCGAACAGTCCGGCAAAGAACATCAATTCCTGAGACAGGAACACGATGGTGCCCACACTGACCATATTTGGTCGGTTCAGTGAGGCAGCACGTGGTGCTGTCATACCTTGGTTAGAAACTACGCTCGTCACAGAGGCCATTATGGCTGTTCTGGGCGGCAAAGTCACCTCGATTCCCCCCGTTATCACTATTCATTTTTGATGCTTTAGCCAGCAGACGTTCAGCCAGTTCCCTGCGATATTTTTATTTTTTCCGCCGGGAACTTTTTCCTCTGCTTTACGACGCCCCATCGATGCAGGTGACAACACACGAGGCCCCACGCTTAGCAATTCCCGAGCGCCCCCACCTCAGTAATTCTGACCTGTAGATGCATTAACAAGTACGCGAGATTGATACTTTCTGGAGAGATAAATCACACCCACTCACCACCCCAAACCCGCAGGTCTACAACTTTCGGTCGACCCCCGCGAAAAGTCGCCTCTACGTGCCCGAATGACGTAGACAGTCAGGTAGCAGCCTTGCTAGATATCCAGCCACTACCCCACCACAGAAAAGTTTTTTGGAATCTAGGGAACTTTTTCGCGGAACATCCGACTACCGATCGCCAAAGCCCTCCTAGCTTCCAAAGCTAGGAGGGCGGAGAAGTTTTAGGCGGGGATTTCTTCAGAGTGAAGAACTAGTGCTTTTCCTTTGGCAGACCGTACTGCAGGGAAAGACCGGTGCATGCCGCGATGAGGCAGACAGCGCCGAGAGCGATCAACCAGAAGTAGAGGAAGATGATACCCAGGCCAAGGAGGGCGATAGCACCGGTCATAGCCAGCGGCCAGATGGAGCCTGGAGAGAAGAAGCCTAGGATGCCAGCCGCGTCCTCGGTCTCTGCCTCTTCCCAATCCTCTGGCAGGACGTCGCTGCGGTTATCGGTGAAGTGCAGGTAAGCACCGAGCATCATGCACAGCAGGAAGGCAAGGAACATACCCACGATGCCAACCCACTCGGCACCATACAGGTAGCCGTCGTCCTTAACGAAGGTAACGCCGAAGATGTAGACAATCAGCGAGACAAGAAGGTAGGTCGCGATTGAGTAAAAGACTTTCGATGTTGCACGCATTGTGTTGTGTCCTTATCTCTTATGCCGCCGTGTTGACGAAGTTGTCACCATTAGCGGTATCACGCTCGCCGGAGAACGGGTGGGTGGTAACCGCGTATGGGTCCTGACCGATTTCCTTGAGAGCCTCGGCGTTGGTAGCTTCCGGATTGTTCTCGCGGAACTTCATGTACTTGTTGAAGTCCTCTGGGGATACAACGCGGATTTCAAAGTTCATCATCGAGTGGTAGGTACCGCACATCTCGGCACAGCGACCAACGAATGCGCCCTGCTTCTCAATCTTTTCCACCTGGAAGCTACGCTCCTGAGCGTTTGCCTCTGGGTGTGCGTAGACGTCGCGCTTAAATAGGAACTCCGGTACCCAGAATGCGTGGGATACGTCCCCAGAAGCGAGACGGAATTCAATCGCGGTATCGGAAGGAAGAACCAGAACCGGAACCTCTTCGGTAGTACCGACAGTCTCAATCTTGTTGTAGTTCAGGTAGGAAAGGTCGCCCATGGACTTGCCGTGGATTGGGTTCGGGTTATCGATACCCTCTGGGTCGTGAGCAGACTTTTCTGCCTCGGCCTGACGTTCCTTATCAGCACCGTCATAGTTCTCACCGTTAACGTGGTTCTCCGCGTAACCGAACTTCCAGTTCCACTGGAAAGCGGTGACGTCGACGACGACCTTCGGATCCTTATCCAAGGCGGTAACTTTCTGCTGGGTCTGAACGGTAAAGAAGAACAGGCCCATGATAATGAGGATCGGAACGATGGTCAGAACCATCTCAAGCGGTACGTTGTACTGAATCTGGCGCGGGAACTCGCCCTTGCCATCCTTCTTCGCCTTCTTCGCGCTCCAGCGGAAGATAGCGGTGAGGAATAGGCCCCACATAATAAAACCAACGATCCATGCAGCAACCCAGACCCAAATCCAGAAGTTGTACATGGCCTCTGCCTCAGGGGTAATACCCTTTGGCCAACCGAATCCTAGGAGGTTCTCTACAGCAGTTGGCGCCTGAACGTCACAACCTGCCAGAGCGAGTCCACCCAGAGCAAGTGCGCCAGCTACGCCCGCCTTGCGGGCAAAGGTGCGCTTATTACGCTGTCCCACGTGTGTTCTGCCTTTCTGTCCACACAAAACTTCTCGAATACTCACAGAGCACTCTTACCCAATCAGAATAGAGGAAAATTGCCAGATTCCCAGCCTATTTAAAGGCATAAAAGGGCACCTAGTGCACTCATTTCATATTCTCCTTCTTGTAGGTTACCGCCCCACCTGCACAATGTTCCAACCGGACCCTAAGGTTCCAACACGGCCATGTGTGTCAATTCACAGCTTGTCCGGGGATACATCAACCGAAAGTTCGCACCCTATCGGGGAAGCTATTTCCAAGGCAGCCAACAGCTTTCCTTAAGCCGTGGCGTGTTCTAGTTTGCACCTCTCGAGCCGTAAAGTGGGTGACTAGCAATAGACGCTTATATTAAGGAGCAATCTTTACATGTGCGGACTTCTTGGCATGCTCGCCGCCACGGGCGACGTAGATAAGTACGTTGACGCGCTAGAACGTTCCCTGCCTTGCATGCGCCACCGCGGCCCAGATGCGGCAGGCACCTGGCACGACGGCGATGCTGCCTTTGGCTTCAATCGCCTGTCCATCATTGACCTAGAACACTCCCACCAGCCCCTTCGCTGGGGTCCGGAGGACCAGCCTGACCGCTACGCCTTGACCTTCAACGGCGAAATCTACAACTACGTAGAACTACGGGAAGAGCTCAAGGGCCTCGGCTATACCTTCCATACCGAAGGCGATGGTGAGCCTATCGTGGTGGGCTACCACCACTGGGGCAAGGACGTGGTCAACCACCTGCGCGGCATGTTCGGCATCGTCATCTGGGACACCCACACTAAGACGATGTTTGCTGCCCGCGACCAATTCGGCATCAAGCCGCTGTACTACGCCACCACCGACGCTGGCACTGTCTTTGCCTCCGAGATGAAGTGCATTCTGGAAATGGCAGACGAGATCGGTCTAGAGCTCAACCTTGACCGCCGCGCCATTGAGCATTACGTCGACCTGCAATACGTCCCGGAGCCGGAGTCCCTCCACGCGAATATCCGCCGCGTGGAATCCGGCTGCACCGTTACCCTTCGTCCAGGCGAAGAGGTTGTCTCCGAGCGCTACTTCAAGCCCCGCTTCCCTGTTCAACAGGTAAAGCAAGGTGAAGAGCAGCAACTCTTTAACCGGATTGCGGAGGCGCTGGAGGATTCCGTAGCTAAGCACATGCGCGCCGACGTCACCGTAGGCTCCTTCTTGTCGGGCGGCATTGACTCCACAGCTATTGCCACCCTGGCTAAGCGCCACAACCCTGATCTGCTGACTTTCACCACCGGCTTCGAGCGCGAGGGCTACTCTGAGGTCGATGTCGCGGCAGAGTCCGCGGAAGCTATTGGCGTGGAGCACATCGTCAAGATTGTCTCCCCGGAGGAGTATGCCGAGTCCATCCCGAAGATCATGTGGTACCTGGACAATCCGGTAGCTGACCCTTCGCTGGTGCCGCTCTATTTCGTGGCCCAAGAAGCCCGCAAGCACGTCAAGGTTGTTCTTTCCGGTGAGGGCGCGGACGAACTCTTTGGTGGTTACACCATCTATAAGGAGCCACTGTCCCTCGCTCCCTTTGAGAAGATCCCTTCCCCACTGCGCCGAGGGTTGGGCAAGCTCTCCCAGGTGCTGCCAGAAGGCATGAAGGGCAAGTCTTTGCTCAACCGTGGCTCGATGACCATGGAAGAGCGCTACTATGGCAACGCACGTTCCTTCAATTTTGAGCAGATGCAGCGGGTTATCCCGTGGGCGAAGCGCGAATGGGACCACCGTGAGGTTACTGCGCCCATCTACGCCCAGTCTGAGGGCTTTGACCCGGTCGCACGCATGCAGCACCTAGACCTCTTTACCTGGATGCGCGGTGACATCTTGGTCAAGGCCGATAAGATCAATATGGCCAACTCGCTTGAGCTTCGCGTGCCCTTCTTGGACAAGGAAGTCTTCAAGGTGGCCGAGTCCATCCCTTATGACCTGAAGATTTCCCACGGCACCACCAAGTACGCACTGCGCAAGGCAATGGAGCAGATCGTTCCGGCCCACGTTCTGCACCGCAAGAAGCTGGGCTTCCCCGTGCCGATGCGCCACTGGTTGGCCGGCGACGAGCTCTACGGCTGGGCCCAAGACACCATCAACGAATCCCAGACCGAGGACATCTTCAATAAGAAGGAAGTTCTCGAGATGCTCAAGGAGCACCGCGACGGCGTCTCCGACCACTCCCGCCGTTTGTGGACCGTACTGTCCTTTATGATTTGGCACGGCATCTTTGTGGAAAAGCGCATCGATCCGCAGATCGAGCAGCGCGACTATCCAGTCAAGCTCTAAGAGCCTTCCACACATACACAAGAGGGTGGGTGCCATCGGCACCCACCCTCTTTGCTGTCCTTCTTTTTAGTTGAAGGAATCGCCACAGGCGCAAGAACCGGTGGCATTCGGGTTATCGATGGTAAAACCCTGGGACTCGATGGTGTCAGCGAAGTCAATCTTGGCACCGGTCAGGTAAGGAACGGACATCTTGTCCACGACGAGGTTTACGCCGCCTACCTGGTCGACCTTGTCACCATCCAAGGTGCGATCATCAAAGTAAAGCTGGTAGCGCAGGCCAGCGCAGCCACCAGGCTGAACGGCAATGCGTAGGGAGAGATCGTCGCGGCCTTCCTGATCAAGCAGCGCCTTTGCCTTAGCGGCTGCTGCTTCAGTCAGAATGACGCCGGTTGCGGAAGCTGGAGCGGTCATCACTTCTCCTCAATAAGTATTGGTTTCGTTGCCACTACCCTACCCGCTTCTTTCAGGTGGGAAAAGGTAGCCCACTGCTACAACATCTACTGGGCCGGGCCTATTCCCCTATTCGCGCCTAAACCTTGTAGTGTGAGGAGCGTGAAACTCCCGTGGCAAAAAGATGACAAGACCTCCACTGAGCCCGCTCCTGCGCAGGACAAGGCGCAGGAAGAAATTCAGAAAGAGCCCCAGCGCAAGGGCTATACCCCACCGAAGGGTCGTCCTACGCCAAAGCGCTCCGAACAAGAGATCGCGCGCGGCGTAAAGCGCGATCCCCATGGCATGTCCGAAGCACAGCGTTACCAGCACCGCAAGGACATGAAGAAGTCCATGAGCAAGGACGAGTGGAAGGAATATAAGAAAAAGGAGCGCCAAGAGCGCCAGCAGGCCAACCGTGAGCAGCAGGCCCGCATGGCTGACGGTGATCCACGTTTCCTTCCCGCTCGCGATCAGGGCGCAGAACGCGCCTATGTGCGCGATTGGGTAGATGCGCGCCGCAGCTTGAGCAATTGGGTTATGCCAATGGCCCTAGTTCTCATCGTGGTCGTGTTCTTGACTTACGCGGTACCAAGCATCGCGACGGTCATTAACGCGGTGGCGATGGTTATCCTCATTATCTTTGCCATCGAGGGCATCATCTTGGCCCGCCGCTGCAATAATGCCGTGCGTACCAAGTTCCCTGGCACCACTGAAGCCGGCTTTAGCCTGGGCTTTTATGCATATTCCCGCGCCAGCCAGCCGCGCAAGTGGCGCATTCCGCGCCCCCGCGTGGAGCTCGGTGCTGACGTTTAGGGAGATGTGCTCATGGCCATTCCGCAGCCCGATTCTCAGGCACGTACCGCACACGACGCACAGCTCGCGCCTTATGGGCGCCTGACCGAAGCCGCCCAATGGCTAGCCGCCTGCCAAGGCAGCGCCCCCGCTCAGGAGCCGCAGCGTATACGAGCCATCGTCTTTGCTGAGCAGGAGCCCCAGCTACCGGCTCCCGAGACCGCTGCGCGTCGGGCCGGGGCCGGACTGAATGTAGTCACGGTGACGGATCTATCCCAGGCATATGACTTGGGAGCCGCTACCGCAGATGCGGAAATTGATGCCGGTGCGGACCTACTGATTCCCGGCGGCGTGGAAAGCGCCCGCGTCCCCGCCGTGGTCATGGCGACGATGACGCAGACGGAGCCGGTAGTGATCGTCGGCAAGCAGCCCAGCGTGGAAGACTGGAAGCGAGAGGTCTCTGCCATTCGAGATGCTATGTTCCGCGCCCGCAACCTCGAGGGCATGGAGCTCGTAGCCTCCTGCCAGTCTGCGGTGCTGGCCGCTGCGGTGGGGCTCATTACCCGAGCCGCGGAGCGTCGCACGCCCCTCCTTATCGATGCCCCCTTAACCGCAACCGCGGCGCTCCTTGCCGAGCGCGATAACCCTGGGGTGAAAGAGTGGCTCTTTGCCACTACCCTTTCCACCGCCCCTGCCCATGAGTTGGCGCTAAGAAAACTGGGCCTCCAGCCACTGCACCAACTGGCAATGGAGCCGGAGCCCACCCTCGGCGCCCTAGCGGCGCTGCCGATGCTACTTACCGGAGTCGAGATCGCCGCAGACGCCTAAGCCGCGGCCTATTTCACCAGGGTATGCAGCCAGCCATGGGTATCTTCCACGGCACCGCGCTGAATTCCGGTTAGGTGCTCGCGCAAGGTCATGGTGATCTCGCCTGCTTCATTGCCATTGACCTGGAAATCGGCGGAATCGCCCAGCACGTGGCCCACCGGGGTGATAACCGCGGCAGTACCGCAGGCAAAGGCCTCCGACATTGCGCCGGATTCTGCATCGCGCTGCCATTCCTCGGCCGTAATGCGGCGTTCGGTGACCTTGTAGCCCAGGTCTTGGGCAACTTGCAGAAGAGATTCGCGCGTGATGCCCGGCAACAAGGAACCGGATAGTTCTGGCGTAACAATCTCCACATTCTCGCCGGAGCCATAGACAAACATGAGGTTCATTCCGCCCATTTCTTCGATGTAGCGGCGTTCAATAGCGTCCAACCAGACCACCTGGTCACAGCCCTTTTCATCCGCCTGAGCTTGGGCCAATAGCGAGCCCGCATAGTTGCCCGCAAACTTGGCCGCGCCGGTGCCGCCGGGCGCTGCGCGCACGTAGTCGGTGGACAGCCAGACGGATACCGGTTTGATGCCGCCACTGAAGTAGGAACCCGCTGGGGAGGCTATAAGCACGTAGCGGTAGGACTTGGCCGGGTGAACCCCCAAGGAAACCTCGGTGGAGATCATAAAGGGACGCAGATACAACGCCGCTTCTCCACCGGCTTCCGGTACCCAGTCCTTATCTACTTCCACCAACTGGCGCAAAGACTCAATAAACTCCTCCTGCGGCAGCTCCGGCATAGCCAAGCGTTCAGCAGAGTTGATAAACCGCTGGGCATTATGGTCGGGACGGAAGGTGGCAATGGAATCATCGGGCTGACGATAGGCCTTGATGCCTTCAAAGATTGCCTGCCCGTAGTGGAATACGTTGCTTGCCGGTTCCATTGTCATCGGCCCGTACGGTCTTACCTGAGCATCGTGCCAGCCCTTTTCTTCGGTCCAATCAATGGTGACCATGTGGTCCGTAAAGTGCTTGCCAAAGCCGGGGTTGGCGAGGACTTCACTCAATTCCTCCGCAGACGTGGGATTATCGGTCCGAGTAATCGTGTAATCAAGCATGCCCACAATCTACCCCTTTATCTATAGCGAGGCAGGAATAAGTTCACCGCTGCGCGGTACAGTAGAGGGAAGATTGATAAGCCTTTTTATAAAGGAGGACACTATGGCACAAAACGAATTGCCCGCACGCGGTCACTTTCCCAAGCTAAAGCTGGGGAAGAAGGCTCCTAAGAAGGCGGACGCGCTACTAATCGCTGCGTTCCAGGGCGAAGGCGGGCTAGAACTGCCGGGTACCGAATTGCTAGGGGCTGCCGCACTTCGCTCCACCTATGAGGCACTGGTGGCCGTAGGGGCTTCCGGCACGGCCGGCGAGGTCACGCGCGTACCGGCTCCAGCTAAGGCTGGCGTAGCCTCCATCATCGCCGTGGGATTGGGCGAAGCAGAAGAAGTAGACGATGAAACGCTGCGCCGCGCTGCAGGCCAGGCCGCCCGCTCCATTAACAAGATTGAGCAGGTAGCTACCTCTCTGGGCGATTTTGGCATCGCCCCAGTGGTAGAAGGCCTCATCCTCGGCGGCTATAAGTACTCCGGCCTACGCAGCGAGCCATCTACGGTGCCCACCACCTTTACCGTAGTGGCCGAGAAGTCAGCTCAAGAGGAATTTGAAAACGCGAAGATTACCGCTGAATCCGTTCTTCTCGCCCGCGATCTGGTCAATTCTCCATCCAACCTGCTCTACCCAGAAAGCTACGCCGCTTTCCTTTCCGCCCAAGCAGCAGAGGCGGGCCTTGAGGTAGAGGTCTTGGATGAAAAGGCCCTAGAAAAGCAGGGCTTTGGCGGCATCCTGGCGGTCGGCCGTGGCTCTGCACGTCCGCCGCGTTTGGTCCGCTTGAGCTGGCG
Source organism: Corynebacterium nasorum (assembly GCF_032821635.1). Taxonomy (NCBI): domain Bacteria; kingdom Bacillati; phylum Actinomycetota; class Actinomycetes; order Mycobacteriales; family Corynebacteriaceae; genus Corynebacterium; species Corynebacterium nasorum. Next base: position 221,357 of record NZ_JAVBIE010000001.1, on the reverse strand, counting down.
CCCGAAGAAGGCCAAGCGCCACGTCGCGCTGGTGGGCAAGGGCATTACCTTTGATACCGGCGGCATTTCCTTGAAGCCAGGCGCCAAGATGTGGGACATGATTTCCGATATGGGCGGTTCCGCCGCAATGGCCGCTGCCATCATCGCTGCGGCAAAGCTGAACCTCAAGGTGGGTATCACCGCTACCCTGCCACTGGCAGAAAACATGCCAGGCAGCGATGCCACCCGCCCAGGTGACGTCATCACCCACTACGGCGGCATTACCTCCGAGGTGCTCAACACCGATGCGGAAGGTCGCCTCGTGCTTGCTGATGCCATTGCGCGCGCCAGCGAGGACAACCCTGACTACCTCATTGAAACGGCTACTCTCACCGGCGCCCAGATGGTTGCTCTAGGTGAGCGGACCGCCGGCGTTATGGGTTCCGAGGAATTCCGTGACCGCATGGCCGAAGTCGGCCGCGAGGTGGGCGAGAAGGCTTGGGCCATGCCGCTACTGGAGGAACACGAGGAATCGGTAAAATCCGCCAGCGCCGATATCCGTAATATCAACGCTAAGCGTGAGGGCGGCATGGAATATGCCGGCACCTACCTCCAACACTTTGTGGGTGAAGGAATCGAATGGGCCCATATCGATGTGGCCGGCCCTTCCTTCAACACCACTGGCGCTTATGGATACACCCCAAAGATGGGCACCGGCGTACCCACCCGCACGGTGGTAGCAGCCCTGCGCGAAATTGCTGAATTAAAATAGCACCACAGCAGGCTTTATGCGATTAAACTCCTAAAGGCATGAAGCCTGCTCTCATTATCGTTGACGTTCAATATGACTTTTGCCCCGGCGGTGCCTTGGGTACCGAACGAGGCAATGAAGTCGCTGCCAAGATCGCTACCCTGCAACAGGATTATGACACCGTCGTAGCCACGCAGGATTGGCATATAGATCCGGGCTCTCACTTTTCCCAGAGCCCGGATTTTGTTGATTCTTGGCCCGTGCACTGTGTAGCCGAATCCCACGGAGCGGCCATGCATGAGGCTATCGGGCCGACCCAAGCCTACTTCCGCAAGGGTGAATACACCGCCGCCTATTCCGGATTTGAGGGTGCTGCTAACGGCACCCTGCTTGCTGACTGGTTGCGCGAGCACCACATCGATGCCGTAGACATCGTGGGCATTGCCACCGATCATTGTGTTCGTGCCACCGCTGCTGATGCCCTACAGGAGGGGTTCACCGTCCGCGTTCTGCGTGACTATTGCTCCCCGGTAGATGAATCTCGCGGTGAGGCGGCGTTGCAAGAGTTGGCCGCTGCCGGTGCCACGATCTGCTAGGCAAAAGAAAACGCCTGCGGCCCTCGAACCGAAAGTGGTCCGAGGGCCGCAGGCGTCTCTCTACAAGGTGTTTCCATGTATCGGCTAAAACAGCCGCCCTCTGGAAACATGAGGGGTTCTCTCTATCTCTCTCGCATGCGCTCTCTCAAACGCATGAATTTAGTATGGGTTACCGATATTGGATACGGGTGGAAAGATCCTGAAAGTTTCCTGTTGATCTAGCAACCACATTCCTTCACCCTCCCACCACGCATCGCTAGGCCTAGACCACATGCGGAAAACCCTGCGCTGGGTGAAGCGTTTGTTATACGGTGATCTGCGTCCCCACGGGTGCCCGAGCACGGGCTGAGAGTGCGCTACAGCTGCGCATCTACCGTTCGAACCTGTTTGGTTAATACCTACGAAGGAAGAGAGGAGAGCCTGCCATAACGGCTGCCCCAGAAAACCACCCCAAGCATTCCTATTCCCCCCATTCGACACAACGGCTTAGAGGTCCCAGAGACCGAAATCCACTTGGACGATTCCCCTCATGCCCCTAACGAGCCCTTCCGCGTTTACCGCACGCGTGGTCCCGAATGCGCACCGGAGCAGGAGCTTCCGGCATTACGCACCGAGTGGATTCAAAAACGCGCGGATACCGAAGAATACCAAGGCCGCAACCGAGAGCTCGCTGACGACGGCCGCGCCGCACAGCGCCGCGGTGCTGCCTCCCAAGAATGGAAGGGCTCTAAGCGCCTGCTACTTAAGGCGAAGGCAGGCCAACGCGTTACGCAGATGCATTATGCCCGCCAGGGAATTATTACCCGAGAAATGGAATTTGTAGCTCTGCGCGAGCATTACGATGCGGAATTCGTACGTCAGGAGGTCGCTCGCGGCCGCGCGATTATTCCCAATAATGTCAACCACCCCGAGTCCGAGCCTATGATCATTGGCCGCAAATTCCTTACCAAGATTAACGCCAATATCGGCAACTCAGCGGTAACCTCCTCCATCGATGAGGAAGTATCCAAACTGCGCTGGGCTACCCAATGGGGTGCGGATACCGTCATGGACTTGTCTACGGGTGACGATATCCACACCACCCGTGAGTGGATCTTGCGCAACTCCCCGGTTCCCATCGGCACCGTCCCGATTTACCAAGCATTGGAAAAGGTCAATGGCGTAGCGGAGGACCTCACGTGGGAGATCTTCCGTGATACCGTCATCGAGCAATGCGAGCAGGGCGTGGACTATATGACGATTCACGCTGGTGTGCTTTTGGCCTATGTGCCTTTAGCTAGCAATCGCGTGACTGGCATTGTAAGCCGCGGCGGCTCGATTATGGCGGGCTGGTGCTTGGCCCACCACAAAGAATCTTTCCTTTACGAGCACTTTGATGAGTTATGCGAGATTTTTGCGCAATACGATGTTGCATTTTCGCTTGGCGACGGCCTGCGTCCCGGCAGCCTAGCCGATGCGAACGACGCAGCCCAGTTCGCTGAACTTAAGACGATTGGCGAACTTACCCGCCGGGCTTGGGAGTATGACGTCCAAGTCATGGTGGAAGGCCCTGGGCATGTCCCGCTCAACATGATTCAAGAAAATAACGAGCTCGAGCAGGATTGGGCCTCTGACGCGCCCTTTTATACTCTCGGCCCGCTAGTTACCGATATCGCTCCCGGCTATGACCACATCACTTCTGCCATCGGCGCGGCCCATATCGCTATGGGTGGCACGGCGATGCTGTGCTACGTGACTCCGAAAGAGCACTTGGGCCTACCCAATCGAGATGACGTAAAAACTGGTGTCATTACCTATAAGATTGCCGCGCACTCCGCGGACGTGGCCAAAGGTCACCCTGGCGCCCGTGCCTGGGATGACGCGATGAGCAAGGCCCGCTTTGAATTCCGCTGGAATGATCAGTTTGCGCTTTCCCTCGATCCGGAAACCGCGCAGGCTTACCATGACGAAACCTTGCCTGCCGAGCCAGCAAAGACCGCCCACTTTTGTTCCATGTGTGGCCCCAAGTTCTGCTCTATGCGCATCAGCCAAGACATTCGGGATATGTTTGGCGGGCAGATGGCCGAGCTAGGCATGCCAACGCTAGGTGAGCAAGTCCGCGAGGCCGTCGACGGCACTGCACCGGAGAAAGGCATGCAAGAAAAGTCTGCCGAATTCCGCCGCCGCGGCTCCCAGGTCTACCTACGTGAAGAGAGCGATCTAGCTTAATTCAGTCCCCGTATCGGGGTTCTCGCCGCGCTCGAACCGGGCGCGGCGTTTTCTTTGTTCTTCCCTTTTACGCAGAATGCGGTTTCGCTCCAGGCGTTCACGCATGCGCTGCGGGTAGCCGGTTTCTTCCACGTCATAAATATCGCAGCTCAATAATGCGGCCACCGCGTCGATACCCTTTGGCCCGCCGATGCGACGGCGGATGAACTCGCCGTTTTCATCGACAACGACAACCGACATCTCGTTGACCACTGTTTCCGGCTCCACAAAGGCCTCTACATACATTCTTCCGGCGGCCCACTGTTGCAAATCCTGCGCGTCTTCTGGGCGGATGGTCTCCCCCGGTCCGCGGGGTGGTCGCAGTGACGATCTGGACTTGTTGCGGCGGAAGGGGTTGAACATAATTCCCTAGCTTACCCGGAAGGAGGGTAGTTACTAACCCCACATCTGCACGAGGGTGAGCATCACGCTGTAAGATTGTCGGGTAGCGATAGAACACTTCCAACTTTCGAGGAGTCTTATAACTCATGGCGAACTCCGTTGAGATGCCCGAGCTGGGCGAATCCGTAACCGAAGGCACCATCACGCAGTGGCTCAAGTCCGTCGGCGACACCGTCGAAGTAGACGAGCCTTTGCTCGAGGTCTCCACCGACAAGGTCGATACCGAAATCCCCTCCCCCGTAGCCGGCACCATTATTGAAATTAAGGCTGACGAGGATGACACCATCGAGGTTGGCGAGGTCATTGCCATCATCGGTGACGAGGATGAGGCAGGCTCCGCATCCAACGACTCCTCCGCTGACAAGGACGAGGAAGAAGCAGAAGAAGCTCAGGTAGAGCCAAAGGCTGACTCTTCTAACGGCGGCTCCGGCGACGCATCCGACGTGGAAATGCCAGAACTTGGCGAGTCCGTCACCGAAGGCACCATCACCCAGTGGCTCAAGTCCGTCGGCGACACCGTCGAAGTAGACGAGCCACTGCTCGAGGTCTCCACCGACAAGGTCGACACCGAAATTCCATCCCCAGTAGCAGGCACCCTGGTAGAAATCCTCGCCGACGAAGATGACACCATCGAGGTAGGCGCAGTCATCGCCCGCATCGGCGACGAAAACGCCACCGCATCCTCCTCCGACTCCAAGCCAGAACCACAGGCCGAAGAAAAGAAGGAAGAGGAAAAGGAGGAAAAGAAGGAAGAGCCAAAGGCTGACTCTTCTAACGGCGGCTCCGGCGACGCATCCGACGTGGAAATGCCAGAACTTGGCGAGTCCGTCACCGAAGGCACCATCACCCAGTGGCTCAAGTCCGTCGGCGACACCGTCGAAGTAGACGAGCCACTGCTCGAGGTCTCCACCGACAAGGTCGACACCGAAATTCCATCCCCAGTAGCAGGCACCCTGGTAGAAATCCTCGCCGACGAAGATGACACCATCGAGGTAGGCGCAGTCATCGCCCGCATCGGCGACGAAAACGCCTCCGCATCCTCCTCCGACTCCAAGCCAGAACCAAAGGCCGAAGAAAAGAAGGAAGAGCCAAAGGCAGAGGAAGACAAGAAGCCGGAGCCAAAGGCAGAGGACAAAAAGGAAACCCAGCAGGATTCTTCTCTCAATACCTCCGCGAAGGTCAACAACGGCGACAACGTTCCTTATGTCACCCCACTGGTACGCAAGCTGGCTGACAAGCACGGCGTAGACCTCAACAACGTTGAGGGCACCGGCGTCGGTGGCCGTATCCGCAAGCAGGACGTGCTTGCTGCCGCTGGCGAGGGAGACGCACCTGCCAAGTCTGGTGCGCAATCCGACAACTCCCCACGCGCTCGTTGGTCCACCAAGTCTGTGGATCCGGCCAAGCAGGAGCTTATCGGCACCACCCAGAAGGTTAACCGCATTCGCGAAATCACCGCTTCCAAGATGGTAGAGGCGCTGCAGATTTCCGCACAGCTTACCCACGTGCAGGAAGTCGACATGACTGCCATCTGGGATATGCGCAAGAAGAACAAGCAGGCATTCATCGACAAGCACGGTGCCAACCTGTCCTTCCTGCCATTCATCGTGAAGGCTACCGCTGAGGCCCTAGTCTCCCACCCGAACGTCAATGCGTCTTATAACCCAGAAACCAAGGAGATGACCTACCACGCGGACGTCAACATCGCTATCGCTGTTGATACGCCGAAGGGTCTGCTCACCCCGGTCATCCACAAGGCACAGGACATGACCCTGCCGCAGATCGCGCAGCAGATTGCGGAGCTGGCTGATAAGGCCCGCAATAACAAGCTGAAGCCGAACGATCTGACCGGTGCTACCTTCACCGTGACCAACATCGGTTCCGAGGGCGCCATGCTCGATACCCCGATCTTGGTTCCGCCACAGGCCGGCATTCTGGGTACCGCAGCCATTGAGAAGCGTCCGGTGGTTGTCAACGAAAACGGCCAGGATGCCATTGCCATCCGCCAGATGTGCTACCTGCCATTCACCTACGATCACCAGGTGGTTGACGGTGCGGACGCAGGCCGCTTCATCACCACCATCAAGGATCGCCTGCAGACCGCGGACTTCCAGGCAGACCTCGAAGTCTAAAGGTTCTATCGCCGCTTAAAGCCTTCCAGCCCTACTGCGGGGCTGGAAGGCTTTTGCCATGTCTGGGGTGCCAAGTGGGGGTGATAGTTCCGCCTTTAGCTGAACCATCCATCCCGTTTTATTCGAGGCTTTTCGCGGTCGTTCCCCCTAAGCCCGTGGTGAGCGCCTTAGGAGCCACCTTAGACAGTGATGCGGTGCATAAAAGTTTCTCAAGGGGGATCGGCTCACCCATTATTAAACATATAATTAGGGCGGTTATAGCCATTGTCCCTCACTAAGGAGTCTCACTGACATGGAATTCATCTCCCGCCACCTAGGGCCGGATTCTACGGAGCAGGCCACCATGCTTGCGAAGGTAGGCTACGACAGCGTGGACGCGCTGGTCGATGCCGCCATTCCCTCCAAGATCCGCGCCGCAGAATTGCCTCAGCTTCCTGAGGCACTCTCGGAGGATGAAGCACAGGCTACGTTGCGGGAGTACGCCAACCAGAACACTGTGCTAAAGCCTTTCTATGGTCAGGGCTTTTCAGATACCCTCACCCCAGCGGTCATCCGCCGCGGTCTGCTAGAAGATGCTGGTTGGTATACCGCTTATACGCCGTACCAGCCGGAGATTTCCCAGGGGCGTCTGGAAGCGCTGCTGAATTTCCAGACCATGATTGAATCCCTCACTGGACTACCGATTGCGAATGCCTCTCTCTTGGATGAGGCTTCTGCTGCGGCTGAGGCCGTGGGCCTTATGTCCCGTGCGGTAAAGAAGGGCCGCCGTGTAGTGCTCGATTCCCGCCTGCACCCGCAGGTGCTTACCGTCGCCGCGGAGCGTGCCCGCGCGATTGACCTCGAGGTGGAAATCGTCGACCTGCGCGAAGGCCTCGTAGGCGAGGACCTCATTGGCGCCGTCATTGCCTACACCGGCACCGAGGGCGACATTTTTGATCCCTCTTCCCTCATCGAAGAGCTGCATACCCGCGGCGCGCTAGCCGCTGTGGTCACCGACCCGCTTTCCCTGCTTCTCTTGGAAGGCCCTGGCTCACTGGGCGCCGATATTGTACTCGGTTCCTCCCAGCGCTTCGGCGTGCCGCTCTTCTTCGGTGGCCCGCACGCTGCTTATATGGCGGTTACAGAAAAACTCAAGCGGCAGATGCCTGGCCGCATCGTCGGTGTTTCTAAGGACGCGGATGGTCGCCCGGCCTACCGCTTGGCACTGCAGACTCGCGAGCAGCACATTCGCCGCGAGCGCGCCACCTCTAATATCTGTACTGCGCAGGCGTTGCTAGCTAATGTCGCCTCCATGTACGCCGTCTACCACGGTCCGCAAGGCCTCAAGGCTATCGCACAGCGCGTGCATGGGCTTGCCTCCAGCTTCGCCCAATCCGTCAAGGATGCCGGAAAGCAGCTGGTATCTGAAGACTTCTTCGATACAGTCACCGTCGCCGGCGTGGATGCCACCAGCATCAAGGAAAACCTCCAGAAGGAGGGATACCTCGTGCGCGCGATCGGTGAGGACAAGGTATCGGTGTCCTTCGGTGAGTCGGCGACTAAGGAGGACGTCGCCAAGCTCGCCCAAGCCTTCGGCGCTGAGGCGACTGAGGCTGACTTCGACCTGCCTAAGAGCCTGCAGCGCAGCCAGGAGCCGCTCCAGCACGAGGTATTCAACCGCATCCACTCCGAAACCCAGATGTTGCGCTACCTGCGCAAGCTGGCTGATAAGGACTTAGCACTTGACCGCACCATGATCCCGCTGGGGTCTTGCACCATGAAGCTCAACCCCACCGCCGCCATGGAGCCGATTTCCTGGCCGGAATTTGCTGGCATCCACCCCTACGCCCCGGAAGAGACAACCACTGGCTGGCGCGCACTGGTCGAGGAGATTGAAGGTTGGTTGGCCGAGATTACCGGCTATGCCAAGGTCTCCATCCAGCCCAACGCCGGATCCCAGGGCGAGCTGGCCGGCCTTTTGGCCATCCGCCGCTACCACGTAGCCAATGGCGATAACGAGCGCGATGTAGTACTCATCCCGGCTTCCGCACACGGCACGAATGCGGCCTCGGCTACGCTGGCTAACCTGCGCGTTGTGGTGGTAAAGACCGCGGACGACGGCTCTATTGATCTGGCGGATTTGGATGAAAAGATTGCCAAGCATGGCAACCACATCGCCGGCATCATGGTGACCTACCCGTCCACCCACGGGGTCTTTGACCCAGAGGTTCGCGATGTTTGCGATAAAGTCCACGCGGTGGGCGGCCAGGTCTACATTGACGGTGCGAATATGAACGCACTGACCGGTTGGGCCCGCCCAGGGCAGTTCGGCGGCGATGTGTCCCACCTCAACCTGCACAAGACCTTTACCATTCCGCATGGCGGTGGCGGCCCAGGCGTGGGTCCAGTAGCAGTGGCCGAGCACCTTATCCCGTTCCTGCCCACCAATGCCGCGGATCCGCAGCTGGATGCAACCACTGCTACCCCGGTTGGGCAAGGCGTGCCTATTACCAGTACCAAGTACGGCTCGGCCGGTGTGCTGCCGATTTCCTGGGCATACCTAGCTATGAGCGGCGCGCAGGGACTTGCTCAAGCCTCCGCCCACGCAATTTTGGGCGCAAATTACCTGGCCAAGTCCCTGGAAGATTCCTTCCCTGTGCTCTACACCGGCAATGCTGGCTTGGTGGCCCATGAATGCATCCTGGATCTGCGCGCGCTTACCGACGCCTCTGGGGTCACCGCCGCGGACGTCGCCAAGCGCCTCGTAGACTTTGGCTTCCACGCCCCGACCCTGGCTTTCCCGGTGGCCGGCACCCTCATGGTGGAGCCCACCGAGTCCGAGGACTTGGGCGAGCTGGATCGTTTCATCGAGGCAATGCGCACCATCCGCGCCGAGATCCAAGAAATCATCGACGGCCAGGTGTCCTACGAAGGCTCCGTCATCCACCATGCTCCGTTTACCGCGGAGTCCGTTAGCGCCGATACGTGGGACTTTGTCTTCAGCCGAGAAAAGGCCGCTTGGCCAGTGAAATCCCTGCGCCACAGCTACAAGTACTTCCCGCCGGTGCGCCGCATCGACGAGGCCTATGGTGATCGCAACTTGGTCTGCAGCTGCCCGCCGCCGGAAGCATTCGATATCGACGATTCTGAGGAGTAAACATGACCGAACTACTTACCTCCCCACTCAATGCCGAGCACGAGAAGCTCGGCGCCACCTTTACGGCCTTCGGCCCATGGAACATGCCGCTGAAGTACCAGAACGAGCTAGACGAGCACCGCGCCGTACGCAACAGCGCCGGTCTATTTGACCTGTCTCATATGGGCGAAATCTGGGTCAACGGCGCCGACGCCGGCAAGTTCTTGTCCTATGCCTTCATCTCCAACTTTGAGCCCCTCAAGGTGGGCAAGGCCAAGTACTCCATGATCACCGCCGAGGACGGCGGCATCATCGATGACCTCATTACCTACCGCTTTGAGGAAGATAAATTCCTGGTCGTCCCGAATGCCGGCAACGCCGATACCGTGTGGGACGAGCTCAACAAGCGCGCCGAGAGCTTCGATGTCACCTTGAAGAACGAGTCCCGTGACGTGGCCATGATCGCCGTCCAGGGCCCTAAGGCCGCAGAAATCCTCGTCCCGTTGGTGGAAGACAATAAGCAGGACGAGGTCTACAACCTCGGCTATTACGCCGCCACCATGGGTAAGGTGGCGCGCACCTTTGCCATCATCGCGCGCACCGGCTACACCGGTGAGGATGGCTTCGAGCTCATTGTGTACAACTCCGATGCCGCGCAGCTGTGGGAAGAGCTGCTCAAGGCCGGTGCAGAATACGACCTCAAGCCGTGCGGCCTCGCCGCCCGCGATTCCCTACGCCTCGAGGCCGGCATGCCTCTTTACGGCAACGAGCTCTCCCGCGACATCACCCCGGTAGAGGCGGGCATGGCCCGTGCCTTTGCCAAAAAGGAGGCCGATTTCGTCGGCTCCAAGGTCGTCCGCCAACGCGCCGCCGAAGGCCCGCAGGTAGCGATCACCGGTCTCACCTCCGAGCAGCGCCGCGCAGCCCGCGCCGGTGCCGAGGTTTTCGTGGGCGATGAGAAGGTAGGCACGGTCACCTCCGGCCAGCCGTCCCCCACTCTGGGACACCCAGTGGCCATCGCGCTGCTGAATACCGGCGCGAACCTCGAGCCCGGCTCCGCTGTAGAGGTGGAGATTCGCGGTAAGCGCTATCCTTTTGAAGTAACCGCGTTGCCGTTCTATAAGCGCGACAAGTAAGCATCTTTTCAACCAGCCCGAAAGGACCACATCACCATGGCTAACCTTCCTCAAGATTTTTCCTACTCCGAAGACCACGAGTGGGTCAACGCTGCCGCCGATGCCGTTGCTGGCGCTACCGTGCGCATCGGCATTACTTCCGTGGCTGCTGACCGCCTCGGTGAGGTCGTCTTCGCCGAACTGCCGGAGGTAGGCGATACCGTTACCGCCGGCGAGTCTTGTGGCGAGGTCGAATCCACGAAGTCCGTCTCTGACCTCTACTCCCCTGTCACCGGCACCGTAAAGGCCGTTAACGAGGATGTGCACGATGACTACGCTGTCATCAACAACGACCCGTTCGGCAAGGGCTGGCTTTTCGAGGTTGAGGTTGATGAGGCCGGCGAGCTCATGGATGCTGCCGCTTATGCATCCGCCAACGGCCTAGATTAATTCGACCCCACGCGGGAGGGTGTGCCACGCGCACCCTCCCGCTTTGCTTTGCCCACCGCACCAGAGGAAACTTTGAGTCTATGACTGCACCACGCGATCCTTTCTTCCCCGCCGAGCGCTCTATCCGCGCCTCCGATAAACCACTAGAGGTCCGTTTCTTGGGCCGGATGGACTACCAGGAGGCCTGGGACTACCAGGCCGAGGTAGCAGCCGCGCGTGCCAAGGGGGAACAAGACGATGTGGTGCTCGTAGTCGAACACCCCAATATCTATACCGCCGGCAAGCGCACCCAACCGGAAGATATGCCAGATAACGGCCTGCCCGTTATCACCGTTGACCGTGGCGGGCGCATCACCTGGCATGGCGAAGGCCAGCTGGTCATCTACCCCATTATCAAATTGGCCGAGCCCGTCGACGTCGTCGACTACGTCCGCCGCCTCGAGGAGGCCACCATCCAGACGGTCCGCCAGATGGGGGTAACCACCGCCGGGCGCATCGATGGCCGCTCGGGCGTGTGGGTTCCTTCCACTACCGAAGCCAAGGATCCCTCCGCTCCGAAGCGTGACCGCAAGATTGCCGCTCTTGGAATCCGCATTACTCGCGGGGTGACCATGCACGGTTTGGCGCTTAACTGCTGCAATACGCTGGAATACTACGACCACATCGTGGCATGTGGCATCGATGACGCCGATGTCACCACCCTATCGCTGGAGCTCGGACGCCAGGTCAGCCTCGAGGATGCCACCCAACCGCTTTTGCAGGCGCTTGATGACGCCCTCTCGGGCCGCCTCATTGTCGCCGACCACACCTTTGGCTCAGCCCCTGATCCCACGAAGTTAGCGAATGAAAGGGCTAGACAGAGGCGTCGGCAAGCGCGGCAAGAACCCTAGTTTGGGGCTGGCGCGGAATAGGATGTGACCGCGGCGACTTATACCTAGAAGAGCTATTAGCCATCACCACCATCAACCGATAAAGTGAGTTTTTGTGACTGTTAAGCCTGAAGGACGCAAGATGCTCCGCATTGAAAAGAAGAATGCGGAGTCACCCATCGAACAAAAGCCACGCTGGATCCGCAACCAGGTTCGCACTGGCCCGGGCTATGAGGACATGAAGTCCCGCGTGGCTGGGGCCTCCCTGCACACCGTGTGCCAGGAGGCAGGTTGCCCGAATATCCACGAGTGCTGGGAATCCCGCGAGGCTACCTTCCTCATCGGTGGCGATAAGTGCACCCGCCGCTGCGACTTCTGCGATATTGCCACCGGCAAGCCGGAAGAACTAGACCGCGATGAACCGCGCCGCGTAGCCGAAAATATCCGGGAAATGGACCTTAACTACACCACCATTACCGGTGTTACCCGCGATGATCTCCCCGATGAGGGTGCATGGCTCTACGCCGAGGTCGTGCGCAAGATTCACGAGCTTAACCCCCACACCGGCGTGGAAAACCTCACCCCGGATTTCTCTGGCAGGCCAGACCTGCTGGAGGAGGTCTTCGAGGCCAAGCCGGAGGTCTTCGCGCACAACCTGGAGACCGTGCCGCGCATCTTTAAGCGCATCCGCCCGGCCTTCCGCTACGAGCGCTCCTTGGACGTCATCCGCCAGGCACATGATTATGGCCTCATTACCAAGTCCAACCTGATTTTGGGCATGGGCGAGACCGAGGAAGAGGTCGAGGAAGCTTTACGTGACCTGCGCTCTGCTGGCTGCGATATCATCACCATCACCCAGTACCTGCGCCCCGGCCCGCGCTTCCACCCGATTGAGCGCTGGGTGCGCCCAGAGGAATTCGTGGCCCACTCCAAGCTGGCTAAGGAACTCGGCTTCGGCGGCGTCATGTCCGGCCCGCTGGTGCGCTCTTCTTATCGCGCCGGCCGCCTCTACGTGCAGGCTATGGAAAAGCGCGGCTTCGAGCTGCCGGATAACCTCAAGCACCTGGCGGAGACCTCTCAGGGTGCCACCGCCCAAGAAGCCTCCACCCTGCTGGAGAAATACGGCCCATCGGAGGAGACTCCCGTGACCACCCGCATGGCCAAGGCTCCGGCTAATGCGAATTCGGCGGCGGCCACCGTCCGCTAAACCACACGTTTTCATAACGGCCTGCGCTTTCCGCGTGGGCCGTTTTAACATTCATGCCCATTGACCTTTAAAGTAGGAGCCATGGCGAAAGATGACAAGGCAGCACTAAAGGCTGCAAAGAAGCAAGAACGCGCGGCCAAGCGCCAGCAGCGTAAGCAAACCTGGTCCCAAATGTGGCAAGCATTTAATATGCAGCGCAAGCAGGATAAGGCGCTTATCCCCATCATGCTGGGCGCCTTCCTGGGCATGGGCTTGCTCTTCTTCCTGATCGGCTCGCTTTTCAACGGCCAGTGGTTCATGCTCATCCTGGGCTTGGGCATCGGCGCGCTGCTCGCAATGTTCCTATTTACCCGCCGCCTTGAGCGCGATATGTACAAGCGCGTGGAAGACCAGCCGGGTGCTGCGGGCTGGGCACTCGAGCAGCAGCTGCGCAATACCGTGGGCATCGTCTGGTCCGTCAAAACCGGCGTGGCCGCCACCCGCCAGCAGGATCTTATCCACCGCGTCATCGGCAATGCGGGCGTCATCTTCGTGTGCGAAGGCAATAAGAACCGCGTGCGCCCTACCCTCAACCAGCTTAAGAAGCGCGTAGACAAGATCGCCGGCGGCGTTCCCATCTACGAGATCTTCGTAGGCAACGGCGAGGACGAGGTTCCCGTTTCCAAGCTGCGCAATAAGGTTATGAAGCTGCCGCGCAACTTTAATAAGAACGAAACCTACGAAAACATCCGCCGCATCGAGGCCATGGACTCCATGCCGGGTACCACCCCGGGCATGCCCAAGGGTCCAATGCCCCACCAGGCGCAGAACATGGCCGGCATGAATCGCCGCATGCGCCGCGCCCAGCAGCGCAAAAAAAATAAGTAGGGCGCCTAAAGCGAATCCCTGCCGCACCATATGAGGTGTGGCAGGGATTTTCTCTTGCCCGGAAAATCCGGGCGACTTAGGAGCGAATAACGATGGTACCGGTGGCGCGGTCATGCATTCCGCGTCCATCCGCATCAACCATGGCCGCTGGGAACAGCACACCGGTGAGCACCGTGCGCAGCGCCGCGCGCCATAGGCCCACGCGGGCACCGGGAACGTCAAGCCGGGCAACACCCATGCCTAAAAGCAACATGCCGGGTGTGCGAGCAAAGAGCCAACCACATGCGATTCCCATGACTACCCACAGCGCGTAGCCCAAGAAAGCCACACCGCCGAATTCCGTGGTGAACATGTGGATCAGGTTGGCGATGAGCATGCACACGATCCAGTCAATCGCCACAGCGCCGGCGCGGCGGCCAACGGAAGCTAGTGACCCCGGTCCGGACTCCGGAAGACCCAGCTTTTCTCCCGGCCAGCGACCGGGGCCTTCCATATCATCGTATTCGCCCGGAATATTTGGGCCGTCGAGCCACGTACGCTTATCTGCCATGCTCACCAATCTAGCGGGCGGAAAGTGAGATGTGAAACGAGGGGAATCGCGATGCCTAAGGCGAGAACCTAGTAGGCTATAGAGAGACAATTCACCGGTCAACAACGAGGAGACAAACGTGTCTTTCGAGACAGTGCAGGACATCGTCCAATTTATTCAGGACGAGGACGTAAAATTCGTCGATATCCGTTTTACGGACGTCCCAGGCACCGAGCACCACTTTTCCATCCCAGCAGAAGAGTTCACCGTAGAAGATGCCGAAAGCGGCCTCGCTTTCGACGGCTCCTCTATCCGCGGATTCACCACCATCGATGAGTCCGATATGACCCTGCTGCCGGATCCAGCCACCGCGCATATTGATCCGTTCCGCACGGCCAAGACCCTGAATATCAAGTTCTTCGTCCACGACCCATTTACCTTTGAACCGTTCTCCCGCGACCCGCGCAACATCGCGCGCAAGGCGGAAGAGTACCTGCAGTCCACCGGCATCGCCGATACCTGCAACTTTGGCGCTGAGGCCGAGTTCTACCTCTTTGACTCCGTACGCTTTGGCACCGACGTCCAGCACGGCTTTTACGAGGTTGATTCCGATGAAGGTTGGTGGAACCGCGATAGCGAAACCAACTTCGACGGCACCCCGAACACCGGCTACAAGACCCGCCTGAAGGGCGGCTACTTCCCCACCGCTCCGTATGACAAGCACGGTGAAGTGCGCGACGCCATGGTGGAAAACCTGCAAAAGGTAGGCTTCCACATCGAGCGCTTCCACCACGAGGTGGGCGCCGGCCAGAACGAAATCAACTACCGCTTCAATTCCATGTTGCACGCGGGCGATGACATTCAGACCTTCAAGTACGTGGTCAAGCAGACCGCAGCGCAGTGGGGCAAGACCGCCACCTTCATGCCCAAGCCGTTGGCCGGCGATAATGGTTCGGGCATGCACGCCCACATGTCCCTGTGGAAGGACGGCAAGCCGCTGTTCCACGATGAAGCCGGCTACGCAGGTCTTTCCGATATCGCCCGCTACTATATTGGCGGCATCCTCCACCACGCTGGTGCTGTGCTTGCGTTCACCAACCCAACGCTGAACTCCTATCACCGTCTGGTCCCAGGCTTCGAGGCTCCGATTAACCTGGTCTACTCCCAGCGCAATCGCTCCGCTGCAATCCGTATCCCGATTACCGGTTCCAACCCGAAGGCTAAGCGCATCGAATTCCGCGCTCCGGACCCATCCGGCAACCCGTACTTGGGCTTTGCCGCCATGATGATGGCCGGCATCGACGGCGTAAAGAACCGCATCGAGCCACACGCTCCGGTAGATAAGGACCTCTACGAGCTGCCGCCTGCAGAAGCTGAATCCATCCCGCAGGCCCCGACCTCCCTCGAGGCTTCCCTCAAGGCCCTGCAGGAGGACATGGACTTCCTCACCGAAGGCGATGTTTTCACCGAGGACCTCATCGAGACCTACATCAACTACAAGTACGAGAACGAGATTAACCCCGTTCGCCTGCGCCCGACCCCGCAGGAATTTGAGATGTATTTCGATTGCTAAAGCTGCGCTAGCCAGCGTCCTATAGGGGACGAAAGGGCACGCGCCTACAAAGCTCAGTCCCGAGACCTTCAGTGGGTCTCGGGACTTGCTTTTTCTAAGCCGACCCCGCGAGATGCGATCGATGCCACAAGATGATCTAGGCTTGACCCCCGCCCCTAAATCCATACTTAGCGAGAGTTCTCACCAGCCCAAACGAGAGCAAAATTCTGATAACCCGACCGAAAGAAATTAACATGTGGGTGTGACTGATAGATTCCGCCAACTCCCAGCCCCCGGCCCCGCGTGGGGAGGCAGCCTCATGGGCACCTCCATCGTTTCGCGCCTACTCGTGGAAGAAGGCATGATGATCCTGGCCGGCATTTTTGCCGCCATTGCGTGCGTCATCTTTGTCGTCCTCACCGCGGGTTTCTTGCGCTACCGCCATCCCAGCTTCGAGCGCACCACAATGGCGGAATGGTCGATGTTTTTCATCGGAATCTTGGCGCTCGGCGCCGCGCTTTCCGGGCTCACGGACATTCCTACTTTCCGCCTCATAGGCTTTTGGATCGGTGGCCCAATTACGGTTATCACGTGGGCTATCCAGCTCACACGCTTTGATGGCGAGCCGAAGTTCACCTGGGGCCTGCCACTGGTTGGCCCCATGATTTCGGCCTCGGTTTCTGGTTGGCTGGCTCACGATTACGGCCAGTTCTACCACGTAATGGGCACGATATTTTTCTTCATGTCCCTGGTAACGGCGGTGCCGACCTTTGCTCGCGTGTACTGGGCCGCATGGCACGGGAAGGTGGATTTTACCGGCGCGAAATCAGCCACTGCCTGGGTACCACTAGGCGTGGTAGGCCAGTCCACCACGGCTATGCAGATTCTTTTCCCCGGCCCGGTATCCATTTATTACGGCCTGACTGCCCTCATCATCGCCATTCCGCTATCCATCTACGCGATGTTTACCTTCTATCCCAATGTAGCTCGGTGGGTCCCCTATTCCCCTGCCTGGTGGTCGTGCACCTTCCCGCCGGGAACCGTCAGCATGGGCGGCCACCAGCTGGCATTGGTCAATGGCTCCGAGCTTATCGACGCCATTGCGCTCACCATCCCGGTTCTCCTCACCGCGCACTGGATGCTGTGCTCCACCCGCTTCCTGAGCTGGGTATGGGAAGGCAAAAAGCAAACAGGCCCTGAAGAGCCACTTATCACTACAGGCCAATAAAAAGAGCAAAGAGGAGCAGCCACTATGCGAGACTCCAGCTTTGAAGATTCGAAGCGCCGCAACGGTCGCCGGTGATGTATAGTTCCTCCCCCATCACCTTCATCGCTTGGGAATGCGCGGACCTGACTGCAGTAAGACAGGTACTCGCCGGCGTGCAGCGAAACGGCATCTATCTCTACGGCGAGCACCTGCTCTTGGAGACGTCGTGGCTGGGCCAAGGCGCACGGGACTTCTACGCCACAGCATGGCGCTGGAGTGCAGATGATTGCCCGCTTTTCTATGAGTTGGCGCGACAGGGCAAGGTCCTCATCACCATTAATACTGCGGTGATTGCCTGCGGCGATAAAGAAGACATCGCTACTGCGCGCGACTGCATTGCACAAGAGCTTATCGCCGCCCGCAATCCGCAGCATCTGTGCAAGCTGCTTGCCGACGCCGCAACAAAGCCGACCTAAAGCCCTGGTTGCTCGCTGCGCTTCATCCAGCCCATACGTGGAACAAAGCCGCGGGGATGTTTCATCTGGGCTACTGCGTCAGCAATCATGAGGCGGTGGCGGCGCGAAACGCTATCGGGAAGCTTCGCCACCGAGAACCAATCCGCCTCGGTATTTTCTTCATCACTAATGACCGGCTCTGCGCCCTCTGCTACCGATACACGCAGCGCCGTTCCCATGAAGGTGCACTCATCGCCATTGGGATAGGTCACTGGGCCGGTTTGCCCTACGCCCAAAAGCGCTTCCACCTTGGCCTCGAGTCCGACTTCTTCTTTGACCTCTCGCAGCGCAGTGGTGGTAATTTCCTCGCCCGGCTCACAGATTCCTTCCACCGGTGTCCACACACCATTATCGGAGCGCTTGACTAGGAGCACGGAAGGAACCTCCCACAATGCGGCATCTGCGGGTACATCGCGGAGGATAATGGCGCTACAGGCCGGCACGAAGATCTGATCCTGACCAATCTTTTCGCGCAGCTGAACAATGAAATCTGGAGTCGGCATGCCACCTAGGGTAGACCAGTGCTGCCGATCTAGGCCATCGGGCCTAGAACCTTCTTGGCAAGCCGTTGAATATCGGTAGCCAAGGTGAAAGTCAGCTCCATATCCGTCTGTGTGTTCTCGCAGGAACGCCCTTCTTCGAGGGATTGCGTCGTTCCGGAGACCACGCCCACGATGGTCTGTTTGCCTTCTACCTCGCCATAGACCGGCCCGCCCGAATCGCCATTGGTACTGCACACGTGTGCCCGTGCAGCAAGCGAATCCCACTGGCGGTCCTGCCAGGTAAGCTGCGCAATTTCCGCATCATGGGATAGCGATCCACACGTCTCATTAGTAACCACGCCCAGCTTGCACACCTTCTGCGGCAGATGAGCCAGCGAGGTGGCGACGGTATTGTCTACTTCCCCGGGGACATAGTAATCAGCACTGCCGGTGATTTCGATAAAAGCTACGTCGAGGTCATAACTCTTTTCGGCGTAGTTATCAGAATAAATGACCTCACCAATGGGCTCGGCGGGATATTTGAACTCACCGTCGGCAGAGCCAGCCCAGACCTTATCGTGAGGTTTGCCGCAATGGCCGGCGGTAACGGCGATGGTGCGGGCGTCGGCAAGCGTAAATGACCATGCCGCCGTACAAGAGTGGTACTGGAAATAAGCACCCGGCTGCGGGTCATCGCCGGAGAGCTCAAGAGCCGTGCCCGGCGCGATCGGCGCCACGGCCGGGGAATAGACCTCATTAGGAATGAGGTTTTTATAAGACAGGGCAGAAAAGCTTGGTTCTTCCCCACCCCGAATCGGGCTGCAGGCCGCGAGGAGCACGGCCGTGCAGACTGCGCCACCGCTAGTTGCTATCCGCGCCCGCATCCCCGGCGTCGTCCTTAGCATCCTCATCCGTAGCCATCTCCGCCTGGGCCTTGAGATCGCGGATGAACTTTTCTGGGTCAAACTCGGTGTAGTGTTCTGGGCCGGCAAAATTTTCTAGGGCCATGAGCTAAACCTCCGTTTTCTGAATCGACGTGGTGATGTAATCCTTGACCACCGCAGCATCATTGGGCAAGTCCTTAACATGCCGCTCAGTATCGAGAATGCCAGCAAAACGCTCAGGCGGCTCGGGGGCAGAGCCAATGGCCTCTATGATGGTCTCTGCAAACTTCACCGGCAGTGCAGTCTCCAAGCATACGATGGGCGTCTCCACGCCTTCGCGCTGCGCCCCGCGGGCGGCCTTAATGCCATCGGCCGTGTGCGGATCCACCAGGTAGTTGAAACGCTCGTGCACGTCTTTGATGGTGGCGAGGCGATCGGCGTGGCTGGAGGAGCTAGATAGGAATCCGTACTCTTGACCGGCGGCGGCGATCTTCTCTTGGTTGAGGCTGAAACCGCCCTCTTTGACCTTCGTGCCAAAAAGCTCCGCTGCTTGGGCTGCATCGCGGCCGAGCAAGTCGAACACAAACCGCTCAAAATTAGAGGCACGCGAGATATCCATCGACGGCGAAGACGTAGCCATGGTTTCTGCGGCAGGGCGCGGACGGTAGTTTCCTGTGCGGAAAAACTCATCTAGCACGTCATTTTCATTGGTAGCCACGATGAGACGATCGATGGGAAGCCCCATCTGGCGGGCGATGTGGCCGGCGCAGATATCGCCAAAGTTGCCGGTAGGAACGCTGAAGGAAACCTTCTGCTCGGCATTGTCGGTGACCTTCAGCCAGCAGGAGATGTAGTAGACCACCTGGGCCATAAGCCGCGCCCAGTTAATGGAATTGACCGCACCGATACGGTAGGTGGACTTAAAGTCGGCATCTCCCGAGACCGCCTTGACCACATCCTGGCAATCATCAAAGACGCCATCAAGGGCAATGTTGAAGATATTCGGGTCATCCAAACCAAACATCTGTGCCTGCTGGAAGGCCGTCATGCGGCCGGCCGGGGTGAGCATAAAAACGCGAATGCCCTGGCGACCTCGCATCGCATACTCTGCTGAAGAACCCGTATCACCAGAGGTAGCGCCCAAAATATTCAGCGTCTCACCGCGGCGGGCGAGCTCATATTCAAAAAGCTCCCCCAAAAGCTGCATGGCCATGTCTTTAAATGCCGCAGTAGGTCCTTCAGAAAGGTGCCCGATAAAAAGGCCCTCTCCCAGTTCGGTAACGGGGACGATCTCCGGGTCTGCAAACTTGGGGCTGGTATAGGCTCGGGCAGCGATATCCTCGATATCTTGCGCTGGAATATCGTCAATGAAAAGCTTGAGCACCTCGGCCGCGAGTGCCGCATAGCCTTCATCCGCAAGGAGCGTGCGCCATGAATTTAAAGTGGCGAAATCCAACTGCGGGTAGCTCTCTGGCAGGTACAAACCTCCATCGGGGGCAAGCCCGCCAAGGAGAATATCCGTAAAAGATGCGGGCTGACGGGCGGTATCGCGGGTCGAAATATACTTCACACAAAAGAATCTTAGTAGTTAAGGCGTAAGGTATCAGCCATGTCGCAGCCGAATCCCAGAGAAGTCATTACCACTCAAGCTTTAGGCATTTGGGTGGCCGCCATGGCGGTCTACCTCGTAGCGATTACTGGCCGTACCTCTTTTGGCGTTGCCGGCCTGGACGCTATTGAGCGCTTCGATGTTGATGCCGGCCGTATCGCTGTTTTTACCTCCGTGCAGCTGGGCGTGTATGCCCTAGCCCAAATTCCTACCGGCATATTGATCGATAAATTTGGCCCACGCCTGCTCCTGGTAGTCGGCGCCGTCATTATGGGCATCGGTCAGGTTGTGCTGGGTTTTACCACCAGCTACGGCGTAGCCATCGCTGCCCGCATACTTATTGGCGCGGGCGATGCCACGGCGTTTCTCTCCGTGATGCGCATCCTTCCCTATTGGTTCCCGCTGCACCGCACGCCTATGTTTACCCAGGTGACCTCGTCGCTCGGGCAGATGGGCCAGTTCATCTCCGCAGTGCCTTTCTTGTGGTTACTGGGCGCAGCCGGCTGGACCGCCGCCTTCGTTACCCTTGGTGCGGTGGGCATTCTCGTGGCCATCGCCGCGATTGTGGCGGTGGCAGATTCACCGGAAAAGCTGGGCATTATCCCTACGGAAAAAGAACCGCCCAACTCTCAGGCCACCAGCATCCCGGCGCGCCTGAAAAAGGTATTCCGCTCCCCAGTGGCATGGCAGGCCTACTTCATTCACTACATCGGTATGCTCCCGCTCATCGTCTTTGTCATGCTCTGGGGAATGCCAATGATGACCCAAGGAATGGAGCTATCCAAGGCGAAGTCCAGCCTGGTGCTTACCTTGTTGGCGGTATTTTTGGTCCTCGTCGGCCCATTGCACGGCAAGATTTCTTCCCGAGCACAGCATGTCCGCCCGTGGCTCAGCCTGGGTTTCGTAGCGGTCCATGTACTGACCTGGCTCGTCTTCTTTGCCTTTGGCACAGGCAGCGGTCTCGTTGCCATTTTAGTGGTGTCCTTCGTTACCGCGCTCTGCACGCCGACGGCTAACTATGGCTTCGATATCGTGCGCGAGCGCATGGATCGATCCGTGGTGGCCACTGCTACGGGCCTGGGCAATATGGGCGGGTTTACCTCCGGCATGCTGGGCGCTCAGCTCTTCGGCATGGTGCTGGACCATTCCTCTGCTGCCCCTAATTACTCCATGCCGGATTTCACTGCAGCCTCCGCGGCGGTGCTAGCCGTGTGGGTGGTCGGCATGATTGGTGTGGTAGTCACCCACTTCCTGCGGCGCCGCGCTGGCGAGGATGGGCCTTCTGTCACCATAGTGGAGGTTTCTTAAAAGCCAGTGCTTGGTTACTCGGGGTTAACAATAAAGCGGATGGTTCCTTCAGGATCCGCTAAAAGCTCACGGGTAGCCGCCACGGCTTCCGCCTCATCGAAGGCGATGCGTTCAAAGCCAGTATCGTTTAGTTCCACAATGTCTGCCCCCGGGCAGGCCAAAAGAATTGGCGAGTGCGTGGCGATGATTATCTGCGCGCCGCGGTCAACCGCTTGGGCTATTTCCCCCACTAGGGCCAGCTGCCGGATAACGGAAAGTCCCGATTCTGGCTCATCAAGGACATATACGCCTTGGCCATTTATGTGCTCATAGAGCATGTCGAAGACGGATTGTCCGTGCGAGCGGCGAGATAAATCTACATTCTGGGACAAGGTGGAACGTCCTGCCCGTTCGTCCGATGAATCTCCGCGTGCAATCAGATGCTCGTGTTTTTCAGCGCGTAGGAAATAGGCGCGTTGGATGACTTTATCCGTGACGCAGCGAATGGGGCTGCGGGGAACGATTTCATCGGGATCGTCCATCCGTCCGCCTTCGGGAGAGCAGCCCAAATCACTGGCCACGCCGGCGAGCAAACTAGATTTACCAATGCCGTTTTCCCCCACGAAGACGGTTACCGGCCTCCGCAGCTTAAAGCTTCCTAGGTCGGCCAAGTAATCGAAAACCGGCAGCTTTGCCCTGTAGTCATCGGGCTTAAATTTCAGGCTTAGGGCATCAATCAGCATGGCCTCTAGACTAATTCAGCTCATCCAATATGCGCAGCGCGTCTTCACGTGTAGCTTCCGCACCAAAGTTTTTCAGGTGGCCGGCCAAATCACCAGTGGGAAGTGATTGGGCGATGGTATCGGCCGGCACGGTATTGACTGCATAGGCCACCCCTACCCCACCGGTGATAGGAATGGCGATGGCGGCGATTACTCCCACCGCGGTCGATAGCGTGGTCTTGAAAGTCATAGTCTCCTCCAAAGGCTTCGGCACCGAGCACTATGCTCGTTACCAATTTGTGATGTTTTACCTTAGGGAGAGTTACTGCCAAGGCGATGCCTCGCAGCTGCGGTTTTCCTGGATTTTCGTCCCCAACTTGCACGGTAAAGGCTGGTTAGTTTGCCGGGTAGCTTTCCGCCACAATCCCATCACTAGCCGGCATAACAAGGCCTCGCTCAAAAGCTACGAGAACCGCTTTTTCATCGGATTCGCTGATGTCACCGGCTTCCACTGCACTGCTCAGCTCGCGCTCAAGGTACACGCGCACATCAGACTTACCGTTTTCGGTCTGGGTAATATCTCGCGGGACGGACTTTAATGGAATACCCAATGCCTTAGCTAGGGAGGTCACCCGGTTAGCATCGGTGGAATCATCGTCCTTAATGGCACCATTGACCTGCGCAGGAACGTCTTCTTGGATTACGCCACCGGCCACGGCCTCGCCCACGGTCATTGTCCCTTTGGGTGGATTGTCGCGGTTGGTTGCCCATACCCCTACTGCGATGGCCACGATGACGGCCACGGCCACAAAGACCCACAGATAGATGAGCTTGCGGCGGTGCGCCCCACTGATTTTAGCCAAGGAAACCAGCGCCATCGCTAAAAGAACCGTAGTCATTGCCGCGCGGGTTCTCGCCGCGATCATTGAGGGCATCAATGATGGAGCGAATGGTGGCCTCCCCTATGCGGTCGGCGCGGCCCCATGAGCGAGGGGTTTGGCGGGAATTTTGCGGCGCTGATTCCGGGCTCGGCGGTGTGGGTTTTTGTTCCCGGGGTGTGGAGACCTCAATGGTCACTGTGGTGCCATCAAGGTGCAGGGCGTCGCCGTCGCGCACGCCCGCGGCACGCGCAGCGGAAAGCAATGCGGATAGCTCGCCTACCGTGGCGTTATCCACATCAAGTTGCAGCTTAAAAGACATAACTAGCCAGTCCTTCCTCTTTCCCATCCCACTCTAGAGTCCATCAGTGCAAAAAGTAAGGCTACGATGCCCACACCGGGGATTTTCAAGGGCAACTCTAAGAATGCTCGAAGGATTCCTCCTCGCCCCAAAAGACTTCATCGACTACCTTGCGGGCATGCCGGGTTAGTTTCAAATAGTGTTCCAAAAACTCCTGGTTATCTTCCGGCGCCCATCCGGCGGCACCGGCTACTTGGGCCAGCTGCGGGCCAGGTCCAGGCAGTTGGTCCACGCGCTTGCCGCGCACAAGCACTAGCGCATTGCGCGCGTCGGTAGCCATTAGCCAGGCTTCGCGCAGGTCAGATACCTGCCCGGCGGAAAGGATAGCGGTTTCTTCCAAAGCATCAAGCACGCGCAGCGTAGACGGATCATGGAGTTCGGCGTACTCGTGGGCATGCATCATCGTCAGTAGCTGAACGGTCCATTCAATATCGGTTAGCGCACCGCGGCCAAGCTTGGTGTGAGTATTGCGGTCCGCGCCGCGCGGTAGGCGCTCATTGTCCACACGTGCCTTCATGCGCCGAATATCGCGAATGGTAGATGCGCTGGCGCCGCCTTCTGGATAGCGGAAGCTATCCACCATGGAAATAAAGCGCTCGCCTACCTCTTTATCCCCAGCAACGAAGGCCGCGCGCAATAAAGCCTGTAGCTCCCAGGACTCGCCCCATTCGCGGTAGTAACGCTCATAGGAGGAGATAGTGCGTGCCACCGCACCGGAGCGGCCTTCGGGACGCAGGCCTAAGTCGACATCCAGTGGCGGGTCTCCCGAGGGTTTAGACAAGCGGCGCCGGAGCTTATCGACGATCCCGATGGCCCACTTCACTGCCTCCCCTTCTGCAGCAGAGTCAGCATCCTGTTCGGCGGGTTCTGCTACCACGAGCACGTCCGCATCTGATCCGAAGCCCAGCTCCATGCCTCCCAGCCGGCCCATGCCAATGACGGCAATGCGCGCTGGTGGCTCCGCATCCTCGTTGGCTAGGCGCCATGCCCGCACCTCGGCGCGAAGGGCAGCTTCCAGCACGGCATCCCAAATGGTAGATAGCTCATAACACACCTGCTTGACCGGCATAAAGCCCAGCAAATCCGCACTAGCAATGCGGGCAAGCTCTACCCGGCGCAGCGAGCGAGCCACCGCCACCGCCTTATCTGGGTCGGCGTGGCGCTTGCTGGAATTAACCAGTGCTTTGGAGACCTGCTCGGGCTTGGTTTCCAGTAGCTTGGGGCCAGTGGCGCCGTCGGAAAGCTGCTTTAGCGAATCCGGCGCGCTAATAATCAGATCCGAGGTAAACGGTGACGTGCCCAGGATGTGCATGAGCCGCTGGCCCACAATTCCTTCATCGCGCAGCATGCGCAAGAACCACGACCTATCGTTCGCAGCCTCGGAAAGTTTGCGATAGTTCAGCAGGCCCATGTCTGGGTCTGCGGTATCGGAAAGCCATTCCATCAAGGTGGGCAGCAAGATCGCCTGGATGCGTGCTTTGCGTGAGGTTCCTGCCGCCAGAGAAGTCAGGTGCTCGAATGCGCGGTCCGGGTGGTTATAACCCAGCGCGGCCAGCTGCAGCTTGGCGGCCTCGGGCGAGAGCTTCAGCTCATCGGCGGACATGGTGACCACAGAATTAAGAAGCGGCCGATAAAACAGGCGCGAATGCAGCTCGGAGATGCGCAGGCGAATCCGGCGCAGGTGCGAAAGCATGCGCTCGGCTGCGGATTGAGTGCCCTGCGGGTAGAAACCGGCGATGCGTGCTAGCCACTTCATCCCGTCTTCATCATCGCTATCGGGCAGCGTGTGCGTTCGCCGGAAGCGCTCCAATTGCAATCGGTGCTCAAGCAAGCGTAAAAACTCATAGGCTTCAATGAGCTGGGTGCCGTCCTCACGTCCGACGTACCCTGCCGAAACCAATGCCTCCAGCGCATCCACTGTGGATAATGCGCGAAGCGTTTCATCGGAACGCCCGTGCACCAATTGCAAGAGCTGGACTGCAAATTCAATATCACGCAGGCCACCCACGCCCAGCTTCAGCTCGCGATGCTTGAGTTCTGCAGGAACATTAGCCAACACGCGGCGGCGCATGGCCTGGACGTCTTCTACAAAGGACTCGCGCTGGGAGGCCGTCCACACCATCGGGCGGATCTGATCCAGATAGTCCTGCCCCAGTGGTAGGTAACCGGTCATGGCGCGCGCTTTCAGGAGCGCCTGGAATTCCCAAGTCTCCGCCCACCGCTTGTAGTAGGCAACGTGTGATTCCAAAGTGCGCACCAAAGCACCCGATTTTCCTTCTGGGCGTAAATTCGCATCTACTTCGAAGAAGGTGGTGGAGCCAATGCGATTGAACTCCGCCGCCAGGCGTATTGCCCGTGGGGTTGCCTCACTGCCGACGAAAATGACGTCCACATCAGAGATATAGTTCAGCTCCCCCGCACCGCACTTTCCCATCGCCATGACTGCTAGTTGTGCGTCTACAGGCTCGTCCCCGTAGATGGTGCGCACAGCGCAGGCGAGGGAGGCGGTTAAGGCAGCGTCGGCAAGCGCGGTGGTCAGAGCCGTAATCTGGCGGAATCCTACCTCCGGCTGGGGTGTGGTCTGGCCCTTGCGTGCATGGAAGGTACCGGCCACATCGCAAGCGGCAATGCGCATCATTAACGTGCGGTAGGTCGTGCGCAGCGCCTGCTTATGCTCTCCCTCGCCGGCGCGGTAGGTGCCCGGCGCGCTAAGATCCTCACGCGCCGGATCGGGCCGATCAATATCCTGAGCAAATTCCGCGGGCTGGGCATCGACGGCGCCGAGCAGGCTCTGCAGCATCTCTTCGGGCTGTGGGAGGGGCTTTTCTAGCTCTCGCCACAACTCAGGGTTTGCCGCGAGGTGATCACCAAAGGCGGTCGAAGCACCCAGCAGGGCAAAAAGGCGCACACGCACCGTTTCATTGGCGCGCACAGCCTCATCGAGCTCTGGGACTTGTTCATAGATGCGGATGAGATTGTTGAGGGCCAGGTCTGGATCCCCCACGGCCGCAAGGGTCCACAAAAGATTGACCGATTCAGGGTTATTCCAGCCCAGCTGCTCAATATCCGAAGCAGCATGCGGGCGGGTAAGGCCAAGCGTGGCCGGTGAAGGTACAGCAGCAGGACGCATTATTCTCCTAGAAGTTCAGGTTATTGCGCAGCTCAAAGGTGGTGATCTGGCTCTGATAGTGATGCCACTCATCCCACTTGGAGCGCAGGAAGAACTCAAAGACGTGCTCGCCCAACACCTCCGCCATGAACTCGGATTTTTCAAACTCGCGCAAAGCCTGGTCCAGGCTGGTGGGCAGATCCTTATATCCCATTGCCCGGCGTTCGCGGCGGGTGAGCTGGTGGACATCGTCCTCAGCTGGATCATCGAGTTCGTAGCCTTCCCGGATTCCTCGCAGACCGGCTGCCAAGAGCACCGCATAACCCAAGTACGGGTTCATGGAGGCATCAATGGAACGAATTTCTACCCGGCGGGAATCTTCCTTAGTAAGCCGGTAGGTGGGCACGCGGACCAACGCAGAGCGATTAGACACACCCCAGGTTGCTGAACCCGGTGCCTCGTTGCCAAACATCAGGCGCTTATAGGAATTTGTCCACTGATTAACAATGGCGGACATCTCCGTGGAGTGTTCCAGGATTCCGGCGATGAACTGTCGGCCAGTCTGCGATAAGGAAAATTCATCGTCCGGATCGTGGAAGGCATTGGATTGGCCTTCAAAAAGGCTCAAGTGGGTGTGCATGCCGGAGCCTGGCAGATGCTCGAAAGGCTTAGGCATGAAGGTGGCGCGCACGTTGGAGTTGGTTGCCACCTGTTTGATTACGTGCCGGAAGGTCATGATGTTATCAGCCATGGTCAGCACGTCCGCATGGCGCAGATCAATTTCTTGCTGCCCCGGTGCGGTTTCGTGATGGCTAAACTCCGTGGCAATTCCCAGTGATTCCAGCGCCAGCATCGCCTTCCTACGGAAAAGCGGGGCGGTATCATGAGTAGCCTGGTCGAAATAACCACCATTATCGGTCGGTACCAAGTCCGTGAGTTCGCGGCCACGCTCAAAAAGGTAGAACTCGATTTCTGGCGAGGCCATGCAGGTAAATCCATCATTGGCGGCCTCGGTAACCTGGCGGCGCAGGATATGGCGCGGATCCACCATGGAGGGCTGGCCGTCCGGCTGCGCGATATCGCAGAACATGCGGGCCGATTGCAGGTCCGGCTCATCCATATCAAAGGGCAGAATCTGGAAGGTGGAGGGATCTGGCAACGCGATGGTGTCAGACTCAGAGATACGAGAGAACCCTTCCACGGAAGAACCATCGAAGCCAACACCTTCTTCAAAGGCCGATTCCAGCTCGGATGGGCTCATGACCACGGATTTAAGGGCGCCCAAAATATCCGTAAACCACAGGCGGATAAAGCGGATATCGCGTTCCTCAACGGTTCGTAGGACAAATTCGTGTTGGCTATTCATGCCTTAGACCTTACCGGCTCACCTCCGAGGGATGTGCAGTTCATGCGACAGTTTTTCCAGGGCGAAATGCGCAGGTCGCAAGAGTATCTAGGGGGTATCAAGCGGGGGCTTTTCCTTCACGGGCCTACTGATGTGCATGCTTTGCTGAGGAAGCAAGCGAACACACGTACACCTTTTAAAGGACGAAGTTTTATGACCACCCACTGCGATGACCTTTCTGCTCACGTAATCGAACGCCTCATCACCGCCGCGCAACATGGTTGGGCACCGGCGGATTTAAAGCACGTCTTAGGCCCGCATGCTTACCCCATTATCTACCGTGCTAGCCCCCATGTACCGGCACGGATTACCTCCCCTGCCTTACGCAAGGCTTGGCTACAAATGGCTCCGCCGGACGAAAATTTCATTCCGCGCGATAAGCTGCGCGCCATTATGAAAGAGCTAATTCACCTTCCTAGGCTGCGCGATACTGAACTTTTGGCCTTTGGCGAATCCTTGCGAGAAGACGGGCTTAGCGATAAACAACGCAAAATTCGTGCAAAGGTCCTAGGACTTTTACGCAAGGCTGAGTCCACCAGTTTTGAAGACGAGGCCGAGGTTCTGATTTCTAAGGCGCAGTCCCTGCAACAGAAGTATCGCATCGAGGATCTGCTTACTTCCGAGCTCCCCAATCTCATTTCCCACCGCGTGCACATCCACCCGCCCTATATCAAGCACCAGGCTTCCCTGCTCAGCACCATTTCTGACGCCAATGGATGCACCACGCTCCTCATCCATGACAAAGGCCTAGCCTGTGTCATCGGTGCTCCTGCCGACGCCGCCCATTGCGCCGACCTCTTTGCCTCCCTCAACCGCCAATGCGACTGGTTTATGCGTAACGGCGATGGCGCGGAAATCGCCCGCGCTACTAATTCCACTGCCGCATATCGCCGCAGCTTCCGCCTGTCTTATGCCGCCCGCATCGGTGAATTGCTCACCCAAGCCAATGAGGACGGAATTGCTGAAAACCTGCGTGAGTCTCAGTATTGCTCTCACCATGCAGAGGCTGTAGCCACCCAAACCCTTCCCGCTTTGCAAGCACGCACCGATCACGCCATCGATACCCGCAACCGCCTCTTTCCCAATCTCACAGAGATGTCGCTATCAATGAACAGTCTGCACGGCATCAACGATGGCATTGCCGCTGCCGATAAATCTCACTTGGGAGGTGACGCCTCAGGGCTCGGTTCAGTTCCAGAAATTACACGGTAATTTCCCCTGTTTGATACGGTTCTTGGCCCCCGTTCCCTGCTAGCGAACGGGGGCAGAGTATGGCACCGCAACGAGGTCATTACAGGTAAGATCACCGATGAGATTGATTAGGTCTAGAAAGTAGAAGGTACGTGAATGTCTACACAGTCTTTTCTCGAAGTTGAAGCGAAATTCTCCGTAGCCGAGTCCACTCAGCTCCCTGAACTGACCCGCCTTGAGGGAGTTGACCACGTCGCAGACACGCGCCACCACGCTCTTTCGGCCATCTACTACGACACTGAAGACCTCCGCCTCACCCACGCTAAGGTCACCCTCCGCCGCCGCACCGGTGGCAATGATGATGGCTGGCATATCAAGATTCCTAGCGAGGCTGGCCGTACCGAAATCCACGCAGAATTGGGAGAGCCTGTCGATGGCCGCTATGAAGTTCCTAGCGAGCTGCTCCATCAGGTTCGCTCCATTGTCCGCCACAACGAGCTCACCCCAATTGCTCAGGTAGACAACAAGCGCACCGAGATGGTCTTGGCGGATGCCGATAATAAGCCAGTGGCAGAGTTTTGCGATGACCACGTCACCGCCTTTTCCTTCCTTCCCGGCGGCGAGCAACAGTCGTGGCGCGAATGGGAAGTAGAGCTCGCAGGTGAGCTACCTGGTACCGAGGAAGGAACGCAGTTCATTCGCCGTGCTACCTCTCTTCTCATCGGTGCCGGTGCACGCGTATCTTCTTCCCCATCCAAGTTGAAATCGGCCTTGGGTGATTCTTATGCCAACGCCCCGCTTCCCCCGGCCCTGGTATCGCCGGACGTGGACCCGGATTCCCCTGCCGCCGCCGTGATCACCGCACTGCAAGCTAACCGCGACAAGCTGGTTGATTATGATCCACGTGTGCGCCGCGATGAGTGGGACTCGGTGCATCAGATGCGTGTAGCTACCCGCGAGCTGCGCAGCCACCTTCAGACCTTCCATGGCATCGTGGTCGGACCAGAAATCGAAAAAATTGAAGCCGATCTGAAGGAGCTCGCTGGCATTTTGGGGGTTGCTCGCGATGCGGAGGTTGTTGAAGAGCGCTGGCAGAAGCTGTTGGAGTCCGAAGATTCTGACACCTTGGATGATTCCACCCGCGAGCACATTGCGCAGGATATGGGCACCGCCTACCGCCGTGCGCACCGTCGCGTTATCGCCGCCCTTGATTCCGAGCGTTACCTCGAGCTGCTAGAGTCGCTCGACCGCTTGCTCGCGGATCCGCCAACGGCCGATAAGCAACAGGAATCCGCTCCGGTAAATGATGATGCGGAGCAGACGGAAGAACAGTCCTCTACGGAGGAAGGCGCTGCTTCTTCCGAGTCCCGCGAGGATAACGCGGCTGCTGCAGAGAAGGCCAAAAAGAAGCCAGAGAAGAAGTCCAAGGACAAGTCCGCGGACATGGACACTGTGATGGCGCAACACCTTGAAAAGGCCTATAACAAGCTGGTCAAGCGCCATAAGAAGGCCGTAGAGAATTGGGATAACCCGGAGCTGTCCCTACACGAGCGCGAGGACTATTTCCACGATATGCGTAAGGCTGCAAAGAAGCTGCGTTATGCAGCAGAAGCAGCTGGTTCTGCCACCAACCTTAAGACCAAGCGTCTCTATAAGGCCTGCAAGCAGATGCAGTCGGTGCTCGGTGATTTCCAAGATTCCGTGACCTCGCGCGATAAGCTGCTCGAACTGGCAGATTTCGCTCGCCGCCGTGGGGAAAATACCTTTGGCTACGGTCTGCTCTATCAGCGCGAGCGCACCATCGGGCTGAAGGCGCTGGATGATTACGCCGAGTCTTTCAAAGACATCAAGGCGGCGTTTAAGCCGCTGCGTAAGAAGCTAAAGTAGCCGCGCTTCCCGGGCAGTTACCGGGAAACACGGCGTAGAAAAGATGGCTGGAGGTTATTTACTTCCAGTCATCTTCTTTGTCTGCGGCATCTGCCGCATCGTTGCGGGCGTGGGCAATCTCGATAGCGTTTTCTGCTTCTTCACGGGTGTCATACGGGCCCATTCGGTTTTCCCAGCCAGAGGTCTTGCCTTGGCTGACTTCCTTGGTGGTTGGATCGAAGAACCACTTCTGGTCTGCATCGCTCATAAAACTATCCTCTCAGTCGTAGCGCCAGCGGCACCGGCTGATCGCTGCCGCTGGTATGGTTTGTGTCCACACTACCCACGCCGTCTAAGCGATGCCCGCTAGAATGTGGGGCAGCACATTTCTTTTATACGATTCCATGTCGTATTCCCCGCCGCCGCACCAAAAGATGGCGGGCATTCGTTGCTTTAAGCGCACCGCCGCGTGCGAGTAGCAACGAAGACTACTGGTCCCAGAACCTGGAAAAGGAGCTTTAGCACCCATGCCACTGTGGTCAACGCCTGCAGAGCCTGTAGCCGAGCGCGCCGCCCAAGCACATACTGATCTCACGGGCAGCGCTCCAACTCATACCGCTAGCGCGCCGGCAACGTGGTCCCTTATTGGTGAACACATTGACCACTTCGGCGGCATTGTTGCCATGTGCGTGGACAAGCTACGTGCCGCTGCGGCAGTAAGCTCGCGCACCGATGGCGTGGTAGCGGTACATTTTCACCCGGCAGAAGGTGAGCCTGCCCATGATTCGATAAGCCTGCAAGCGCTCGCAGAGCTGGCAACAGCGCAACAACCCACCACGGATGCAGAGGGCCAGCCAATCATTCCGCCGGCTCCGGAGGGAGGGCTGGCTGCCCGCGTGGGTGGCATTGTCCACACGATGATTAACCGCCAGTTGCTCTCTCGTGAGACAGCCGGTGCGGATATCACCATCGCCTCCGACATTCCGGAAGGTGCTGGTTTGGGTGCGGATGCCGCCGCGGACGTCGCGGTAGCGCTGGCACTCATGGGGGCTGATGCGGACCTGGATGCGCCGCTAAGGGCCCGGGTGGCAGATGTATGCACCCAGGCCGTTACTACCTTTGGTGCGCGGCCGCCTTTGCGTGCCCGCCATAGCGCGGCTCTGCGCAGCACGGGTGAGGGCGTATGCATCATGGATTACGCCGACGGTTCTGTCACCCACGCACCGCACCTTGTTGGTCGCGAGATAGCTGCCTTCGCGGTGGCGGTGCCGGAAGATTTTTCCGCGCAGGAAGAAAAGGCCATCGCCGATATTCGCCAGCGGGAGCGCTTTATTGATGATGCCTGCCATTCCTTTGGCACCGATTCGCTGCGCTTGCTTCCAGACGCCCAACAGCGCGTCCTCGATTGGCTCAAGGCCGTCCACAAGGTCTACGGCGAGGAGGGACACCCGAGCATCAGCGCCGCTACGGAATGGATGGCCTTTTATGAGGAAGAAACCCAGCGGGTAGAAAAGTTCACCCGTTTCCTGCGCTCGCATCGCGGCGCGGAGCTCTTCCCCATCCTTTTGCAATCACAGTCCTCCCTAGCCAATATCTACGGCTTGGACTCGGCAGAAAAACTCGCCGAGCTAGTCACGGTCCGCGGTGCCGTAGCGGGGCGTTCGGCACACGCGGGCACATCGAACGCAGTCATTGCCTACGTGCCGGCGAAGAGCGCGCATAATTTTGCGGCCGACCTGGCAGACGATGGCCTGCTCGTAGTCGAATTACAGCCGGGCGAGGCCGCACGCAGCGAGAGCTAGTAGCCTCACCAGCTAGTCAGCAGGCCACGCAAAGAGTACCTCGCGCGAATCGGTATCCGCTGTCACCAGCGAGACTGTGGTTTCGCTGCCGGTTTCTGGCGCGCCTACAGATTGGGCGAAGACTGGTGGCTCCGGCACAAAAATCCGAGCTTTGTCCCGCTTTGCATCGCCGCTTACGACGGTGGCCGGGAAATTGGTGCCGAGCCAGGGGCGCAGCACGGTGGCCTCGGTGAGGTTGAGGCAGGCCTTATCCACTTGGGAGGCAAGCTGCGAGGTAGAACGCATTGCGCCAATGACCTCCGTGGCGCGCTCCCCCACCCAGCCGGGAACCTCGTAGTCGCCGCAGAGGGCTAGACAAACCTCGGTGGCGAACCTATCGGACAGGCGCCGCAGCGGCGCGGTCACGTGTGCATAGTAGCCGCCTATCCCGGCATGCACCTGCGCTTCCTGCTCTCCTAGCCACGCATAATCGGCGCCTCGCAGGAGGCTTTGGGCCTCGCGCATGACTGCCATGCCGCGTGGGGAATCGGCGTCGACGGTGAGGAGAAACTGGGGAATGGGGGCATCGCCAAGCGCAAAGCCCAGGGCTTGGGCCTCGGCGCGAAATTGGCGCTCGTGCTCCGGTTCGGCGGCGGGCAAAGTACGCAGAAAACCCACGCCCGCTTCCTGCATGAGGCGTCCCGCGCACATGCCGGCAAGCAGAGAGATCTCCGAGTTATAGTCCATGACCTCATAGCGAGGCTCGATAATGAGCTCAAAGGTGCCATCAGAATTTTCCACTACGCGCTGGGAGGGCAGGCGCAAGGAAATGGCCTCGCGGCGCAGGGAGGACTCCTGGCGCAATCGTCCCACCTCCGGCAGCAATGCAATAGACGGGTGCAGGTTACCGGCCGCCAAGTCCGCGTGCGCGCCCTCAT
Organism: Corynebacterium nasorum; assembly: GCF_032821635.1. NCBI lineage: Bacteria > Bacillati > Actinomycetota > Actinomycetes > Mycobacteriales > Corynebacteriaceae > Corynebacterium > Corynebacterium nasorum. Next base: position 187,311 of record NZ_JAVBIE010000001.1, on the reverse strand, counting down.
AGTCCAGGCGGGCCTGGGAGTAGATGAGCGCGCGCTCGACGTGGAAAGACTCCACCTCACCGGCGTCATCTAGATCAAAGGTCCACAGCACGGCCGGTTTATCGGTTTTAGGCAGCAGTGAGGCACGGTCTTCGGAAAGCTCGGGCGGGTGCAGGCGAGCTGGCGCATCGGGAAGATAAATAGTCTGGCCGCGGCGGAAGGACTCGCGCTCCAGCTCGCTGCCGGGCTCAATAAAGGCGGCGACATCCGCAATGGCATAAAAGACGCGGTAGCCACCATCGCGCTTTTCCAGGTAAACCGCCTGATCCAAGTCCATGGAGCCGGCGGGATCGAGGGTTACGAAGGGAATATCGCGGGCGTCGCGGCGCGAGTCGGCATACCGGTCTTGCGCGTGGGCGGCCTGGTGGGTGACCGCAGCCGGAAAATCGGTGGCTACCGAAAATTCTGCGGCAATGGCGCGGAAATCGAGCGGGGCGGCGTAGAGCTTCATGTCCACCACCATAAACGTCTTGGGGCGAATGAGTCGGCCTATAAGCCGGATTCTGTCTAATCGCGGCACTCCCAAGGGAGCACCGTGCGGTGAACATCCATCTAGACCAACCGTTGCCAGTTGGTTCCAGCAGCTACCTTCAGGCTCGAGCGAGCAGCCTTAAAACGCCTGATCGGGCCCCGCAACGTGGCGGGGCCGTGATGCCTTGCTCCCGGTGGGGTTTACCCAGCCACCGCCATCACTGACGGTGCTGGTGCGCTCTTAACGCACCGTTTCACCCTTACCTTGTTGCTCCAACTTGGGCCGAAGCTCAAGCGGAGGCACAAGGCGGTCTACTTTCTGTTGCACTTGCCCGCGGGTTTCCCCGGGTTGCCGTTAGCAACCACCGTGCTCTATGGAGTCCGGACTTTCCTCGGCGCCCACGCGGCAGCAGCTCGCTGCCCGTATGAAGCGACGCGATCACCCGGCCGGCTCATTCGCGTTCCTTATTCTAGCGCAGGCCTGCCAGGTGGCCCACATCGTTAAATCCGTGCACCATAGAGCCGCCTTCCCAGAATTCCACCTGGGAAATGGCAGCCAGGTCTAAAAAGAGATGACCAAAGGTAGCCGGCCCGGCATCAAGCGCCTGGCGGATAAAGGACTTAATCGGATTGACGTGGCTTACTACCAGCACGGTTTTGCCCGCAAAGCGCTCTTGTAGCTCCTTGCGGGTAGTGCGCACGCGGCGGTTTAGCGCCTGCAGCGATTCCCCGCCCGGACAGGCGACGCTCGCGTCATGCAGCCATTCCTCGTGCAGTTCCGGATCGCGCTGGTGGGCCTCGGCGGCAGTCTTGCCTTCCCATGCGCCGAAGTCCACCTCGATGAGTCCTTCCACGGTCTCTACCTCGATATTGCGGCCATTGGCCACGGCCGCCGCTGTCTCTTGGCAGCGGCGCAGGGGCGAGCAGACGATGGCATCAAAGTGGGCGTCGGCAAGCGCTTGGGCTGCGGCCAGCGCCTGCTTTTGCCCGAGCTGCGTAAGCCCCGGGTTGGCGCGCCCGGAGTACTGCTTAGCGGCCGACATGTCCGTCTGCCCGTGGCGCAGCAGGATAAAGCGAGTGGTAGGTCCGCGGTCCCCAAGCCAATCGGTGGGATGCGGCGCGGTGGTGTCGTGTTCCGTAGCCTGTGCCGGTTCGGCAGTATCTTTCTCCCCGGCAACGATGCCTTCAGGATGTCCGGCGGCCGCGGCGTCCATGGCGTCATTGGATAGGGCGTCTGCCACCTTATTCTTAGCGCGCGGCACCCAGTCCAAGCTGAAGGAAGAAAAGCCGTTGATGTAGTCGCGGGCGCGCAGGGCCAGCTTCTGCATGTCCGGGTGCTTTATCTTCCAGCGGCCGTTGATTTGCTCTACCACCAGCTTGGAATCCATGTGGAACTCCACTTCGGTAGCGCCCATTTCGGTGGCGGCTTCCAGGCCGCGCAATAAGCCGTTGTACTCAGCGACGTTATTGGTGGACTTGGTACCTACTACATAGACGATTTCGCGCAGGATGCGCTGCCCGCTGCCGTCATAAATAACGGTGCCGGAACCGGCCACACCAGGGTTGCCGCGGGAGCCGCCATCGGCATAGATAATGACCTTCATTAGACCAAACGCACCAGGTAGGAGCCGCAATCGCCGCACTGCGGCAATTCATCGGCCGGGGCATTGCGCACCGCGTTTTGCTCCGCCGGCGGCAGGACAATGAAGCAGCCGCCACAAGCGCGGTTGGCCTTGAACTGGGCGGCGCCCACGCCGTTTTCCTCGCGCTGGGTATCGTACTCGCTCAGTACCCCGGCAGGCAGCTGATGGCGCAACTCGCCGATGCGCACGGCCGGGTCTTCCTGGTTGGCAGCCGCCTCCTGTGCCGCCTCGGCCGCGCGACGCAGCTTTTCCAGCTTGCGCTCGGACTCAGAAACGCGCGCACCGTGCACGTCCAGGTTAGAACGCAGCGCGTGCACCTCATTATGTGCTTCTTGTAGCTCGCTCATGAGATCTGCGATGCGGGACTTGGCGGCGTAGAGATCGTGCTCTAGGTCCTTGCGCGTTTCTGGATCTACGGCAGCACCTAGCTGGCGCTTATCATCGCGCTCGCGCTGGCGCAGCTTGCGCTCATCGGCCTGGATGCGCAGGATTTCAGTCTCCATGTCATCGACGGCCATCTGCGCGGAGCCGGAAGCATCCAGTAGGCGCTTGTGTTCTTCTTTAGCCTTGTCATACTCGGCTTGTTCCGGGATTTCCTTCTTCGCGCCATGGCCCTGCGAGCGTTCCAGGTTGGCCAGCTCCAGCAGTACCGGCTGTAGTTCTTGCGATAGTTTCACTTATGACTCCTTTGGGTGCGCAGAGATAGTCCACGGGTCGGTGCGCAGGCTGATAATTTCCGTATCCAGTTCTAAAGCATTCTCTACGATATCGCGCGCCTGGGCCGTCCACGGAAATTCGCTGGCCCAGTGGGCAGTATCGATGACGGCCGGGCCACCGGCGCGCAAGTGCTCATCCACTGGGTGGTGGCGCAGATCCGACGTGACATACACGTCTACGCCCAGCTTCGCGGCCGCGGAGAGGAAGGAATCTCCCGAGCCGGAAGAAACCGCGACGGTGCGCACCTTTTGTTCCGGATCCCCGGCGGCGCGGATGCCCCAGGCGGTCTCCGGCAGGGCATTAGCCACCTGCTGGGTGAACTCGCGCAGGGTCATCTCCTGCGGCAGTTCTCCCACGCGTCCGAGGCCGAGCGCCTTATCCAGGTCTTGGTGACCGGCGGTTTCCGTGATGTCATAGGCCGGTACTTCATAAGGGTGCGCGGCGTGCAGGGCCTGCAGCAAGGCGGAGCGAAGCGCGGCCGGCGCGACGAACTCGACGCGGATTTCCTCGCCGCGGTGCAGGGCGCCAATTTCTCCCTCCGCCGGGTCTGCTCCCTCTTCCGGCTGGAATTGGCCCGTGCCCGCAATATCGAAGGAGCAGTGGGAGTAGGCACCGATGTGGCCCGCGCCGGCGTCGAAAAGCGCCTGCTTCACCTCCTCGGCCGCGGCAACCGGCACGTGCACGCCCCACTTATCCACGCCCTGGGGCTCCGGCACGATGGGCCGGCCTGGGTTAATGCCCACCAGCTCCGCGAGCTTGTCGTTGACGCCCGGCCGCGCCTTATCGGCATTGGTATGGGCCGCAAAAAGCGCAACACCATTGCTCAGCAGCGTGTGTATGACCTTGCCCTTGGGCGTATCGGCCGCCACGGACTCCACCCCGCGCAAGAGCAATGGATGGTGGACCACGAGCATATCCGCGCCGAGTTCAACCGCCCGCTCCGCTACCGCTTGGGTGCAGTCCAAGGCAAAAGCCACGCGCTTGACCTCCGCGGTCGGATCACCGCAGATAAGCCCCACGGCGTCCCACTTTTCCGCCAGGTGCGGCGGGTAGGCCTCATCGAGTACGCGGCGGACATCGCCCAGGCTCACAGCGGACATGGAGGTACTCCTTTATGCTCGTTTCATGGAATAGTTACTACTGCTATATCCTATCTTCCGCACCACAGTACTATTCGCGCGAAGGGGTTTTCCGCATGACCGAATCCGCTGCCCGCTCCGGCCTCTACCTCGTCTTTGTTTGCACCGGAAATATCTGCCGCTCCCCCATGGCAGAAATCATCGCGCGCGATGAGATGGAAAAGGACATGCTTGACCTTGTCGCCACCGTGGACTCCTGCGGCCTCGGCGGCTGGCATGTGGGCCAAGGAGCGGATCCGCGCGCCATTGCCGAGCTGCGCCGCGGCGGCCACGATGGTGGTTCCCACCGCGCGGCCAAGCTGGGGCCCGAGCACATGGATGCTGATCTCTTCATCGCCATGGACAAAGGCCACCGCGACGCCCTTATTGAGCGCAGCATCGACCCGGACAAGATCCGCTTGATGCGCAGCTTCGATCCCAACTCCCCGGAAGACGCGGACGTAGCAGACCCGTATTACGGTTCTGCCGCCGATTTCGAAACCACCCGCAACAATATCGAGGCCGCCGTACCTGGCCTGCTGGATTGGATTCGCGCTCACCACGACTAAACTAGGCCCCATGCTAAAGACGTTCCTTAAGCCGGGTTGGGTTCTACTGCTGCTGTTCGTCGTGGCCTTTTCCTACCTCGCTTTTACCGTCCTCGCCCCGTGGCAGCTGGGCAAGGACGATGACATTGTGGAACGCAACGAGCTCATCACTCACGCCTATGAGGCTGACCCCCAGCCGGTAGAAGACCTCGTGGATGACCACGGCGCTATCAAAGACGATGAGTGGTCCCGCGCCACCTTGCACGGCCGCTACCTGCCGCAGGATGAAGTCCTGCTGCGCCTGCGCCCAGCCGAGTCTGGCCCGTCTTACCAGTCCTTGGTCCCCTTCCGTACCGATTCCGGGCTGACCATCTTGGTTAACCGCGGCTGGGTCAAGGCCGGCGAGGCCAACGCCGTGCCGGATATTTCCGCCGCTCCTTCTGGCGAAACCACTATTACCGGCATGATCCGCGCCGACGAAGCCGAGCACCCGTCCGCACCCATTAAGCAGGAAGGCTACCAGCAGGTCTATTCCATCCACACGGAGCAGATTGCCTCGCTTATCGACGCCCCCTTAGCCCACGACTACATCCAGCTTTCCGCGGACCAGCCCGGCGTGCTCAACCCCATGCCCATCCCGCAGCTCGACCGCGGCAACCACCTCTCCTATGGCTACCAATGGATTGCCTTTGGCATCATGGCCCCGCTGGGTTTGGGCTATTTCGTGTGGTCCGAAATCCGTGAGCGCCGCCGCCTGCGCGAAGAGGAAGAGGCCCTCGCCGCCCTCGACGCCGATGCCTCTACCCCCTCCGAGCTTGCCTCTAGTGACGCCTCCGCTGCGGACCACACGCCCGCAGAACCAACGGCCGGCGTTGACTCCGCACCCAGCGAGCACGAAGCCGCGAACGACGATTCCACGGCCGTTCCCGCCGCGTCCTCCTCGCATGCCGCCAGCCGCCGCAATCGCTCCCGCTACGGCGACTCCAAACCAGATCACTACGCCAAACTAAACCAGCGCCGCCGCGAGCGCTACTAAGCCGACAACCCGCAGCCGTGGCCGAAGTGCCTGAGTACTTAGCCGAAGCCTAAGAAGCAGCCACACTAATGAAGCTACATCCCCAACAGCCACGCACAACGTGGCCGAAAGTTGGCCCACAGGCGCCTTAAGCCTTGAGCCCCACACGGGCTAGTCCGTGCCTGTGCATACGGAAAAGACCGTCTCCCGGAAATCAATCCGAGAGGCGGTCTGTGTTGTGCGGCCTGAGGGGATCGAACCCCCGACCTATTGGGTGTAAACCAATTGCTCTTCCAGCTGAGCTAAAGCCGCATGCGCTCTTGCGCTGTTAGAAACAGTAGCGCAGGTTGCTCAATCAACACAAATCGGCAGGTAAAGCCCTACTTCTTGGTGTATCCGCGCTGCACCAAGCAAGAGCCTTGCCACTCACCTAGGCGCTCTGCCTTGGTCTGCACCAAGCCGGCCAGCTGAGCGGACTCAGAGATGAGCCCTGGCTCTACGGTGCCAGGCTTTCCGGCACCCGGGGTAAGCAGCCAGACCGCACCGTTATCGGCCAGCGGACGGCTCGCGTCAACGAGTCCATCCACAAGGTCGCCATCCTCGTCGCGCCACCAAAGAAGGACTACATCGCACAGCTCGTCATTTTCTTCTTCCAAGAAATCATCGCCGAGCACGGCTTCGATCGATTCAGAGATCGCGGTATCGCAATCCTCGTCCCAACCAAGCTCTAGGGCGATTTGCCCTTCCTTGATTCCGAGCTTGACTGCAGCGTCAGCCACTATGCATTTCCTTCCTAATTTGGTGAATGTCCGGTCCGCGCATCCCCCGCATCCTGCGGGTAAATCGCGGCTTAATAGAAGTATTTTAACGCCCACCGGCCCCTTTTACCCGCCTAAGGGGCGCAATTCCCCCATTTTGCAGGCCCTCCCGCCACTTCGCCCAGTTCCGCAGAGTTTGCAAACTACCCTCTTTTACCCCAATAAACCCGGCAAAGATACTGGTTATGGCGATGTAACGTACCGCACGTCCCCTTAAGTCGGGCTTCACAACCATTGTGGATCTGTGAGCGCGTATCCTAGTAAGCAAACTGTGCAGACCCTTATACAGGAGGTTTAAATGGCCGAGAAGGACGCCACCAAGGGCGACTCCAACTTCCCGCTCATCCGCGACGGCGTTGCATCGTATCTTCACGATAATGATCCAGAAGAGACCCGCGAGTGGATGGATTCCCTCGATGGTCTGCTGGAGCACTCCGATCCGGAGCGCGCACGCTACCTGATGCTGCGCCTGCTCGAGCGCGCTACCGCTAAGCGCGTTGAACTGCCTTCGTTGACGTCCACGGACTTCGTCAACACCATCCCAACCTCCATGGAGCCAGAGTTTCCTGGTGACGAGGAACTGGAAAAGCGCTACCGCCGCTGGATCCGCTGGAATGCGGCCATCATGGTGCACCGTGCACAGCGCCCAGGAATTGGCGTAGGTGGCCACATCTCGACCTACGCGGGTGCTGCCCCGCTCTATGAGGTGGGCTTGAATCACTTCTTCAAGGGCAAGGATGATCCTTCGGGCGGCGACCAAGTCTTTTTCCAAGGCCATGCCTCACCGGGCATGTACGCACGTGCTTTCATGGAAGGCCGCCTGACTGAAAAGGACCTTGATAGCTTCCGCCAGGAGGTATCCCGTGGCGAGGGCGAGGGGCTGCCGTCCTACCCGCACCCACGCCTGATGCCATGGTTCTGGGAATTCCCCACCGTGTCCATGGGCTTGGGCCCGATTAACGCTATCTACCAGGCACGCTTTAATAAGTACCTGGAGACTCGCGGCATCAAGGACACCTCCAAGCAGCACGTGTGGGCATTCTTGGGCGATGGCGAGATGGATGAGCCAGAATCTCGCGGCCTGCTGCAGATCGCTTCCCTCTACGAGCTGGATAACCTCACCTTCGTGGTCAACTGCAACCTGCAGCGCCTCGATGGCCCGGTGCGCGGCAACACCCAGATCATCCAGGAGCTAGAATCCTTCTTCCGCGGTGCCGGCTGGGAGGTCATCAAGGTCATTTGGGGTCGTGGCTGGGATAAGCTGCTGGAAAAGGACACCGAAGGTGCCTTGGTCAACGTCATGAACACCACCTCTGACGGTGACTACCAGACCTTCAAGGCCAACGATGGCGCCTATGTGCGCGAGCACTTCTTCGGCCGCGATGAGCGCACGGCCAAGCTGGTAGAAGACATGTCCGATGATGAGATTTGGGCACTGCGCCGCGGCGGCCACGATTACCGCAAGGTCTACGCCGCCTATGCTCGCGCGCTGGAGAACAAGGGCACCGGCAAGCCAACCGTCATCCTCGCGCACACCATTAAGGGTTACGGCTTGGGCCACAACTTCGAGGGCCGCAACGCTACCCACCAGATGAAGAAGCTGACCCTGGATGACCTGAAGCGCTTCCGCGATAAGCAGGAAATTCCTTTCTCCGATGCGGAGCTGGAAAAGGATCCGTACCTGCCACCGTACTACCACCCAGGCAAGGACTCCCCGGAGATCAAGTACATGCTGGAGCGCCGCAAAGAACTGGGCGGCTTCCTGCCGGAGCGCCGCGAGGACTTCACCCCTCTCGAGGCACCGGCGTTGGACAAGCTGCGCTCCGTACGCAAGGGCTCTGGCAAGCAGGAAGTAGCCACCACCATGGCCTTGGTACGCACCTTCAAGGAAATTATGCGCAACAAGGAGCTAGGCAAGCGCGTCGTGCCGATCATTCCGGACGAGGCACGCACCTTTGGTATGGACTCCTGGTTCCCGACTATGAAGATCTGGAACCCGCGTGGCCAGAACTACGTGCCGGTTGACCATGACCTCATGCTCTCCTACCGCGAAGCTACTGACGGCCAGATCATGCACGAGGGTATTTCTGAGGCCGGCGCCGCTGCCTCCTTTACCGCTGCGGCAACGTCCTACGCTACCCAGGGCGAGGCCATGATTCCGCTCTACATCTTCTACTCGATGTTCGGCTTCCAGCGCACCGGCGATGCCTTCTGGGCAGCCGGCGACCAGATGGGCCGCGGCTTCATCATTGGCGCAACCGCCGGCCGCACCACCCTGACCGGTGAGGGCCTGCAGCACATGGACGGCCACTCCCCTGTCTTGGCTGCGACCAACCCGGCCGTGGTTTCTTATGACCCGGCCTTCGGCTACGAGGTTGCCCACTTGGTTTCCCGCGGTATTGAGCGCATGTATGGCAAGGACAACGAGGCCATCATGTACTACCTCACCGTCTACAACGAGCCGGTACACCAGCCGGCCGAGCCGGAGGATTTGGACGTGGAGGGCCTGCACAAGGGCATCTACCACTTCAATACCGCAGAGAGCGGCTCCATTGCTGCCAATATCCTGGCTTCCGGTGTAGGCGTGCACGAGGCGCTGCGCGCACAGCAGATGCTTGCCGACGACTTCGATGTCAAGGCCTCCATCTTCTCCGTCACCTCCTGGAACGAGCTGGCCCGCGACGGCGCCCGCCGTAACAAGGAAGCCCTGCGCAAGGGCGAGGAGCCGAGCGAGGCTTTTGCTACCTCCCAGCTCAAGGGCTACGAGGGTCCGTTCGTTGGTGTCTCTGACTTCACCACCGAGCTGCAGGAGCAAATCCGCCCGTATGTCCCAGGCACCTACATCACCTTGGGCGCGGACGGCTTCGGCTTCTCCGATACGCGCGAGGGCGCTCGCCGCTACTTCAATATCGACGCCGAGTCCATCGTCGTCGCAGTGCTCGATGGCTTGGCTCGCGAGGGCAAGATTGAGCGCTCCGTTGTGGAGAAGGCAGCCAAGGATCTCAAGCTGGATGATCCGACCGTGACCACCCACATCGAAGACTAATCCCCGCTTTGGTGCTGGCTAGGCCCGCGCCACGCGCTACAAGAAAGGCGCCGCCGGCTTCCCCGCCGCGGCGCCTTTTGCGTACCCAGCCAACGGGCTTATGCATCCGGCCCGTCTATATCGCATCAAGGACGCGGCCAAGGGCCGCGGAGATAGCCTCGGGGTCTTCGAGGATCACCATGTGTCCGGAGCCTTCCACCGTCTGCAGGTTCGCGGCGGGCCAATGCTTACAGAGCACCTCGGATTGTGAACGCGGGGTGACAATATCGGCGGTTCCGACTACCACCTCGCCCTTGAGCTTCGCCAGCCGTGGGGCGGCGCCGTACTCGGCGTGTTCCAAAAGGTCGTCGAAGAAGCCGGAGTAGGAGGCCAAGGGGGTATCGAGAAGCATGGCAACGTGAAATTGCAGCTTCTCCATTTGTGGAAAGCCGGCCAAGGTCGCAGCAAAAAGTGGCGCAATGAACCGGGCGGCCTCAAAGCGCGCGCTATCGACGCGACCAGGCAGGCGCAGACAGAGGCGGTAGAGCGCATGCAGAGATTTCGACTGCAGAATCTGCGCTACGCCCTTTGCTGCAAAGCGGCGCATCGAAGTTGAAATTAGCAGCGCGCCCTTGATGCGCTCATAAACCTCGGCTGGAGCACGGCGGATGAGGTTTAAGGCAACCATGCCGCCCAGGGAATGGCCGACGATGACCAGGTTGCCACGGGGAGCGCGCTCTCGAATGACGGCGAGGACGTCGTCAGCCGCCGTATCAACGGTGCACTCCTCTGGGGCGACCGTGGAGGACTGGCCGTGCCCGCGCAAATCCACCAAGAGTGCACGCGCATTGCGACCGCGGAGATAATTGGCCTGGTCATAATAGGCTTCCGCGGATAAGCAATAGCCGTGAATGAAGACCACGGTTACTGGCGCGTCTTCGCGCCCCACCTCGTACCAGGCAATATCTAGGCCATCGTGTTCCACAGTGCCGGAAGCGCTGACCTGGGTAAGGCCCGGCTCGGTGGAGGGATCATGCAATCCGCCATAGAGTTTTTCTAGCTCGGCGCGGTGCGAGGGGCGCAGGCGCTTGAGCCAACTACGCGCCACAACGGAAGAACGTTTTCTCAATGCCATAACGGGATCAATACTAGACTGGTGGGCATGGCAAACGACCTCAGCGCCCAATTACAGGCAAAGTTCAACGCGAGCGCGCCGGAAAAGGAGCCGGAGCGCGATACGCTCGGCCAGCTCCTCGCGCTCATAAACAAGGTCACCGGTACCGAGGAAGATCTGAGCCGGGATACGCGGCTGAAGGATATTGGCGTCGAATCGCTAGATCTAGTGGAGCTGACCGTGCGCGCGGAAGAGACCTTCCAGGTGCGTTTTTCTGAGGAAACGATGCTCAACTGCGAAACCATCGGCGATATTGCCGAGTATGTGGAGGACCACCAATGATTTCTTATCTATCCGATATGGACGGCGTACTCATCAAAGAAGGCGAGATGATCCCTGGCGCCGATAAATTTATCCAAGCGCTCAAGGATAATGACATCGAGTACATGGTGCTGACCAATAACTCCATGTCTACTCCACGGGATCTTTCTGCCCGCCTGCGCAATACCGGCTTGGATATTCCTGCCGAGCGCATCTGGACCTCCGCCACCGCCACCGCGAATTTTCTTTCCAGCCAGGTAAGCTCCAGCAAGGCCTATGTAGTGGGTGAATCCGGCCTTACCACCGCCATGCACGAGGCTGGGTGGATCCTTACCAACGATGACCCTGATTTTGTGGTGCTTGGTGAGACCCGCACCTATTCTTTTGAGGCCATCACCAACGCGATTAACCTCATCCGCAATGGTGCTCGTTTTATCGCCACCAACCCGGATGTCACCGGCCCTGCCCCGGAAGGAGTATTGCCGGCCACCGGTGCCGTGGCTGCACTGATTACCGCCGCTACCAACCGCGAGCCTTATTACGTGGGCAAACCCAACCCGGTCATGATGCGCTCGGCGCTCAATCATATTGGTGCCCACTCGGAGCACACCGTAATGATTGGTGACCGCATGGATACAGACGTTAAGGCCGGTCTCGAGGCCGGCATGCGCACTGTATTGGTGCGCTCCGGCATCTCCGATGACCGAGAGATTTCTCGCTACCCCTACCGCCCTTCTGCCGTGCTGAAATCGGTGGCCGAGCTGCCGGACAAAATCTTTGATCCCTTCGCCGAGGAGGAATAGGCCGCCCTCAACCGGCCCTTCTTATGGCAGAAGGAAAAGGGAGGGTGGACCAGCAGCTGTTGGTCCACCCTCCCTGTGCTTTCTACGGCAGGCGCACGGCAGCAGTAAAGCCGTGGCGCTGTGCAAGGTAGCGCACGACGCAGTCCAGCGCATCTAGCTCTTCGCGGGTGCCGGTCAGCACCTGGTGGCAGCCAATACCGCTGTCTGAGTGGGCACAGGCTTTGCCGCCTCGAGCAAGCGCCGCGACAGAAAGCCCATCCCGGAACCAGCGAGTGCACCACTGAGCGGTCAGTGGGTCATCGCCCGGAATGATAAATTCCGACTCGGTACGGATGCACCGATCCATGGCGCGTTCAATCTCCGAGCGCAGCGAGCGCGGCATCCCGGAAATCTTGAGCACACCGGTAACCACGGTGGCACCACCGTTGACGGAGGGCCACGCGGAGGTGGAGGCCGGCTGTTCAACCGGCGCAGGGTTAACGCACGTATTCATAGCCGATTCTCCCTCGACATAGATCACCACCGCACGAGGCCTGCCGGCCCGGCGCGATGCAAGACGAGCTTCGTCTTCCCCAACGAACTGTCTGATGCGTCTGCACACAATTTTCCTGCGTCACACCTCCCCCTACAACCCTCAACTTTCACTTCAACCCCCGTTTGCTAAACCTCAACCCCAGGTACAGACTGGGACTAAAGTTGCAGGTGAAACCAGTGTTATTAATGTGAAACTTGGCCTTTTCTGTAAACTTCCTAGGCTTGTTCTATATTCTCCACCAGACGGCCTGCTCATGGGCGCGAAAACCCTATTTGACTTACCTCCAACAGCGGCTAGTTACAGGCACGCCGCGATCCCAAGTTTTATGGCTCCTACCGCACAAAAATCCTCGATTTTCCCACCCTGCGGGGGAGCCTTCCACCGTGCCGCTTCCCCGATAAAAGGTTATAGACACGCGCTAGCGCACTGGAGGCGCTAGCTCCGCCGAGTCCGGACGCCTACAAGGCGTTCCAGATGGAGGTATTCGTATCGTGCCAGAGTGGCTTGCACCATTCGCCAAAGTCACGGTCCGTGAGCGCCACCATGGCATACTCGCCGGCCACCCAGAGGTAGGTGCCGGACATGCCAAAGTGACCGACGGCGTCGGCAGGCAGGGCGCCCATCCAGTGTTCTTTGTCGCCGTGGATTTCAAAACCAAGGCCCCAGGTACAATCTTTAAAATTGCCGTAGCCCGGGACAATGCCGCGCAGGCCACCAAAATGGACGCGGCGCATATCGGCCACGGTGGATGGGTGCAGCAGCTGCGGATCCTGGACTTCCGCAGCAAAGGCCGCCAAATCTTTCACCGTGGAGACCAAGCCGTGACCGGCCGAACCTTCGAGACGAGTGGAATCCATGCCCGACGGGGTAAGTACACCCTCGCGTAGGTACTCGGCAAAGTCCATGCCCGTGGCATCGGCCACGGTATCTGCGGCCCACTCATAACCGGCCGAGGAATAGATGCGGCGTTCGCCTACCGGCTTCTGCGGCTCTCGGGAGTCAAAGGAAATGCCAGAGGCGTGTGCAAGCAGGTGTTCCAGGGTCGAGCCCTCCGGACCGGCCGGCTGCCCCAATTCCACCGCGCCTTCTTCCACGGCAAGCATCACGCCATAGGCCGCAACCAGCTTGGTCACCGATGCCACTGGAAACTCGCGGGCGGTATCTCCTACCGTTTCTATGACCTCGCCGCGGTGCAGCAAAGCACCGGCCACCGTATCCGCGGGCCATTGGCTGATCTGGCTAAATTCACTCATGCCCTCCAGCCTACTGAGCCAAGCCCGCCCAAGGCCCGCACTCTAGGGCCGGGCGAGGGGCAAGGAAGTTAACCGCCAGTTAAGACAAAAAGAACTCTTTATGTAATTGGCCTAGGATCGCTTGCACAGGCGGCAAACATGACGAAGCTTTAAATCATGCCTAGTAATTCTCAGAATCAGTCCGCTTCTGCCCGCGGAAACGTCAATCGCCGCCGCTTCCTGCAAACCACCGGCACCGCCGGCGCCGCCATCGCTTTGTCCACCGCCGCCGCCAACTCTGCCAATGCCCAAAGCAGCCTCTCCCCGCGCGTGGAGCAGCACATGGTAGAGCCCCAACTGGGCGAGCGCCCCTTCCTCCACGGCGTTGCCTCGGGCGATCCTATTCCGGATTCGGTCATTTTGTGGACCCGCGTAACCCCGGATGCCGATGCCATGCCGGGATCCGGCCTGGGCGAGGCCACCCGGGTGGAGTGGGAAATTGCCAAGGATGAGGGGTTCGGGGACGTCGTCAAGCAGGGCGAAGTGACCACCGACGCCAACCAGGACCACACCGTGCACGTGGATCCGCACGGCCTAGAGCCGGAGACCGTGTACTTTTACCGCTTTAAGGCGCAGGATAAGTACTCGCCCATTGGCCGTACCAAGACCGCCCCGGCGCTGAGCGCCTCCCCAGAAGAGCTCACCTTCGGTGTGGCTAGCTGTGCAAACTGGGAGTCCGGCTTCTTTAACGCCTATGGCGATATTGCCCAGCGCGGCCGCGCCGACCAGCTGGATTATATGATCTTCTTGGGCGACTATATCTACGAATACCCGCAGCGCGAGTACGCCGGTAATGGCCCGGTGCGCCTGCACCACCCTGCGCACGAGATTATCTCGTTAGAGGATTACCGGATTCGCTTCGGCCGCTACCGCACCGATGAAAACCTGCAAGCCGCACACGGGGCACTGCCGTGGGTTGTGGTGTGGGATGACCACGAGGTGGCCAACGATAACTGGCGCGAGGGCGCCGAAAACCACACCGAGGGCAAGGAGGGCGCCTTCCTCGACCGCCGCAAGGCCGCAATGCAGGCCTACTTCGAGTGGATGCCGGTGCGCGCAACCAATCCTTCCGAGCAGGGCCACCTCTACCGCAGCCTGACTTTTGGTGACCTGGTGGAACTAACCATGATGGACCTGCGCACCTACCGCGATGAGCAGGTGCGCTTTGGCCCGCACAAGATGGCCGCAGAAGGCCGCACGATGCTCGGATCCGAGCAATATAATTGGCTGCTCAATAAGATTGAGACCTCTTCTGCGAAGTGGAATATGCTGGGCAATTCCGTCATGTTCTCCCCCATGAACCTGGCTACCCTGCAAAAGGATGACAAGACCAAGCCGGTTTCTTCCTCGCTGTCTTCCAATATCACCGGCATTCCGGTCAATGGCGACCAGTGGGATGGCTACTCTGCAGAGCGCCGCCTGCTTATCGACGCCCTTTCCAAGCACGATGCCCACACCCTCTTTGTCACCGGCGATATCCATTCCGAGTGGGCGCATAATATCAGCAAGGATGGCCGCATCTTTGGCGCCGAGCTGGTCTGCGCCTCCGTTTCTGCGCCCAATGTCAACGAGCAGCTCAAGCTGCCGGAAGGCAACGAGCTTTCCAAGCTTGCCGAGCGTTACCTGCTAGGTGCCAACCCGCACACCCGCCACGTGGACTTGGACCACCACGGCTATAGCTTTGTAACCGTGCGCCCGGATTCCGCAGAAATGCACTGGCTGCGTGTGGATAACCTGCTGTCCGCTAAGTCCCCGGTGCGCGAGGCTGTGACCATGACCTGGCGCCCAGGCAAGGGCTATACCAAGTAGTTGTAAGTTCTGTCACATGACAGGCACTTGGTGTTAACGAACGGGTAGTACACCTTCGATAGGCATAGTGAAAGACCCTCTCTGGGGAATTTCACTACCTATCACTCTGATGCCTCTCGGCCCCCCTTTATGCCGCGGATTTTTCCCTAGTCCGCGGCATATTCATAATCAATGTAGCCACGCTCGCCGCCCAGGTAGAACGTATCCTGGTCCGGCTCGTTGAGCTCCAAGCCCTCACGCCAGCGGCGCACTAGGTCCGGGTTGGCGATGAGCTGGCGGCCCACCACTGCGGCATCCACGTAGTCCAGCTCGATTTCACGTTGCGCATCTTCCTTGGAAGTCACCGTGGGGAAGCCATCATTCATCAGCACCTTGGTCACGCCATTTGCGCGGGCCTTTTGCGCCAGCGTGGCGATAAGCTCGCTTTCCGGCTCGCCGTGTAGCAGCGACACATAAGCCAGGTTCAGCGGCGCCAGGGCATCGAGCAGTCCGCCGTAGGTGGCCAGCATGTCGTCCTGGTCATCCTCGATAACACCCTGCACATTGTGCGCCGGCGAGAACCGCACACCGACGCGGTCGGCACCGATTTCCTCCGCCACGGCGCGGATGACCATCTCCGGCAGGCGCCAGCGATTTTCCGGGCTGCCGCCGAATTCATCCTCGCGCTTATTGGACGAGGCCGCCATAAACTCGTGCAGCAGGTAGCCATTCGCGCCGTGGATTTCCACGCCGTCAACGCCGGCATCGATAGCCCGGCGCGCACCCTGGCGGAATTCCTCCACGATGCGCGGCAGCTCTTCCTTCTTCAGCTCCCGCGGGACCGGCGCATCCATTTTGCCGGAAAAGCCACGCACGGTTCCGCCCCAATCGAAGGAGCTCGGGGCCTCTGGATCTGCACCGTCAATCAGATCTGGGTGGCTGGTGCGGCCACCATGCATGATCTGCATGAACAAGGTGCCGCCGGCCTCGTGGACTCGGTCTGCTACCGCACGCCAGCCTTCTGCCTGCTCCTCGGTGGCAATGCCTGCCTGGCCTGGGAATGCGCGGTTGGTCCACGCCGGGAAGGTTCCCTCCGTGACAACCAGCCCGGCCGTGGCACGCTGCGAGTAGTACTTCTGGTGCAGCTCGGTAGGCACACCGCTTTCGCCTGCGCGCTGGCGGGTCAGCGCCGCCATGGTCACGCGATTATCTATCGTGTATCGGCCAAGTTCCAGAGGTTCAAATAGTGAAGTCATGCTAGGTGCAACGCGCAGCTAGCTCGCACTATTTCCCCTTTGCCACACAAGATCATTTCTGCACGTCAATAACAATGACATGAGCGTTTATGCCGACTTTGCCAACCACAATAGGAAGCAATGGTCGAAATGGGGGGCACATCCTACTGACGAGGCTCTGCCGGAATCTCTGTGCCTGCGCTACCGGCCGTTCCGGAAGCTTGGGCGCCGTCGCCGGCGTCACCTCCCGCAGTGGGCGCAGTGCCGGCGCCGGTCCCGGAATCTGTCCCCGCATTGCCTGCACCATTGGCAGCGCTCGGAGCCGGGGAGGCATTACCAGTAGCGCCTGTTCCCTGCCTGCCGCCGGCAGGCGTATCAGTCACGCCAGTGTCATTAGTGCCCTGTGGGTAGTCGGTTTCCGTGGGAGCGGCACTATCTTCCGTTGGTTCGGACTGTGTACCGGTCTCGGTGGTTGCTGGGGTGGGTTGGTTTGAGGGGGCGTCGGAAAGCTGTGAGGAGGAGGTTTCCTTGCCGCTATCGCGCCAGTGCTCGGGCGAGAGCCAGCCCGCGTCCGCATTTTCGGGATTGCTCGAGGCCAAGGCCAAGGCACCGACGACAAACAGCGCGAGGACAAGGCCCGTGGTGGAGGCGCGGACTCGGCCGCCGAATGTGGCGATCTTTTGGAACTTGCTATTGGCCTCCAAGCCACGCCAGATGCCCTGGGAGGGCTCTGGTTCTTGGTCGTCCGCATCAGACAGCGCGGGTTTTCCGGGGCCGTCACTAGCCGGGCCATCCACCTCAGCGTCCGCGGTGGCGGCACTGCGCTCCACCTTCGTCTCAGGGTGGGAGCCCTCCCCTGCGGTGGAAGCGTCTTTCACGGATTCTTGAGCCGCGGTATTTCCCTGCGGTGGGGTCAGCGGGCGCTGCAGTTCATCGAGATCGGCCACATTGTAGTGATCCCAGAACTCCGAGAGCAGCGCCGAGCGAATGGCGCGTTCCACCGCCCATTGGCGGGCCGGGTTAACGGTGACCAGTACGCGGTAGGTCACGTGCCACGATTGGCCGGCGGCCTGCGGGGCAACCAGCTGCGTGGCTGGCAGCACCTCGAGCTCGCCGTTGACATCCACGGCGATGGACGGCTCTTGGATGGCTTGCTCAGAAATGGTGCGCACTCGGCGGGTAATCTCTGGCAGGGTCTCTCCTTCTTGCACGGGTACGTCGAAGTTGACCACGGCGCGCGACCATTCCTGGGAATAGTTTGTTACCGCCCCGGCAGAACTATTGGGCACGGTGACGAGCTCGCCGGTGGGAGTGCGCACCTTGGTGGTGCGCAAAGTCAGCATCACCACGGTGCCTTCCACATCGGTTACGCCATCGAAGCTGACGTAATCGCCTACGCCAAATTGTTTTTCTGACAGGATGAAAAAGCCGGAGAGGAAATCCGCAATGATGGACTGGGCGCCAAAACCCACGGCGGCCGAAACTATCGTCGCCGGCACCGCCGCGCCTACCGCAGGAACACCGATATTGGTCAGCGCCGCCCAAATGATGAGGAAGTACGCGATGGCCTGCACGATGTAGACCAGCGCACCGGTCAGCGCCAGGCGCGCCTTGGTGGATTCTTCATCTTCATCGAGGCGGCGCTCTATGATGCGGATCGCCAGCCTGCCGATGCGTGGGATCAAAATGCCTATGAGCAGCAGCGCGATAAGCGGTAAGCCGTGGTCAACGAAGATGCTCCACAGCTCGTAGAAGTAATACTTCAGGTTCATGCCTCTACCGTAGGTGGCGGAGCTGAAAACTGGATGCCAGTTCACTGCCAGCCACCATGCAAACACTCCCCCCTCGCACAGCCCGTTTCCCCCTATGCCCTGCACAGACTCCGGCACCCGCCGCCTTGTTTAGCTACGGTATGGGGCATGAAGAAATCATTCCTTATTCCCTTCTTTTCCCTAGCCCTTTTTGCCACCGGTTGCGGCGGCAGCGACGAGACCGCCACCACCATTTCCACGGTGAAAGAAACCGTTACGGAAACGGCCAATGAAACGAGCCCTACAGAATCCAGCACCGAGGAAACATCCACAGAAGAAACGACCACCAAAGAAGCAACTACAGAGACCGCGCAGCACGCCGAACCGCAAACAGAAAATCAGGAAGCCGTGCAACCGGCTACCGAAAACCAGCCGCAGGCCGCAGGAAAACACCGCGCAGTATAAATGCGCGGACGGCACTTGGGTGGAGTTTGCCGCGTTGTGCAAGGAATCAAACGCTCAACCGCCAGTACAAGCGCCCAATGGGCCGAGCGCAGAGTGTCCTGCCTACCTGTGTGGCTATGGCAACGATGCCAACGGCAACCGGAATAAGAGCTCCGGAGAAATCCAAACCTAATATGGCTGCGAGCAAGGCTATATCACGGACCCGCAGGTTTGCGGCGCGGTTGGGCGCTAAGCCGCCGCGCTAAAGAACCGCGGGCTAGTCGCGGGAGTCATAGCGCTTCATGAGGCGATCAATGAGTTCATCCGTAAGCTTGTCATCTTCCAAAATGGCATCCAGGAGGCGTTGGGATTCCTCGTGGGAGACCTGTTCCTCCTCGGTGTAGGAATCACCGGTGAGGTCCACGCCGAAGTCCGTGTCCTCGCCTTCAGCTACCACTGCGCTGAGCTGATCCACTTCGGATTCGAAGGACTCCATAAACTCGCTGGCCTCCGCCGCAGCTTCTTTGCGCCGCTTGCCGGAGCGCACCTCCTTTTCAATGCGCCGCTGCAGCGCGGCCTCCATCTGGCGGTGGCGCCAAGAACGTAGGCGGTGCGGCTCTAGGCGACGCCCCACTGCACGGCTTTTATTCTCGGCCTTTTTCGCCAGCACCTTCACCTGTGCGGCGGTGTCATTAATAGGTGCCCAATCCTGGTAGGCCGGCACACGCCACCCCGCCCAAATGCCCAGCAGCGCCAAGAAGATGGAGACCAAAGGCCCAATGATCATGCCCACTGCCATCATGTCGAAATGGTGGCCTACCAGCACAATAATCGCACAAGCCACGGCCGGAATGACTGTTGGCTGGTTATCACCAAAGACGCTCGGCTCGCGCCCCATCACGATGTCACGAATCATCGATCCGCCCGTGGCGGTAAACACGCCCATCATGATGCATGGAATAAGCGGCAGGCCGTAGGTAATAGCCTTCACCGCGCCGGTGGCGGCCCACAGGCCGGAAACGACGGCGTCGCCATGCGCCTGCAGATAATCCCAGGTCTTGCCTTTGAAGTAAACAAAGCGAGCAATCAGCGCACCGGTAAAGGCCAAGTAGAGGTATTCCGGCTGGCTCATTGCCGCGACGGTGCCGCGGTTAATGAGCACGTCGCGCACCATGCCGCCGCCTAGCGACGAGAACATAGCAATGAAGAAAAAGCCGATGATATCGTAGCCGCGCTTGCGCGCCATAGTGCCACCGATAATTCCCATCAGCAGCACACCACTGATATCGGACCAGCGGTAGAGAGCTTCAATGAGCGGATCTACTTCAACCATATAGTTATTAGACTTCACCGCCCGCCCTTGCGCAATCAGCACACCCATATGCGCAGATAAGTACAAGGAGGCGACGGCACTGCTTGCCGACGCCTCCCTATCACCGTGGGGCCAGCGGGGCTCGAACCCGCGACCAACGGATTATGAGTCCGTAGCTCTAACCGACTGAGCTATAGCCCCACGCAGATCGCACGCCCACTTGGGCGACTCTCTGCCCTGAAAAGATTAGTCA
This sequence comes from Corynebacterium nasorum, assembly GCF_032821635.1. Classification (NCBI taxonomy): domain Bacteria; kingdom Bacillati; phylum Actinomycetota; class Actinomycetes; order Mycobacteriales; family Corynebacteriaceae; genus Corynebacterium; species Corynebacterium nasorum. The sequence goes on along the minus strand of NZ_JAVBIE010000001.1, from coordinate 167,069 downwards.
AAGAGCGGCCAAAGACCAATTTGCCCCCTTCGCTATTGAGTATTTGTACGCTTCCTACCCCCTGCGGGTAGAAGTTAATTATGCGCAAACTACTCTCTTCTCTCATTCTCGTCTCTGCTCTCACGCTTACCTCCTGCTCGGATAGCGGTAGTGACAGCTCAAAGACGAGCGACTCCAGTAATTCCGCGTCCGATGCACAGACCGATGCGAAGTCCGTAATTGGGACGTGGAAGCAAGAGGACAGCGCTTCTGAAGATGGCTGGATGGAGGCCAGCATCACCGACGACGTCATCACCATCGAATGGGTCATGGACAACGGCGAAAATCGTATGATCTACTGGATTGGCACCTTTGACGCTCAAGCCGCTGCATCCGGCGAGACCGTTACTTCAAACCGCGATACCGTTGCCACTGCCTCTGAGTGGATGGCTGCTTCGTCCGACAAGAAAGATTTCTCTATCGATGACGACGCCTTAACTTTCAAGGTCGCGATTGAAGATAAGGAATTCACCACACACATGAAGAAAGTGAAGGATGATCCGACAACCATTAGAGAGCTAAAGAGCACGGATTTTGGCCAAACCTTTAAAAATGGAGTCCTGGATGTTCCAGCCGCCAAGTTCGAAATAACCGATCACCGTGTTATCAAGCCCGGTGAGCCTGGTAATGAAATAGGTGAAAAGCCACTTCTCGTCTTTAACTATGACGTAACCAATAAAACGGATGAAACTCTAACCACCACCGACTTTGTCGTGTACTTCACCGCCATCCAAGACAATGATCCGAATAAAGTAAACGAGCTCGACCTCGGTTCCTATATTGATCCTGAAACTGACGATACTCAGCTTGAGCAGATTAAAAAGGGAGGCACTGTCGCTGGAACCATAGCCTACGAGCTCGATGATCTAACTACCCCTGTGGACCTTGTTGCAACTAAGTCCTTCAGCCAAGATGAAATCGGACGCCAAACTTTCGAGCTCAATTAACTGCCCGTATACAACGCGCTTAAATCTCCCGTTCTAGCCGATACAGGAAGCGAAGCCCGCCGAGATACAACGCCCAAAGGAAATCGAGCCCATTTCTCACTGAGGCAGGCAGTACTTGACAGGCGTAGCCAGGCCCCTCCTGTATCCAATGGGAGGGGCCTGTTGTAGTGCGCAAAGCAGCACTTTAGCTGTGTTTCTCCCCGCGCCAGCGGGGATTTCTCATTTCCCTTCCCCTTAGCACAGGTCCATTTCCAGGTCCGGCCTTTCCGAGAACACACGGTCCCCTTTGCATTGCGACCACGCTAAAGACCGATAGAGCCAATTCGACCGCCCCTTGAGCGGTTGCAACTCCCCCAGTGCAAACGTTACCCCTGCATTTACCTCCCGTTTCTCCACGGCATAAAATCAAGAGTGACATTGACCTTGATGTCACAGCATTTGTGATGGGAGATACATATGACGACACTAGATTCCCTCTTGGTGCCCGGTGCCGTGGACTTGCACGGCACCGCCAAGGACTGGCGAGCAGCTATCCATCTTGCGGGATCGCTGCTTGAAGAAGCTGGCACGATAACCGCAGACTACACGGAAGCAATGGTGCACTCCGTGGAAGAAACGGGCCCATATATTGTCGTGGCTCCCGGTTTCGCTTTTGCGCACGCGCGCCCTTCGGAGGCGGTAAAAGAAACCTCACTGTCGTGGGTGCGCCTGGATAAGCCGGTGGAATTCGGGCATGATTCCAATGACCCTGTAGACCTCGTCGTAGCGTTTGCCGCACGGAGTGACTCCGAGCATCTGCAGGCGATGAAACAGCTCGCAAAGCTGCTAGCCACCAAACGCGACGAGCTTGATAGCGCAGAATCTGAAGAGGGGCTCCGCGCAGTCCTCACGGCATCGACGTCGAGTAAGAAACGCGCAGCTTCCACAGCAACGTCGGGGCCAAAGGCGCAACCAGCGAAGCAAACGGCCGCCGATTCTGTTGCCTCCAAAGGAAAAATTCTCACGGTATGCGGCAACGGGCTAGGTACGTCATTGTTCCTCAAAAACACCCTCGAGCAGGTGCTCGATGAGTGGGGTTGGGGTCCTTACCTCACCGTGGAAGCTACAGACACCATCTCTGCCAAGGGCCGCGCAGGCGAGGCGGATTTCTTGCTCACCTCCGGCGAAATTGCCGCAACGCTTGGCGATGTCGGAGTCCCCGTCTACGTCATCCAAGACTTCACCTCTATGCCTGAAATCGATGGGGCTCTGCGCGAGCTCTATGACATCTAAGGAGCATCCTCATGGACTTTCTTCTTGCTATAGCGAACTTCCTGGTAAATGAAATTCTCTCCGTGCCAGCGTTTCTCATCGGCATCATCACTGCGGTGGGTTTGGCAGCGATGGGCCGCGGTACCGGCAAAACCATTGGCGGCGCCATCAAGGCCACGCTCGGCTTTCTCCTTATCGGCGCTGGTGCAGGCCTAGTCACCGATTCTTTAGAGCCGCTGGGGGCCATGATTACCGGCGCCACGGGCGCCCAAGGCGTGGTTCCGACCAATGAAGCCATCGTAGGCATTGCGCAGGATCAGTTCGGCAGCCAAGTCGCTTGGATCATGATCTTAGGCTTTGTGGTTTCGCTGCTGCTCGCCCGCTTTACGCCAATGAGCTACGTGTTTCTTACCGGTCACCATGTTCTCTTCATGGCGACTCTTCTCACCATGGTGCTTGCACCAGCCGGGTATTCCTCGTGGATTGTCATCGCCTTCGGAGCAGCGCTCCTTGGCATTCTTATGGTTTCGCTCCCCGCCATCGCGCACCCATTTACCCGCCGCATTACCGGCGATGACTCCGTGGCCATCGGACATTTTGGCACTGCGGGGTATTTGGCTGCGGGCGGCGTCGGCAAGCTGGTGGGCGGCAAGGGTAAGAAAATGTCGCCCTCCACTGAGGACCTGAAATTGCCGGAAGGCCTGCGCTTCTTGCGCGATTCCATGGTGGCAACCGCGCTATCCATGGCGCTGATGTACGTGGTCCTCGCCGTGCTCTTCATTGCTCGCGCCGGTTCCGAGGAAGCCTTCACGGCCTTTCCAGATGGCGCCACTAATGTGAGCAATTTCTTGATGCAGTCCGTGACCCAAGGACTCCAGTTTGGCGTAGCCGTGGCCGTCATCCTGTTTGGCGTCCGCACCATCCTGGGCGAGCTCGTGCCTGCTTTCCAGGGCATCGCAGCCAAGGTGGTGCCCGGCGCGATCCCTGCACTGGATGCCCCCATCGTCTTTCCTTATGCCCAGAACGCAGTGCTCATCGGATTCATTTCTTCCTTCCTCGGCGGACTTGTCGGCCTCGCCGTCCTGTCTACCTGGCTCAATCCAGCCTTTGGCATTGCGCTGATTCTGCCCGGTTTGGTGCCGCACTTCTTCACCGGCGGTGCAGCAGGCGTTTATGGCAATGCCACCGGCGGCCGCCGTGGTGCCGCGCTCGGTGCTTTTGTCAACGGCCTCATCATTACTTTCCTGCCGGCATTCCTCCTCGGTGTCCTTGGTTCCTTCGGCTCCGCGAATACCACTTTCGGCGACGCTGACTTTGGCTGGCTCGGCCTGCTGCTGGGCTGGTCCATTCACGCCGATGGCGCCCTGGGCCTCGTCTTCATTGCCTTCATTGCGCTGGCCATTCTGGCCTTGGGGTGGGTGTGCCAGCGCAAGCTTGTCGACGTCCACTGGGACCCCACTCCCCACCGCCCTTCCCCCACCAGCAACGCCGATGCCGCCGCAACCAGCGGTGCAACCGGCGCACCCACTTCCGCCAGCACAGCCACAAAGTACCCGAAGGTTCTGCCACCCGAAGGTGCGCCAGTTCCACCCGCTCGTATAGACCATTAGCCGCGCGCCACACCCCGAAGGGCGCTACAGTATCCCTATGCAACGCCCTTCCATTCTCCCTCTCGCGTCCGTGCTCCTCGCTACCGGTCTTGTGCTGAGCGCCTGCGGCTCCGGTTCAGACTCCAACTCTGATTCCACCCCAGCAGAAGAGCCAGCCTTCTCCACCGCGCAAGATAGCAACTCCCCGGCTGGTGAAAATGCAGAAGAAACCAGCCCGGAGAAGGAAACGAAGCAACGTCGCACCGAAACGGTCACCAAAGAGGCAGCCCCAGAGCAGCCCACACCACCGGCCGGCGGCAAACACAACATCCATGTAGGCCAGATTGGCGGCTACTGTGGCACATCATCGTCGGGCGATTCCATCGACGCCGGCGATGCGACCTCCTGCGAATTCGCCGCCGCGGTCTTTGATGCCGCGATGCAGGCCAGCTACACTCTGCGCTCCCCAGATCCCACGGTGACATCGGTATACCACGCGGATGTCTCCGCCAGCAGCCCGGTGACCAAGCAATCCTATGACCTTGACTGCCGCATGGGCAGCGACCAGCGAGTTCTCACGTGCGAAAGGCCCGGAGACAAAACAGTTCGCGCCTCATTCGAAACCGCCGACAAAAGCATATGGTCCAGGCGCGTGGCCACGACGAACTAAGCCCCCCTACCTCACAAAGTCTTCTTCGGACGGCCACGGTAGCTCCACGTCGACGGGAGTAGCGGCAAGGACATCGAGAGACTCTTTAAATTCCACTAGGTCGAGGCCCAACTTCTCATAAGCCTCGGCCATTGCTTCGGGGATGCACTCGGCGCGGGAGCGCAGGGCGTCGCCGTCGGCGGTGAGGCTAGCGAGGGTGCGGCGCTCGTCGGCGGGATCACGGCGCCGCTCCACAAACCCCTGCTTTTCTAGGCGCTTAAGCAGCGGGGTAAGCGTGCCGCTATCCAGACCGAGGCGGGAATCAATGAATTTAAGTGGCACCGGTTCGTCGGCCTCCCACAGCACCAACATGACCAAGTACTGGGGGTAGGTCAGCCCCAGCTCATCGAGGAGTGGCCGATAGGAACGCACTACCGCCCTACTCGCACGGTAAATCGAGAAGCACAGCTGACTATCGAGAGAAAGGTAATCAGTGGGCGCGTCATTCATAGCCAAAAGTATAGACGCCAAGAAAATATTGTCCGCAATTTAATTGTGTACAATCAAAAGTGGATATTAAAACCGGATTGTAAAATCGAAAGGAGCAATCATGGACGCCATGTACACCACCGAGGCACTAGCCACCGGAGCAGGCCGCAACGGCCACGCCACAGTCAAGGACTCTGACCTCGACTTCACCCTGGCCATCCCGAAGGAAATGGGAGGCAGTGGCGAAGGCGCCAACCCAGAGCAGCTTTTTGCCGCCGGCTACGCCGCTTGCTTCCACTCCGCTCTGCAGGCCGTGGCCCGCAACCAGAAGGTCGAGTTGGGTGACTCTGCGGTGGGTGCACGAGTGGGCATCGGAAAGCAGGGCGAAGGCTTCCAGCTCGCAGTGGACCTGGAGGTTTCCATCCCAGCTCAAGACAAGGCCACAGCCCAGCAGCTTGCCGACGCCGCCCACCAGGTCTGCCCCTACTCCAATGCCACCCGGGGCAATATTGAGGTCACCGTCAACGTCGTCGAGGACTAGAATTCTTGCGTACAATCGGCGGACGTACAAAGACCCGATAGAAAAGGAGTCATTATGGACGCCGTATACACCACCGAAGCACTGTCCACCGGAGCAGGCCGCGACGGCCGCGCCGTAGTCAAGGATTCCGATCTGGACTTCACCATGACCGCCCCAAAGGAAATGGGCGGCAGCGGTGAGGGCGCTAACCCGGAGCAGCTTTTCGCTGCCGGTTACGCCGCCTGCTACCACTCCGCACTCAAGGCAGTGGCCAAGGACAAGGGTGTTGACGTGGAGAATTCCTCCGTCGGCGCCCGCGTTAAGCTGGGCAAGAACGACGAGGGCTTCTTCCTCGGCGTTGACCTCGAGGTCACCATCCCAGGCGTTGAGGACGCCAAGGCACAGGAGCTTGCCGACGCCGCCCACCAGATGTGCCCTTATTCCAAGGCCACCCGCGGCAACATCGAAGTCAACGTCGGTGTTGCACAGGACTAATTTCTAGTCCTCTTCCCCAACCCACACGGCGCCATCATGCGCGCCGCGTGGGTATTTTTATACGTTGTGCTCCGAACCTGACCCCTGTTTGGTAGACACCTGATATCCAGCCCGGTTGGGTTGGGAAGAAAGGTAATCTACCACCATGCCTAGGTATTCCGAACAGTTCAAACGTGATGCTGTGGCCCTCTACGAAAACAATGAGGACCTCTCACTTCACACGGCTGCAGCAGAGCTAGGAATCAATCGCTCCTCACTTTATTCCTGGCTTAAGCAGTACGGCACTGGCAAACGTGCCCGCACGAAGACCATGCGCGACAAGGCCCAGGAGACGACTGCTTCTGAACGGATCCGCCAGCTAGAAAAAGAAGTCTCGAAGCTGCGCGAAGAACGCGACGTCCTACGCAAGGCCGCGAAATATTTTGCCGAAGAGACACGCTGGTAATCCGCTTCCAGTTTGTCTATGACCACCGAACCGAATACTCGGTTAAGCGGATGTGCCAGGTGTTAAAGCTCAATCGCTCCTCGTTCTACAAATGGGCCAACACTCGCGAAGAACGCAGGTTAAAGATGTGTTCTGATGCTCTTATTGGTGCACGAATCAAGACCATCTTCGATGATGAGCTCGGGCTTTATGGTGCAAAACGCATTGCTGCAAACCTCAACGACGATACGGACTTTCCTCCGATCAATCACAAGAAGGTCGCACGCATCATGAAATCCATGAGGCTGAAAGGCTTTACTAAGCGGCGTCGGTGTATCACCATCAGGCGCAAGCCTGGACGTCGAGTCATGCCAGATCTAGTAGGCCGCAGATTCACAGCTGACAGGCCGAATCACGTTTACGTAGGCGATATCACCTACCTGCCGTGTAAGGGCGGCAAGAACATGTATTTGGCCACAGTTATTGACACTTACTCGCGGAAACTTGCAGGTTATGCGCTCGCAGATCACATGCGGGTATCGCTGGTTATCGAAGCTTTATCTCATGCCAGGAAAGTCCGCGGAAGCCTTAAAGGGGCAATTTTCCATTCTGATCATGGCAGTGTGTACACCTCACAGGCTGTTAGGGACCACTGCGCCCAGCTTGGCGTGCGCGAATCCATGGGAGCAGTGGGAACGAGTGCCGATAATGCCCTGGCAGAATCATTTAACACCACCTTAAAGCGTGAAGTCCTGCGTGATCGGAAAGTCTTTGACAATCCCATCGTCTGCCGCCAAGAAGTCTTCCGATGGTGCATGCGCTACAACACCCGCAGACGGCACTACTGGTGCAACCTTCTAGCTCCCGATGACTTCGAAGCGCTCACATCAGCTACACTGACCCAAGCAGCATAGCTAACCCCCGACGTGTCTACTTTCCGGGGGTCAGGCCCCATAGAAACCCACCACATTAGAGACAGCATCTTATGAAAGTTCAAGGAACTGCCACTATTTACGTCGGACGTGTTGCGGAGATTTTGAAGGGGTCATCGATGGGGCGAACTAGTGAATAAGTTTTAGTGAGTTAGTCGGTACAAAAGCGAGAATCTTAAATGTACTATGCCTACGTGAGCTACGATCCTAGAAACCTAATTGCTTTGGTAAATGACGAAATTTTGAAACCAAAGCTGCCAATCAATACTTATGACCGGATTAAGTCCCGCACAAAACTTATGCTGGGCGAAGCGAGGTCCCGCGGCTGGGAGACCCAAAAAGTCAAAGACGGCACATGGATATTTTTGAATAACGGTAAAACGGTGGGAGGAACCGTTTATCACGGCCCATCTACCCAGAGCATGTTCGCTAGAAGGGTTTCCAACGACAAACAGGCCACAAAATTGACTCTTCAAGCCAATAACGTGCCGACGCCTAACGGCCAGAAGTTCAATTCAGCCACTAAAGCTGAGGCCCTCGAATATTTTAAGGCGCAAGATCGCCCTGTCGTAGTTAAGCCGAATGGCGGCACCCGAGGGCGCGGCGTGTCTCTCAATATCAAAGATACCGAGACCTTTGAAAAGGCTTGGTCTAAAGCAGCTGACAGCGGCTACGGCGATGAAATTGTAATCGAAGAATACTTCGCTGGTTTCGATATACGCGTCTTAGTCATCGGTGGCCGTGTACGCGTTGCTTGCTCTAGGCTAAACGCATTTGTAGTAGGTGACGGGAAGCATACGGTTCAAGAACTGGTGGATCTCGAGCTCCAACGCCGACTTGCCGATGCTTACCTAAAATCTACGGAGATAAACATAGATGAAGATTGGCTAGCCGAAAGCCCTTGGACACTCGAGCAAGTGCCCGAGCACGGCGAAGTAGTCGTTCTAAATCCAATATCCTCCGTAGGTGGCGGCGGCTTCACGCTTAATGTCATCGATAAAATTTCTCGTCAACACATCGCGGTTGCAGAGCGCGCTGCTCGGGCCTTCCCAGGGACGGGAACAGTGGGAGTAGACATTTTCACCTCTTCCTTGCAGCCTGACGCCGACATCACAGTTCTAGAGATCAATACGCAGCCTTTCTTCGACATCCACCACTATGTAAGCTACGGCGAGCCTGTTAATGCGGCTAGTTATATTGTCGACCAGATCGAGCGAACACAGCTGCTCTACTCTTAGGCACTAGTTAAGGCTCTAGGCGTTGCTGGGTCGGCGTAACTCCGCTAAATCTCTGCACCGCCTCGGGCTTAATAGTGAGAACCAAGGCGAACTAACTTGTCAGCCTGACCTCGTTGCTAAAATCTGTGCGATAAGCAACCCACTCCTGGCTCAGATGATTGGAACTACATGCGTACCGAGCACCTAAACCATATTCTGGATTCTCTGCCCAGCCTTGAACAAAATTATTGGCAAGATGGTTACACCACGGGCATACACAACGCGTGGATTCGGACTGTCCGCCGCTCGGGGCGCAACTTCCATATTGACCGCTCGAAAAAGAACCGTCCGTATATCACTCTAAAGGATTCTGCAGATGATCCCATCGGAGTAGTTACTCCTTGGAACGTACCTACCTGCACTAAGACAGCTGGACGAATCTGCCAGAACAAAGTAAAAACACAAAAAATCCTGCACACCGCTGGCATTAATGTTCCTTGGTACCAGGTTTTTGGACCGGACGAGGCTGACGACGCCTTCGACACCGCTTTTGCTCAAGGCCGGAGAGAAGTCGTGGTCAAAGCACCAAGCTTCTCCCAAGGTCTCGGAGTTTTTCTTAACGTTACTGAACAGGACTTCAAAGAGCGCTTCCACGAATGCGTGGAGATGCAAAAGGAACGAAAGCGAGAGCCCTCGGTAATTGTCCAAGAAATGGTTGACGGCTTTGAATTGCGCGTCACCGTTGTGGAGGGAGAGTTTTTCGGTTCAATCATCCGAATCCCTGCCTACGTTACCGGCGACGGAACCCACAACATCGAAGAACTGATGGCGCTTAAAAATGACGAGCGTCAGAAGGACCGCGCACGAAGCAAGCGACTTCTTCGCCGAAACGCGAACATGGAAGCGTTCATGCGCTCCAATTCATTGTCTTTCTCAGATATTCCCGAAGCAGGAGAACGCGTTCTCCTCAGCGCAATCTCTAATATTTCTTTCGGTGCTGAAACTGCAAATATCACCGATATCATTTCAGAGGAAATTAGGGACACCGCTGTTCGAGCAGTTGCCGCGATTCCGGGTCTATACACTGGCGGCGTCGATATCATGGTGCGTAGTTTGAAAGACGACATGCCACGAGTTTTGGAAGTCAACTCTTTCCCTCACGCGACCTCCTTTATCTACCCCACTTACGGGGAATCTATAAACCCCATCGCGCGCTATCTGGACTCGTACTACGCCCAGCACAAGTTTGCAAAAGGCACAGAAGAGACCTTCTCATTGAAAGAAAAGCAAATGCTTTCCTCTCGCCATGACTTCTGCAAACTAAAGCTGCAGCTATTTCCCACCGAAGACTAAAAGTGAGGTCGGTGAGCATGAGCACATCATGTTCACCGACCTACAGCCTTGGGCTAACTATCTTTCGCCGCTAGCCATTCCTTCCGCAGCCAACGATCAGCCACGTACAAACGCCAAATGAATTTCACGATCTCTCTTTGAGACGACTTTTCGGGAACGATAAGTTCTCCGTTCGCGGCCGCTTCCAAGATTTTCCCAAATTCGGGAGTGACCTTTGAAATGAGCAGATCCCAGTTAGCAGATTCCACCAATTCTCTGGCCATCTGAACGGCCACAACCTTGGTGTACTCTATCGCTTTTGAATCTTTAAGCCGAGGATCCACCTGTAAGAATTCATCGCTTTCGTGAGCAGGAACTTCGGCATATCGCTCGGCAAAGGAATCTTCTCCAAGATTCTCCGCCGGACCAGCACTCTCAAACCGCCATTTATTGCCGTTGGACAAAGGAATGCGGTTCGCTTCGGGCCAAATCATTTCTAAGGCCCTAAAGAGAACACGCTGTGAAACCTTCTCTGACATCGTCATAGCGTCAGAAATCGCAGCTACCTCTTCATCAGCGATTGGATAAGCAATGACTGCATCACGCTCGTAAAGGTTTATGTGTGCATGCAGCCAGCGTCCCGACCTAAAGTTTCGGGCAAAGAGATACAAGTACTCGAGATCGATAGATGTCTCTACTTCACGCTGCCATTGTTCAAGGAAGTAAGCGTACTGCGCTCGGATCCCCTCGTTTACGAACCACCCGGCTTGTCGTCGCAAAGCGTTTTGCAAGCCCGACTCAGAATAGTGCAGCTTCTTTGCCTGACCGCCCTTCATTAGTGGCCACTGCCCCAGCATGATTGCGTCACCAGCAACACGCGGCGAGGAGCCATAATAAATAGAAGTATGCGGTTCAGATGCCGGGATGCCATCAGACATGAGAATTGTTCGATCAACCTTTTCCGCCAAGCTTGACCGATCAACTGGGGATGGTGCAGTTACTTCCAAGTTCTTTTTAGCCGCTCGGCACAAATTATGTGCCACTCGGACCTCTTCATCATTCGGCTTGCCAAAGGTTACCCCATAGACAGGTTGCTCCGAGTCCTTAACTAGTCCGAGCAATAGCCGGCTGTCTTTACCGCCACTCATTCGTACTTGAACGTTCTTGCCCGAAAAGTTCGCTAATGCTCTCTGCGTAGAGGCCTTTAGCGCGTCGGCGAGAGCTTCAGCTGCTTCCTCTTCAGAGTGAAGGTTAGGGAGATTAGCGATTAGACCTGCGGGACGAGGAATAATCTTTACTTCTCCGCTATTAACCTCGAGTGCCTCGTCCACTGCAATCGTAGATACGCCTTCAAACGGAGATACGGCATCGAGGTTAAACCCAAACATCAAATACTGATCTAAAAAGTCAGTTTCCAATGCCACTGGAGAAGCTTCTCCCTCTGCTCTTGCTACTGCAGCAAGAAGTGGTCTGTTGCTAGCGAAAACATAATCTTCCGTCTCCGCATAATGTACCGCTTCTAGAGCCGGAATTGTGTTCCATAGTATGACGCGATCGCGATAGCGCTCACCCCAGATCGCCGTATAGCTGCCCCAAACAGGATCGGTGTAAACAACCTCGCCGCCACGCCTGGACACCTTCTCGAACAGGAGCTCGGAAACATCCTGGCCGCTCGAATGCGCCCACCAGTCTTTCTTTGCGACGACGCGGTTCGACTCGTTCGTCCTTTTCCACACACCTATAGATGCAGTCCCATGCTGTCCCGGTGTGGAAACTTTTATTTCACTCCGATAGTGATCACTGACCAAACTGCGGTATTTCTGGAAGCACCGACGTAGCAGTTCGGAATTATGCTCTGCAAGGTCGTCAGAAACGGTAGAGCGAAGCTTCTTCTTAGGCACCGCCAAAAGGTAAATGGACATCCTAGCTCCTAGATAGTTTCCGTACGCTCAGACTCCTTGACAGCAACATTTTGCCCAGTCAAGGCATCGATCCATTCGGAAATAATTTTCTTAACTCCCCAACGGGAGGCGTATTCACGTGCCTTTTGGCCCTCTTCTGCAAATGTCTCCGGTTCACGTAGGGCGAGTACGCGATCGATTGCGAGGTCACTACCCCCATCTACATACGGACCAAAAATGTTCTTCGCCCCATCTCTCTCCCACACGATGGGGACTGCACGCGAGGCCATTCCTTCTGCAGGCGCAAGATGGAAACTTTCCACATCACTTGGCGACAACACAATGCCGATCTTCCTAAACCAAGACGCCATATCTGGCCCAAAATCTTCAAACACTACGTGATCCCGTAGTCGCTCGTTCGAGGCAATAGAAGAGAAAAAATCTAGATACAACTGCTTCTGCAGCGGCTTACTCCATTCGTGAGGGTATTCCCAAGGGGCCCTGCCTCTTATGTGAAGGACGTACCGGTCGTCGTGTTCCAATAGCTCTTCAAAGAATGAAACAGCTCTATCTGGTCGCTTTAAGAAGGGAACGTAGCCGACCAGACCAATATGGAACTGAGCACCAAAAAGCTTTTCCCGGTCAAAGTCCACTAAATCAATTGCATTTGGAATTACCCGAGTAGCCGTGGATTGCAGTGGAAGTCGTTCCAGCGCCATTTCCTCGTAATGCTGCGAAACGAAAATCAATTCGTCCACGCCTTGCCAGTCGATTTCCTTCATCCATGGGCCGGGGCCACGAAGTTCGAATCCATGTAGACGACTAATTAGCCTCTGCCCTGGTCGCTTATGCTCTGCATACCACCGGACTGACGGACCACACCATTCGCAAAATACAATGTCCGCCCAATTGACCAGGTTTCGGCTGCGTTCTTCGTCATGCTGATGCAGAGACGACCAAACGTCCTTCTCGAGTATGAACCGAGGATCCTTCTCAAGCGCATCCACTAATTCGCCCATGAACTTGAAATCGTGGGAAGCGATTACGACCTTAATCGCATCCATAGGCACCGAACGGTTACTAGAACGGACTATGCCGGCCGCTTCGAAGTAGCCAGTTAGACGCTCTACCGCTGAATCCATTGAAAAGTTTGCTACCTTGCCCCGAACCTTTGGGCTCATTAGGTCAATAGAGTTTGCAGTTTTAGCAATGACCTTTGCAGCATCCACTGCGGTAGCTTGCGCATCAATAAAGAATGGATAATCGCTACCGAAGAGAGCACGGGTGTCATCGTTAAAATTAACTAAGGCAGGAGTTCCAAGAGCAGAATATTCTAACGCCTTTGTGGAAACCTCTAGGCTTGAATCTAGTACCGCTGTCCGCCAACCTAATCCAATATGGGCGGACGAAATGGCTGCCATGGATTCATCCCGAGATACACCACCTAACCATTCAACTCCGCTATCAGCATCTGCCGCTGCCTTCTCTAGCGCCTCTTTCATCTGGATGTGCCAAGAAGGATCGCTCTTATCCCTATTTATCTTGTCGCCGACAACTAATAGCTCTGACTCGATTCCCAACTTTCTGAGATGCTTGGGGATTTCCAGCATTTCGAGTGTCTTCCAGTCCTTAGCCATCTTTCCCGCATAGACAATGCGGAGCTTGTCCGACTGTTCGTAGTTCTCCCCGCGCTTTTCCTTGGAAAACGCCTCACTCGGTACCATTGGGAGCATCAAGCAGGTCTTCCCTGCCGCGAATGGAGCGATCGATTCTAGATAGCTTCGGGCCGCTTCAGTTTGTACGAATACTCTCCGAGAGTTCGCCGAGATTCTTTGCAAACGGCCCACATTGGTCTTAGAAAGCTTGGTGATTGGGAAAGGAAGATCCGTTATATAAGCCCAAAGTATCGGCGCCAAGGTCGAAGAGCGACTTAATGTGTGTGCCAAATTCAGTCCTCGAGAAACGAGGATGTCAGCACCGACCCTGTTGACCAACGATTCAAGGACAGGAACCGCGGCTTCCTCGTTGAGTGGAGAACTGGTGTCCGGAGGAAGATGTAGGACGACGTTTTCAATCTTGTCTACGGACTGTAAGAGACGATAGTTATCCGGCTTCATTTTGAGCTGGAGATGGACCTCATCGCATGTCTTTGAAAGCGTTTCGGTTATTGACATGAGCCAGATCGACGAGCCATCTACAACATTCGGACTGATGTCCCCATAAACTACAGCGGTGCTCACTTCTTAACCTCACTTACACGCGTATGCGTCGATAGCCTTTATCACTGGGTTCGCCATTTCGGCGCCCCGAGAATCTTGTCCTGGCTTCTTAGGAAGCACAACATCAGCGGTGTCACGCAAAACGCTCGTCATATGTGAGGCCGGTGCATTAGCCACGACCGCCGTAAGGACATTATTCTTTCGTTGCGCTTTCACAATCTGGCTATGGAGCTCCTGAAAAAGATGCGTCCCTTGAGCTGACAGACTCCCAAACCAGCGACCACAGGTTAAAGACGCCTCTTCGATAACAAGCCAGGAAATGTCGTTCCCAAACTTCGCTAGGTCAACGGCAGAATCTATTTTCCGGACGGAGCAGAAGCCCGAGAGACTTTCACGGAGGTCGGAAGAGCCCAAAACGGCCACTACTCGAGTCATTTCGTTGGAAGGATAAAGGAGATCCCGTAGCTTTTCCTTGGACCCCTCACCAGTGTCTTGCAGCGCCGCCTGTCGCCCGGCCACATGAGAGTTGGGTTTCTCCACAGGCTTCGATGCAGAGATACGCCTAGGGGAAAAATAGGATAAAGGTTCTGAGATTGCGCCCCCTGAACCCGTCTCACCATGTCGCCATTCCTCGACCGCGGAATTGATTTGGGTTAGTTGTTCTTCTTGAAAGCGTTGACTCTCTCGCGATTTGGCTATACTTCCCGACATGTTTCGGAGCAGCGACAACTCTTTAGCAACGGACATTACATTGCGGTAATCCTGTCGGCGTTGTGCCTCTACTCGTCGTGTCCAAGAAACGCTTAAAATCAAGATCAAAGCCGCTACTACCACCGCCAAAATCAACAGCCCAGCGCGAACTAAGTTGCTTGACAGCACCGCGGCAATTAACAACACAGCGGCTAACACGGCAAGACTTGCAAGCGACTTGCCGGATTCCAACCTCTTCATCCCTAGGATCAGCTCCACATGCCACGTGTGTCAACGACATTCTTTCCTTCCAAGACGCTCTTTTCGAGGCTCTTGAAAGGTGTATGGTCCACTAAGACAGCAACCACGGGGCTTGAAGATATCGCGTGAGAAGCGTCAACTAGCTGCACGTTTTGATATGCGGTTAGACTCTCGGGCAGCTCATTCACATTAGGCTCAGCTACTAGGATGTTTTTCTCCGGCCACTTCTCGGCCATTTGTTGCACGATAGACAGAGCAGGGGATTCTCTCAAATCATCGATATCCGGCTTAAATGCTATTCCCAGTGCGGCGATTGAATCTGCGCCTTCGGCCTCGACTGCTTCAGTAATTTTGGCAATAACGTAGGCAGGCTTGCCGTCATTAACCTCCCTCGCCGTACGGATCAGCTTGGCTTCCTCCTGAGCCGAAGAAACAATGAACCAAGGATCAACTGCAATGCAGTGGCCACCCACACCAGGGCCCGGATTCAGAATATTGACTCGTGGGTGATGGTTAGCGAGTTCAATCAATTCCCAAACATCAATTCCAAGCTTGTCTGAGATGATTGACAGCTCGTTTGCAAAGGCAATATTCACGTCCCTGAACGAGTTCTCGGTCAGCTTTGCCATCTCAGCGGTTGTTGCATTCGTCAATAGCATCTCGCCATTGCAGAAAAAGGAGTATAGCTGTTTCGCCCTATCCGTCGACAGGGGATTTAGGCCTCCGATAACTCGGTCATTAGCGGCCATCTCCTCCATAATCTTGCCCGGTAATACCCGCTCAGGGCAGTGTGCGACTAAGAGACGGTTAGCACTTTCAGGATCCGTCGATAGGTCCGGCCTTTCGGCTAAAAGAATCTCAGCCATCTTTTCAGTGGTCCCTGGAGGGGAGGTTGATTCTAGGACCACGAGCGCCCCCGGTCGAAGCACAGGAGCAATATTCTTCGCTGCCGCTTCGATGTAGGACATATTGACTGAATAGTCATCATTGAACGGCGTCGGGACAGCCACAATGAACGCGTCTGCTTCCGCTACTTCTGTATCAGCCTTGAGATGTCCATCGGCGACTACGCTTTTTAATAAAGCTTCGAAGCCAGGTTCAAAAAAGGGCATTTCACCATTGTTGATCTTCTCCACATGGCGCTCATTGATGTCCACCCCCACTACGGAGATACCAGAATCAGCGATAAAAGCTGCAGTCGGGAGACCAATGTATCCCAGCCCAACAACACAAACCTTGTTTATGGGTCCCAATTGTTTCTCTTCAATGCTCACTAAAACCCCTCCTCGGGAGAAAAAGTATTTTCAAATTTTAATTCGACGTTTTAGAACCGCAGTGCATTATTCCACAAAGGGGACGCTCCTACATCGAAAACCCTTGGGGAGCACGCGGTCCATCTAGCATTCAACAGCCTCGAAATTCCGACCAATCCCCACGACCTGCCCATTAGCCAAAAACGATGCATTTGAGACTTCCCAAGTATGTTGTCCAGCATTTCTCATCTGAACAAAGTTGAAGCGGTCTGTGGAATATATTTTCCCCCCTTTCCTCAAAAGAGAACGAATAAACGCAGTGTCTTCCCCTCGGGAACGCGCCTCAAATTTATTTTCCGCAAACGTATTGCGGGGACCGAAGAAAGTAGGGCCAGCTACGAAGTTCGTCCAGCGATGTTCCCTCTCCGGCCGCCTAACTATCAGCAATTCTTCATTGCCCAAAAACGCATAGTTTGCCTGTTTGCCTACCAGGTCAGCACCAGAAAAGGACCACGAGTTATACATATCCAAAAGATATGAAGCAAAGTAAAAATCATCATCATCAAACTTGGCGATGAAATCGCCTGACGAAGCAGCGATACCTGCATTTAAGCACTCTCCTAGCGAGGAACTTCGCTCCTCCCTAAGTACACGGTATTGATGAACTTTCGCCTCCTCAGCGAAGTTTGCAATCTCCTTGTCACCAACTTGAATCCCGTGCAGAACCAAAATCAGCTCGACATCCACTCCGGATTGCCGACCTACCTGCTCAAATACATGCTTCAATTGCCCTTCCCGCACCGTAGAGCAAATAACACTAACTTTTGGTTTAGTCTTCAGACCTTCAGATTCAGAGGGACTAACTCGTTCCAAAATCTCCATTGCCCGAGTTGTATAGGTATGGCTCTCCCAGATCCTTCTTTGTGCCCGATGTACCAGCCTGTCTCTCAACTCAGGAGAATTAACCAAGGCACGAATAGACAACGTGGCTTCTTCCCTACTATCTACAAGCACTAATTCAGTAGAAGGAAAAGTCTCCTCAAGTGCCTTGCTCCATGTAGAGACTACAGGCGTGCCAGAAGCAAGAAGTTCAAACACTCTACGGGAGCACATACTGGGACTGTCAACTACAGAGTTCACATTTAGGAAGACTTTGAAATTCTTGTAAGCCGCAATCATTTTTTCGTACGGCAGAGACCCCACGACTCTTTGGGAAAACGGCTGCGGGAAGAGATAGCGCTCGTCTTTTCCCTCGAATCTAGAGAAGATACGGAGACCGTCTTCAAGATGCCCTGATGCATCCATAGCTCCGCCCAGCAGCATCTCCATTTGCTCACGGCGTTCTGGATATTTGTGAGCAAAATACATGCCCGCAAAAGCCACGTCTCCTTTCTGATAGTTAGGCATATCAGTCCGGATAGGGTTATGAATCGCAGGCTGAGCAGCAAAGCTCAAAGGCCACACTCGATCATGCCCCAACGCGTGCTTATAGGCATCTACCAAATTGACATCGCTCGTAAACACGAAATCAAACAACCGCGCAGTATCTAAGAATTCCTCAAAATGGGGAGGGTCCTCTTTATTCCAGAAGGCCGTAGGAATCCCAAGTTGTTTGCATTGCTCGACGATCACGGAAAGCGCGGTGCTGGGAGCGGAACCGCCAGTCAATTGGTACTTCCAGGCTCCTCCATTTCCGTCCCAAGCACTCTCGACCAAGAATAAATCAAGCTCATAGGATTTAAGTTTCGATTCTTCCCCGGGCAAGATTGGCACGATTGAAAATTCCTCTCCCCATGCCAGGAGAGAAAATTCATCCATGATTACGCCAACGCATAGGTCCTTGAATGGGCTTGTCCTGTTAGTTTTCCCTTGGGCGGTTACTGCCAGTGGGTCAAACGTAGCGGTCCTTTTGCTTACCGTTCCTACGTTAAATCGCCTTTTAGTCTGGCGTATTAATTCAGAAGGGCCTTCATCTCGGGCCACCTGACGCGCCCGTTTAAAATAATATTCAGTTTTATTCACCATCTTGTTTAATTTTCCATTTTGAGTCACAGAGGCCACCCACTCCAACGAATTATTGTTTTGTACACTGCTTTGTTTAACCGATTCTCGTACGACAAGTTGAGCATTGGCCAGATTATTCTCCTAGTATTGAACGGAAGACCTATTGAGGGCCCTAACTCATATTCGGAGTATCCCGCAGCCGCCCAACTGGTCATTCGATTTTCCCAATAATAGAGGTCATAGAAGCTTGCAAGCGACGAGGAGACTGAATCTAGCTGGGTATAAGCTATGTACTCCTCCATCTCTGCGACAAGGCGAGAATTGGAGGAGAATTTACTCGTCGTAAACTTTCCGGCTAGGATTTCGCCGTTAACCGGACTCTCGGTCCTATCTTTATAAAAGACTGTGCCGATTTCACCACCGATCCCAAAAAGGACTACGGATTCTTTGGGGAAGTTCTGCCACAAAGATTTGGCTAAAGCCGGAAAACGAGCCCAAGTAGGAAACGATCGTTTGTACGCGGAAGCAAACTTTCCTTCAAAAATGAACGGTTCCACTTTCACTACCTTGTGTTGCAGACCAGACAGCATAGCTAGGAAATTGGCTCCTTGGAGGTCATTGATCCCTAAAGGATCCTTTCTCTCCGCGAAAATGTAGGTCATAGCTTTGGTGAAGTGCTTTTGGAAAAGATCAATACACGACAACAGCACTACCAAAGAATCTTGGCCTGAGGTCAAAGCGAGATAGGTTTTATCAGAGGTATTGAGCCACGCCGAAGTCTGCACCCTAAGCTCACCAATCAGAATGCGAGCGACCTCTTTTGGCGAATATTCCGCGGATATTCGGTGCTTTTCCAATGGGAAAATGCGGGAGTGCAGGGCCCTTTCCCCGTCAAAAGACAGCACACAATTAGCACTTACTAGCTCGGTGCAATCATGCGGCGTAATGCGGCCTGGCAACCATTTTCCCGCAGCACTCACATAGTCAGGATTTGAAAGAACCCAATATGCCCGCTTCCTCGAGAATTCTTCTATCTCTCTAGCGACCAACGCAGAATGCGATGCAGCGAAAAGTTGTTTATTTCTGACGGTCCAGTAGCAACTTCTGCTTGCCATTGCATCTACGTGAATACGCCACCGGTCTTCACACCCGGCGATAAGGACGAACCGGCCCCCTAGCCACAGGACGTACTCATCAATCGCCTCGAGGCTATTTCCAGACAATATTAAATCAGCAATACGGTCAGCGATGAGGTCGCTATCAGATATTCCTTCCTCCGAGTCGATAGCAAGCCCCAGCACGGCAACTGAGACTCCACGTTTCTGGGCCAATGCAACAGGAAGGTTTTCTTCAACCCGAAGGCGCCCCTCACCTAGAGCCAGCTCCTTCCAACGCGGTGAAGGCGGTGGTTGAAGGAACCCTTGGTTGCTGAACTCATATCCACGCGAAAAAGCCCGCACTTCCCCGCTACTGCTAGACGTTCGCCGTTTCTCTCCCACCGCAGCGTCTGACAACCCGCGCCAAGCTCCTTGCAGGGTGGATTTCGCGTTTTCGTCCAATTCCGGTCCGAGAAAGCGAGTACCCACAGTCGCCTCGACTCTGGAACGCCCCCGGTATACTCGCGCTCTAATACCGTGCGGGATTTGACGAGCTCTCTTCAGCAAGGAAGCCGGCAAACCTTCTAGTTTCATATCTATGCCGCTAATTCCTGGTCTGGTGCACTGATTTCTTAATCTCGTACTCCATCGAAGCATACGCCGAACGAGTGAAGTGGAATGGTGCATTTCCCCACTTATGGTTCTCGTCAGCTACTGTGCCGTCGATCCTTGACACAGTAATCCCCAGCCTTTCTAGAACCACGTAATATCTACGGAACATCTCATTATACTGCGAGGCAGATAAGCCACGTATCCGGCCAGTCTTCTTATTGTCTGAGCGATACTCGGCCCATTCCGGTGCCAAGACTAGGCATTTTTGCTTCAACCCAAGAAAATCCAAAAACTCAGTAAATAAAGCTGCAGCCCCCTGCCAACGCTGGAAGTGCTCGGCGGACCCGAAAGGAATCTTTCTGGCCTTTTTCAGAATTTGGGGCATGCCCTCCAGCCGCCTGATTTCCGCGCTATTGGTAGCAATGCTCCCATCTGGAAACTCCCAAACCCCGGTCCGCTCAACGACCAAGTCCCAGACAAAAACATCAATACCGTTTTTCTTCGATATCTCGCGCATGAGGTTTCCCGACAAATCACTCTCTAACATGCGCTGCTGGAAAGAGCTTTTCAGTTTGAAATCAGGAATGTTGGATTTCGCGTCTGAGCCCACGGAAAGTAGAGACTGACGCGCCACATAGCGGAGCACCTTGAAGTCGGTGTGCTTCGCAAACTCAACAGTGTCCCGACTCACACACCCACCAAAAATAAAGGTATGGACAGGCGTGGCTTCTTCTTTGGAAGATGCCGGCTCAAAGTTTCCTAACTGCATACGATGATTCTAGACTATCCTCAGTGACAGCTTAGACCGTAACTACAGAGCAATCATCACAGTGGAGAAATTGTGGAATCACAATTGAACAACGACAGCGACAGTGCTCCCAAGGGAACCAACGCAAAACAAGAAAAGCCCAAGCGCGTTAAAAACGCTAGTTTCCGCAACTTGGAGCTCGTCGACGATTCCCAGTTATATAACCTACGGAGCCGAGATAACCTAGCGTCTTATACTCGTTGTCTTTTTGACCGCCGACATTTCATCTCGGCTTATGCACGCAGTAAATCGCTTAGCCGAGGTAGAAATATGTTCCTCGGACGCGCTTGGCTTATCCTTCAACCGATCCTAGACGTGGCAGTCTACGCTTTCATTTTCGGCTACGTTCTTCACGTATCTAGGGGAATGGACAATTTCATTGGCTTCCTAACAATCGGTGTAATTTACCTCAAATTCGCAACCGGCGGTTTGTCAGCTGGCACTTCCATCATCCGTGGATCTAAAGGGTTGATTAGCAGTTTTAACTTCCCCACAGCAGCCGTCCCTATTTCAACGACTATTAAGCAAATGATCGACCATGCAATCCCCGCCATGGTTGCGATAGTAGGCGCACTTCTTTTTCAGCTCGATAAAGGAATTTCTTGGACCATCATTCTAGTGGTTCCCTTGTATTTCTTAATCCACTGCTTCTCGCTCGGTTGCATGTTCATTGTGGGACGAGCTACAGCATTTATTCCCGATCTAAAGTCAGTGGTGGGAATCATCAATCGAGGTCTCTTTTTCATCTCGGGTGTATTCTTCGATCTGAGTAAATTTGATAAAAATCCTCATATTCAAGCGATCATGCAAGCTAATCCCATTTACCAGTTTCTTACCGCGGTGCGACAGCTGGTTTTGGACGGTGAGGTACCGCCCTTAGGCACTTGGCTGTATATTGCAGCTTGGTCATTCGGGCTATTGATTATTGGATACTTCTACTTTTGGCAAGCCGAGGAAAGGTACGCAGTTGTCAAATAACCCAACGGTTGTCGCTCGTAATCTCAAGAAGTCCTACTACCTTAGTCGCTCCGGTTCTGAGCATGTTTTATCCAAAAAACTTTCGAAGCATACTGTGGAAGCAGTAAAAGGTGTTAGCTTTGTAGCTTATTCTGGAGAATCGATCGGCATCCTGGGTAAAAACGGCTCAGGAAAGTCAACCCTTCTACGAATGATTGCTGGGTCATCAAAGCCCGATTCCGGTGACGTGTTTGTTTCCTCCCAGCCCACCTTGCTCGGCGTCGGGGCGGCTCTCCAATCAAATTTAAGCGGTCGCCAAAATATTAATTTAGGCCTCTTGGCAATGGGGCTAACCCCAGCGGAATCTTCGAAGCTAGTGGATCCGATTATCGATTGGGCGGATCTCCGGTCTGCAATCGATCGTCCCTTAAAGACTTATTCGTCGGGCATGAAATCTCGCCTGACTTTTGCGATCTCTACAGCAGTTCGACGCGAGCTACTACTAATTGACGAAGCCCTTTCCACCGGAGATTCCACGTTCAAAGCTAAGGCTAAGGATCGTATGGACGAGTTTCTCGCTGGATCCGGAACAGTCTTTCTCGTGTCTCATGGTGCCGCGACGATTCAAACGCACTGCACTCGTGCCATATGGCTGCACGAAGGCGACATGATTGCTGACGGAGATGCGGAAACCGTAACTACAACTTACCGTGTCTGGGGAAACAGAGTTAGTACGGGAAAACTTGAAGAAGCTGACCGCATCATCAAGCGGCAACGGAAGGCGTTTAAACCGCACAAAATCCTACTGGATTCTGAGGCCGCAAAGTTCTTGACCCATTCATCTTCCCCTCAGTAGCTCTAAGTACAGACCCTCCAAGCTGTGCGCATTCCGCTCCCATGATCGCTTCTTGGCCCATTCTTCAAGCTCCCGAGGATTCACGATGAGTTCCCCCTGCCGGACTAAATCAACTGATTTGGCCAGCGCGGAGGGGTTATCCGGTTCAACTTCAACCATTAATCCACCGGTGATTTCCTTTAACGCTGGTAGGTCAGTTCCGATTACCGGTACTCCGCAGGCCATCGCCTGTAGCGGCTTAAGCGGAGTGACTTTCCTACAAACTTCAACGTCTCGCCGCGGTACCACGAACACATCCAAGGCAGCGTACCAAAGGTGAATATCAGTAGCCGGCTGCTTACCAGTAAAGACAACCCGATCCTTCAAATCAAGCTCATCGGCTAGGTCTTCAAGACCTGGTCGAGCCACTCCATCTCCTACGATAATGAGAGTTGCGTCTGGAATCTCCTTCATCGCAGCTATAGCAATGTCTAGCCCTTCGTAATCCACGACTGAGGTAATTGCACCGATTAAGAACTCGTCGCCTAGGCCCAATCGTTTTCGGGCGTGCGCTTTGTCAGTATGAGTTTCAAGCTGATCAGCTTCCAGAGCGTTCGGAACGACCTTGATTTTCGATTCTGGAACGCCTCGACGCGTTAGGTCCTCTTTCGACACCTCACTTAACGCTATTACTTGATTTGCAGCCATCATCGCCGCTGTTTCGGCCTGACGCGCTAATTCAAAAAACTCCGAGCTGCGGCGTTTTTCTGGGTCTGGAGACTGCGAAGCCCACGTGCTCTCGGGCTCGCCTCGGACCTCATAGATCCATGGGACGTCAAGTAGAGCGGCTGCGCGAGCCACCACGCGCGCGTTTGTGTACGGGGTGGTGGTGTGAAGTATGTTTACTTGCTTTTCCCTCGCGAGTCTTACTAGTTGGCGGACGGCCAGATCCTCCTGGCGAGTAATTGAAAACGGAGCAAATAAGGAGCCCAACACGAAATATTCGAGACCATCGTTGACAAAATATGGACCATGATGGAATCTACCGATATTCTCCGGATATCCGTAGCGCGTACAAGCAAACGCTTCTACTCCCCTTGCCCTTAAACTCTTGAATAGTGCTTTAGACCGAAGCGTGTATCCAGATTGGGTATAGGGCAATGCATTCGTGAAATGAAACAGTACCCGCGGGGCGGCTGCGCTACCGCTGCGTTCAACTGCTCCCTCAAAGCATTCAACTGACTGGAGTTGCAGAAGTTTCCCGCGGAGATATCTCTCAAACGAAAACGTCAATGGCCTAAGGAATCGCGCCTTTTCCAGCTGTTTTATCGCCCTACTCAATTCCCCGGCCTCGGCGGTCTCGTACCCGGGGATCCTCATTGCCGAAAGTACAAAGTGCGCCCCCTTCACACATGCTCGGGCTACCTTGGACTCTGAGTTTAAGCGCACGAATTCAACCATTTGATTCGAAAATCGCACAGGATCCTGTACAAGTCCCACAACATTGATGGACCAAAATTTGATGACCGAGCGACCAATTCCAGCAGGCATGCTTATGACTCCATCTGCTTCAAGAACTTAGCAATCAAGCTGGGCACAACGTTGTTCCGTTCGTTCTCAACCCAATGTTTAGCTCTTTCGCTAGCCTTGAGAGACAATTCGCCCTGAGCTAAGGCACACCATAGGTTCGCTAGAGCTTCCGGCGACTCGGGAGGAACCGCATAACCGGCTTCCAAGGACTCGATCAACCTGACCGATTCCCCGGCTACAACACCTGTTATTGGCACCCCGTACTCCATAAGCTCGAACAGTTTAGAGGGAACAGTTCTTTCTAATGGCTTCCAATCAGTTAAATGGACAAGCGCGGTATTTGCCCAGTCGTAATAGTCTGAGATGGAGTCAGCTGACTTCCGCTTAATGAAAGTTGCGGGAACTTTTCTTTGCTTTGCATAATCTTTTACTGACAAGCGAGCATCTCCTGCGCCCACGAACTTTAGCTCAATCGGCACTCCACGCTCCGCCGCGATCACCGCTGCATCAATCACGTTTTGAAGTCGTTGGGCGCGACCTATAGTGCCGGCATACAGCACCTTTAGAGGTCCTTCCCCTGAGCCTGGAGCCTTCTTCTGCCCCAATCCCTCTCGGGGAAAAACATTCCGGATAGTAACCATATTGTTCAGAAGCTTTGAGTTCTTCCGCAGCTGAGGTCGATTCTGAAAATCTAATTTCAAATCTTCTGCCGTAAAAATGACACCTTGGGCTTTCCCCAAGACGTAGTAGAGAGTCCTGGCAACCACAAGACTAACGAACTGAATCGGCCCTCTGCTCAAGATTTTATGCTTTAGCGAAGCACTCTTGATCCCCTTATTCCACTCACTCGAATAGGCTAAGAGGTCGGGCCAGGCGTCTCTTAAGTCGATAGCAAATTTCGCCCTTGAGATTTTCGCTGCTACAAAGGCGACCACGGCGGTTGGCAAAGCCGGCACTGTACCTATAACCAATTCAGGCTTCCAAGATTTCCAAAAGCCAAACTCTACTAGTACTGCATAGAGAGACCCCAGAGCGATGCCTGCTTGACCGATTGCACGCTGTATTAATGAGCCACCGCACGGGATAAACCCACTCCGGATGACTAAATCTACGGCGTCATTCTTTTCTTCTTCTGTTCGAGGACGGAAAAGAGATGCGCTCCACCAGTGCTTAATAGAGGCCCGTCGAACAGAAGCCGGCGGAGGAGCAATGACTCTAATCTCGTGGCCTTGAGACTTTAGAATGCTAGCGATCCATTCCCAGCGACGCTGCGGCACGTTACTTTCTGGCGACCAATACTGCGAAATGATGAGGATCCGCAATTTTCTCTCTTTCGTTAGTACTAAATCCGTCGCTCTCAAGCCTCAATAGCGTACTGATCCACTATTTCCAGCTTACTGGTTCCCATAGAACTAGCCTTCTTACCCACCATTTTTGCACAGGAACCCCCGTGAGTGGAGTCCTGACCCATTCCTGACGCGTTCCCGCTACATAAGGACAACGAATTCAGTCATTTTACCGCCGTGTGCTGGCAATTTGTTGAAATCGCATGAACCCTATATAGTTATTCCTCGTTGCACAGAGAACAGCAAGTTCGAAGTACATCATTTATTCCTCCATAGCTCAGTTGGCAGAGCATTCGACTGTTAATCGAAGGGTCACTGGTTCGAGCCCAGTTGGAGGAGCAAAAATCCCGCTTAGCAAAGCTAAGCGGGAACTTTTGTATTCAGCCCTATTACCTCTGGGCTAGAACGGCTTGTGGCCTAGTCGTTGATGTACAGATACTGCTTATTTACGAACTCATCTAGGGCAAAGACAGAAAGTTCGCGGCCATAGCCGGAATTCTTGATTCCGCCGAAAGGCAGCACTGGGGAGAAGTACTGTCCCAGGTTTACGTGAATCATGCCGGTATCGATCTGGTCAGCCACGTTGGTGGCACGCTCGGTGTCCTCAGAGAAGACGGCGCCGCCCAGACCGTAGTTGGAGTTATTGGCTAGCTCCACTGCTTCCTTTTCGGAAGAGACCTTATAGATTTCGGCCACAGGGCCGAAGAACTCCTCATAGTAGGATTCGGAGCCTACGGGGACGTCGGTAAGCACGGTTGGCGTGTAATAGGCCGCGGTTTCATGCAGCTCGCCACCGGTACGGATGGTGGCGCCATTGTCCACGGCGCGCTGGACCTGCTTGTCTAGGTTCTCTGCGGCGCTGCGCGAGGACATTGGGTAGTACTGGTTATCCGCTGGGCTGGAAGGATCACCTTGTGCCATTCCCTCGGCGATGCGCACCATTTCATCAACAAACTCGTCGTAGATATCCTCCATGACGATGATGCGCTTATTGGAGGTGCAGGCCTGGCCGACGTTCTCGATGCGCTTGACCCAGGCTTCCTCAGCCGCCTTAGTGATATCGGCGGCATCGAGAATAATATACGGATCAGTGCCGCCGAGCTCCAGCACAGCCTTCTTAAGGTTGCGGCCGGCGATTTCCGCAATGGCGGCGCCGGCACGCTCAGAACCAGTGAGAGAAACACCCTGGACGCGCGGATCAGCAATAACGTCCGCAATCTGGTCATGATCGGCATATATATTGATGTACACGCCCTCGGGCAGGCCCGCCTCGCGGAAGATCTCCTCGATAGCAGCGGCGGACTTCGGGGTAATTTCGGCATGCTTTAGCAAAATGCAATTGCCATTCATCAAGTTCGGTCCGGCAAAGCGTGCGACCTGGTAGATGGGGTAGTTCCACGGCATGATACCCAGGAGAGAGCCAACGGGAAGGCGGCGAACCACGGCCTTTCCGCCGGGTACATCGACTGGCTTGTCTTTATTGTGCTCTGCCGCATTATCCGCATAGAACTGCAGGATATCGCCGGAGAAGTTGATCTCCCACTCCCCTTCCGGGGTGGCCTTGCCCATTTCTTGGGCCTCAATCTTGGCTAGTTCGCCCTTACGCTCCTTAAAGAGCTCAGCAGCACGGGAGACAATCTTGGCGCGCTCGTCAATTGGGGTCTTACGCCAGGTTTGAAAGGCCTCGTGAGACTTGGCTAGTGCATCCTGAATCTGCTCGTCGGTAAAGGTATCGAAGGTTTCTACCACTTCATTTGTGGCGGGGTTGGTAACTGCGTAGCCCTTAGACATCGGGACTTCCTTCCTATGGGGTGTTGATATTGATGTACATCGCGCAGGCATTGTGCCTGTCACAACAGTACGCGACTTTTGTTAGCCATGTCACCGATTTAAGCGCCGACGGCCATCGAGCCGTCCTTCATTTTCACGCCCTCATCCTGCTTCATGTAGGTGGCATCACGGGTAAGCATCTGGCGGACCATGTCCTCATTCTTCTGGATTTCCGCCTCGAGGGCTTCCTTGTCTTGGCGCAGCAGGTCAAAACGTTCTTGCACTAGTGGGGCTTCCATCTCCAAGATGGGCTGCATCACGGACTGCGCCACGCCACAGGCATCAGCCACCTCATCGCCGTGGATGATGCGCACGTGCGCAGCGGTCCAATCTGCAAGCGTGTTTTCTGGGAAGCCGGTGAGTTCCTTAGCATTAACAACGAAGCCGGACATCAGGGCATCGACAAGCTGGCGGGCAGCCTCATTAATTTCGCCGTCGACCGCATGGATGGCATCCATGGTCTCCTGCGAGGCCTCTATACCATCTTCACCGTGGAAGAGATCGGAACGGATACCCAACATGCGGCCGACTATCTTCCACAGATAGAACACGTCCTTTTCTTCTTCTGCGGTGAGTTGCCAGCCCATACGACGCAGCCCGGCATATGGGATATACGTGAAGTCGAACCAGGTGCGCAGCATGTCGAATTCACTAATCGGCGCACCATAGTCGGAATAGTCCAAGCCCTTGCGGTTATGTACGCGGCGCACATGAGCGTGAATCGCGCGCACCATGCCTGTATGAATAAAGCCTTCCCCTCCTGGTTGCAAAGCATCCGGCAGGTAGAGCGAATAGGTCCAGTTTGTGGTGTAGGCAAGGCGCTTGACGGCACCGTCAGTAAGCTCGCCGGTGTTAACCAAAAGGTCAGCGATGGCCGGGGTAGCATACGTATGTACCAAGGAACCAGGGCCCAATGCCAGACCGTGGCTCAACGGCGGGATGGACAGGTAGGTGCGGCGACCGCGCTCAAGCTTTTCCGCGTCTAGACCCGCAAGTGCCTTGGTCATATCCTCAATCAATGCCGCTACCTCCGGCAGGGTATTGTCATCGGCGGTGCCGCGAGCTAAGGCCTCGCGCAGGTTGGGCATGATTTCCTTAACCGTATGACCGCTGGTGAATAGAGCGTCTGCCACGGGATCCATAGCCCAGAAGGCCTCTTGGTAGCGGTCTGCGCGCTGCGTGCCATACTTGGCCACAAATTCTTCGCGGCTACCGCGGCCGGCCGGCCATTCATTTACGGCGCTCAACGGTGCTGGTGCATTCATTGTGGTTTCTCCTTATAGTCTGGTGAGAGTTGGTGAAGTCGGTTTAGCTGCGGGCTTCTTTCGAGTCATCGTGCAAGGTGTAATCGGACTTGGTATCTGGTTCGTTCTTAGCGATGTAGTCTTTGATCACCTCCGTCACCGCAGTCCAAGGGGGTTTGCCATTATTGGCACGCTTTATCCTGGCCCTTTTCGCACCTGGCAGCTTGTCCCGAACTCGGGCCGCACGAGCTTCCGCTTTAGCGGCCGCCTTGAAGAGGATGGCCCAAGGCCTAAAGTTGATCTTTTCCCAGCGTGTGCCCTGCACCATAAACTTGGTGTCTTTCTCGCCGCAGATGGTAGATAGTGCGCCAAGGGCAACGTGTGGCACGAGGGGGTTGAGGCTTTCTAGGATGGACATCAGCGCGGTAGCCACACGCTCGTGGTAAGCAGAGGAATATCCGCCATTGCCATAGATGTAATCAGTCATCTTGCGCATTTCATCGCCAGTTTTAGGGATAAGGCGCTCCTCCGCTCCCATCATGTAGAGGATGTATCCCCAATACTGAGCCACGTCATCCCACTCCTGGCCGCTATGCGGACGGCCAAAGAACTCGTCGATTGCAAGCGGCATCATGCCAAACCAGCCTTCTCCAGAGACGAGGAAACTGGAGCCGATTGGACGCCCGAATTCGTTATAGTGCTCCGGACCCCACATCTTTTCCAATCCGCGGTTTGCCTGGGCATGGAGCAAACGCACGCGAACCGCCGCCTTGCGCCCCTCACCAAAGCGCTCGAAAACGTTCTTCTTTCCTAGATCCACAAAGAACTGTGCAGTCTCAATAGACCGTTGCATGGCTTGAAACTCAAACATTCCGGTCTCGCCTGTGGCCGCTGAGGTGCGATCCTCCAACGTAGTTGCCCAATAAGCAAAGGCGATAGCAAGAATCTCTGAGGTGCGGGTGACGTTGTAATAGGCTACGCGCCCGCGTTCGGCGGCCTCGAGATCTAGCCAACTTGGGATCCGATCTACTTCTTGGAAAAACTCCACCAACTCAGGGGCAGGTTCACGCACAGTATCGATGCCCTGATTTAGCGCCTGCTCGAATTTCTTCCGCGATTCCTTCGCACCATCGCGACGGAAGGCTTGAGCGAGCTTCTCACCCGTCTCATCGGTTTGCCACATGTGGTCATCTAAAAGGCGGGTTTGCGCAGTACCGTAGCCCTCCCAAGAATCTTCCACTGAGTGCCAAGAATCAAAAATATTATGGCGCAGCACGGACCAGCTCGGGGTGGGGGTGCGCCGCTTAGGTGCCGGGCGCAGCGGCATTCCATCGCGGTAAAAATAGCGGAAATCCTCATAAGGATTATCGGACATCGGCAAAATCTCTGGCTGTGTGACTTCGCTCGCCAAGAGCTTGGTGGGGGTTGACATTCCAGTCACTTCACTTTCTAATCTTTAAATCGGTGGCGCGGGATCTAGCGCTTTGCTTCTTTCGAATCGTCGTGCAAAGTCCAGACCACCTTGACGTCGGGCTCGTTATTTTTGATGTATTCCTGCACTTCTTCCAAGGCGTTTGACCACGGCGGGCGACCTTGAGTAGCTTTCTGCTTCTTATAGGCTTCAGCGTCTGGTCGTTGGTCCGCTTCGCGGGCTTCTTCAGCCTCTTTACGGGCCTTTTCCTCAAAATCCTTCGCAGCCTGGCTAAAGTCCAATTCGGCCCAACGGGTCCCCTCCATCATGAACTTGGTATCTTCAGGGCCAACCAACGTGGCCAACGAGCCCAGCATTTCTAGCGGCAGATTGGGATCCATTTGTTCCACAATGGACATCAGCGCAGTGGCAACACGCTGGTGATACGCGGAAGACCGCCCACCATTTGCGTAAATGAAGTCAGTCATTTTGCGCATCTCATCACCATTTTTTGGAATGAGACGGTGCTCTGCACCCATCATGTGCAAGACATAAGCCCAGTACTGAGCTACGTCATCCCAGTCTTGTCCAGAGTGAGGACGACCGAATATCTCGTCAATGGCTAGTGGCATGAGCGCAAACCAGCCCTC
Source organism: Corynebacterium nasorum (assembly GCF_032821635.1). Classification (NCBI taxonomy): domain Bacteria; kingdom Bacillati; phylum Actinomycetota; class Actinomycetes; order Mycobacteriales; family Corynebacteriaceae; genus Corynebacterium; species Corynebacterium nasorum. The sequence continues at coordinate 136,537 of NZ_JAVBIE010000001.1, read as the reverse complement.
ACCCGAAACGAGGAAGCTCGAGCCAATCGGCCGTCCGAACTCGTTGTAGTGTTCTGGGCCCCATAGCTTTTCCAGTCCCCTATTAGCCTGTGCATGCAAAAGGCGAACGTGCACTGCCGCTTTGCGGCCTTCCCCAAAGCGATCAAAGACATCCTGTTTGCCCAAATCAACAAAGAACTTGGAAGTCTCTAGCGCGCGCTGCATCGCTTTGAATTCGAACATGCCGGTCTCACCCGTGGCCGCAGAGGTGCGATCCTCCATGGTGGTAGCCCAATAACCAAAATTGAAGGTGAGCAAATCTGCGCTTGGCGTGGCATTGTAATAAGCCACGCGCCCCCGCTCAGCGGCCTCCAGATCAATCCACTCGGGAATAGTATCTACCTGCTCAAAGAACGCAACGAGTTCTGAGGACGGTTCTTCGACGGTTTCGATGCCCTTATTTAGAGCTTGCTCAAAGTCGGCCCGAGCTTTCTTTGCGCCATCGCGACGGAAGGATTCAGCCAAAGCGGCGCCTTGTTCATCCGTTTGCCACATATGGTCATCTAGGAGTCGTGTTTGGGGTGTGTCATACCCGGCCCAGTCATCGTGGACAGTGTGCCACTTGTCAAAAATATTGTGGCGAAGCGTGGACCACCCCGGTTTGTCTACGCGCCGCTTAGGCGCCGGGCGTAGCGGCATTCCATCGCGGTAAAAATAGCGGAAATCCTCATAAGGATTATCGGACATCGGCAAAATCTCTGGCTGCGTGGTTTCGCTCGCCAAGGGCTTGGTGGGGGTTGACATTGCAGTGGCTCCCTTTCTTCACTCAAGTGTGAGACCACACACTGTTGAACAATATGTGCTCTATGTCACCTTTAATACGTAGTGGTCATCGTATAGAGAGTCAGATCGCACCGCAATGGAATTCGCGGAGGTTTACCCATTTTGCTCTGCTTTAAACTTCCAACAGTGGACAGAAGGGCTTGAATTACACCCCCCTACCATGAGAAATAAGACAGAAGGATGCGCCAGGAAATCTTTTAATTTGAAGCCTTCACCCACCCATGTGGGTGTATCGAATGCGCTTAACTGGCCCAGTGTTACTACATGAGTGACATAGAACTCAGTTAGTGGCTACTATGTCCTCAATTACTTTAAAAGCTGAATGGCGTGAAGTGGTGCCGCGAGATGCGAATGGGCCGCACAGCGTTAGAACGCTTCACAGGCTTCCCTCGCTCCGCCCACGCCATTGAGCAGAAAGGGGTCACAATGGACGAAACTTCCTTAAAACACTCTCCGGCACGAGGCACAGCAAAACGGAGCGAAGGTTCGCGGCTGCGGGCCACAGTACAGCAGGTCACCCCAGTCGCTGATGACCTTATGGTGCTGGAATTCTGCTTAAAGGATGGAGAGAAACTCCCCGACTACTCCCCCGGCTGCCACGTAGACGTCACGCTCACCGGGCCAGAAGAAATAGAATTAGTGCGCCAGTACTCCGTTTTTGAAATGCCATCCAAGGAGATCTCCAGTTATAACGCCGGTGCACACTTAACTTACGGCATCGCCGTCAAACGCGAAGAGAATTCGCGAGGTGGTTCCCTTGTCATGATGCAACTTCGCGCGGACGATGAGTTACTTATCTCCCCAGCGCACAATAACTTCGAACTCGTTGACACCGCCAGCTACTATGTGCTCGCCGGCGCCGGTGTTGGTATTGCGCCTATGCTTTCCATGGCCCAATCGCTACAGCGCCAAGGCAAACCCTTCATGGTTCTCTACTTCGCCTCTAGCATTACCCGCGCCGTACTGCTGCCCCAATTGCGCAGCATATGCGGCGATAGTCTCATTGAAGTTTTTGGCTCACCCCGTGCACGGCAAGAAGAAATCTACCGACACCTGTTGTCCCAAGCCCCGCAGGAAACAGTGTTTTATGTATGCGGTCCGCAAGGGTTCATGTCCGGCGCAAAGGAGGTAGTGCTGGACTATCTTCCCCACCAGAATTTCCACTGGGAAAACTTCCACCCTGATATGGAAGCGCTTAGCGGAGAGAAAAATGCCGGTGCAGGCGATTGCGCTTTCGACGTGGAATTTTGTGGGGAAACCGTACACGTTCCAGCCAATGTCACTGTACTCGAGGCACTCGAGGAAGCTGACTTGCCGGTGATGTCACGTTGTTTAGAAGGCACCTGCAGCACCTGCGTTATGAAAGTGATAGAAGGCGAGCCAGATAATCGAGATTCCGTCTTTAATGAACAAATGCATACAGACGGCGCCTTTGCGCCCTGCGTTTCACGGTCACTGGATAGACGCCTGGTGCTCGAGCGCTGGCGCCGCTAAGGCACTACGCTTTAGAGCGAACGCACCATCACGACCCCAATGATGACTAAGGCCAGTCCCACTACGCGGTGAATAGGGGGCAGTCCCCGGCGCGCATGCCCCCAGCCGAGCGACTCTACTACCTGACCGCACACAATTGATCCCACCAGCGATCCAATCACGGTTGTTCCCGTGCCCAAGATGAGAGAAAGCGTAGCCCCGCCAACCACGAAGAGAGCCCCTAGCACTCCACCGGACCACATCCACCATGGACCAGGGGCGGGACGGGTGAAAAGAGCACGCCGCGGACCACGGGGGACAATAGACAGCACTGCAAGCAAAAGCACGCCGACCGCTAGAGAAATCTCGCCGGCGGGAAGGGGGCTTCCCAATGCACGGCCGAGGAAGCCGTTGACAGCAGTTTGGGTTGCTGAGCCCATTCCAATAAGAACCCCAAAAAGCCGCCACAACCACAGCTTCACACCACTGGCTGTGGCGTGCGTAGTAGCGGCACCGCGCCCGATTTCCAATACCAACGCGATTCCCACCAACACCACGGCCACCCCGAGGATGCGCAGCGGGCCGACTCCAACGTGTGGGGAATTAAATATGCCAGTGGTATCGCAAAGCAGGCCCATTGTTACCTGCCCCAAGATAGGCAAGATAACGGTCTCCACGCTGCCGATGCGAGGGAAAAGCAGAATATTTCCCACGATGAAGGAAACTCCCATAAACCCGCCGAGCCACACCCACCAAGGCTGTTGCGCAGCGGTGGCTAAATCCGGAATTAGGTGGCCGGTGAGCGCAAGAGCAATAAGCGCAGAAACGAACAAGCCAATAATAAAGGAAAAGAATCCCGCCACAATTGGGGAGCCAACGCTTTCACGAAACCGCGTATTAATGGCCGTCTGTACCGGCACTATGGCGCCGACCAGCAGGGCGGCAATGACCAACATAGGGCGTCCTTTCTTATAAGCAGCTGGGGGCATCGCCAAGCATGGTTTCTGCCACATTGCACAATGCAGAAACACTGAAAGTGCAGGCCCAGGGTTGTGGGACCTGCACTCTCGGAGTGGCGGCAGCACTGCCATGAGATGGTGCGGGCTAGCTACCAGAAGATTTATTAATCCGCGGGAATGGAGTCAGTGTTCTCCAGTAGCTTGGCCACATAACCGGTATTGAACTCACCGCTGCGGAACTTTTCGCTATCGAGCAACATCGCCTGGAACGGCGCAGTCGTCACCACGCCCTCCACCTCTAACTCATCGATAGCGCGCAGCATTCGAGCGATGGCTTCATCGCGATCTTCTGCCCACACGATAAGTTTGCCGACCATAGAATCATAGAAAGGTGGGATGGTGTAGCCGGTTTCGATGTGGGTATCCATGCGTACACCAAAGCCGCCTGGAACGCGATAGTGTTCGATCTTGCCGGGGCGAGGAGCGAAGTTTTGGTTCGGGTCCTCAGCATTGATGCGGCATTCAATAGCGTGGCCGCGTATCTCAATATCATCCTGCCTGATGGACAACTTCTGTCCGGAGGCAATGCGTAGCTGCTCCTTGATGAGGTCCACGCCGGTGATCATTTCCGTGACCGGGTGCTCGACTTGGATACGGGTATTCATCTCGATGAAGTAGTACTTGTTTTCCGTGTTGTCGAAGACGAACTCGATGGTACCGGCGTTTTTGTATTTAACTTCCTTGCACAGGTTGATGGCAGCTTCCTGCATACCCGCTCGGAGTTCCTCGGTCAGGACCGGGGACGGGCCTTCCTCAATAAGCTTCTGGTTACGGCGCTGGGAGGTACAGTCACGCTCTCCCAAGGCCACGACGTTCTCTCCATCCGAAAGCACCTGAATCTCAATATGCCTAATATCGGTGAGATAGCGCTCGATGTACACCGAGGGATCGTTGAACGCCGATTCGGCCTCATTCATGATCTCATTGAGATCTTTTTCCAGCGTGTCCTCGGATTCAACCACACGCATGCCACGACCACCGCCGCCGGCTGCCGCCTTAATAAGCAGCGGGAAGCCCGTATTTCGGGCAACTTCCATTGCCTCATCAATTTCGGTGACTACGCCATCGGAGCCGGGCACAGTAGGCACGCCGGCGGCTTGCGCGATGCGCTTTGCCTCGATCTTATCTCCCATCAAACCAATGTGTTCGGCAGAGGGGCCGACAAAGCCGATGTTTTCTTCTTCTACCATTCGTACAAAGTCAGGCTTTTCAGATAGGAATCCGTAGCCGGGGTGAATGGCGTCGGCCTTAAAAGCCATTGCTGCAGAAAGGATGAGCTCGGGGCTGTTATAGCTTTTCGCGGCGTTGGCTGGGCCGATGCAAACGGCCTTATCAGCTAGTTTAACGGGCAAGGAATCCTTATCACCCTCAGAGTAGACGAGGATGGATTTTATCCCCAGCTCCTTGCAGGCGCGGATAACACGCAATGCGATCTCACCGCGGTTGGCAATCAGAACGCTATTTAAGAGATCTGACATGTTTTCCTCCAGATCGGTGTGTGGGAACGGGGTTTACTTTGGTTCGATGATCATTAGTGGCTGGCCGTGCTCAACGGCATCCTCGTTATCCACGAGGATTTCCTTGACAGTTCCGGCAAACTTGGCCTCAATATTGTTCATCAGCTTCATAACCTCGACGATGCACAGCACCTGTCCTACCTCGACCTCATCGCCAACTTTGACGAATGGGTCCGCGCCCGGCTTCGGGGAAGCATAGTAGGTACCGACCATAGGAGCGGTGACGGTCTCGCCCTCTGCTGCCGGAGCTCCGGAAGCCTTTGGCTCCTCCTGAGCAGCGGGTTCTTGTGCAGCGGGAGCTGGTGCAGGCTCCGCTTGGGCCGGCGCCTGCTGTACGGGAGCTTGCTCTGCTGGGGATGCGGATGGAGCAGCTGCAGGCGCGGCAGCTGGTGCCGGAGCCGGGGCTGGGCGGTCGAGGCCGCCAGGCGTGCGGGACATGGCGAGTTCGATGTCGCCATACTTGATCTGCAGCTCCTGGATATCATCGGAAAGGTTGGCCCACTTCAGGAGGGCCTTCAGATCCTGCAGGTTGGTGGTATCAGTCATGATTACTTTTCTCCTTTAGTGAGGTTAATTTCCAGGTCAGAGGTCTTGAGGTGGAAGTCGGTGGTATCGGAAGAGTTGTAGATTTGCTGGACGAGGGAGGTCAAGACGCCTCCTTTGACGCCTTCGCCCTCGCCGGCGCGGCCCTCAGCTACGAAGCGCTTCATTTCATCGACTTGGCTGCCGGCGAACATAACGCGCAAAAGCAGGGTGTCGATGTCCTCGTCCGGATGCGCCTCTTTCAGGCCCGGCAGTACCGGCTTGAGTTCTGGGATTTCCTCGGTGATTTCGGAGGAACCGTTGGCCAGGATCTTTTCCAATACCTCTGGGTCCAGCGGGGCCAGAGGTTCACCGTAGTAACCCAGGGCATACTTCTTAATCTCATTTGGGACCACGGAGTAGCGCTCACCAGTCATCACATTCATGACGGCCTGTGTACCCACGAACTGGGCAAATGGCGTAATCATGATGGGGTATGCCAGCTCTTCTCGCACGCGAGCCACCTCATAGAGAAGCTCCTCAAATCGGTCTCCTAGGCCCGCAGTTTCCAGCTGAGATTCGAAGTTCGTCAGCATGCCGCCTGGCAGCTGGTGCATGTAGTGGAGGCCGTCGAAAGCACGCGGCACCCCCACCGGCTTATCCTCAGTATCGGCGATTTCTTGGATCCGGTCGCTGGCAGAGGCGATGCGATCATCGTCAACGTTGACGGTATAGCCGAGCGCCCGCAGATCTCGTACCAAGGCCTGGGTCGCAGGCTGACCGGGGCCGTTGGCAAGCGGAGCGATGGAGGTGTGAATGGAATCCACGCCCAACTCCGCGCCAAAGAGATAGGTCAATGGGGACAAGCCGGTCAGGGAGTGGGTGTGTACCTCCAGCGGGATATCTTCTCCAATGGAACTGCGGATAGCCGGGATAAGGGTTCTCATGCGGTCCGGAGTGAGCAATCCGCCGGCGTCCTTCAGCATGATGCGGTCGACGTCGGTGCGTTCAAGCAGCTCCTCCGCCTTTTGCTTGTAGAGCTCATCGGTGTGCACTGGGCTAAGGCAGTAGGACAGCGCACCAAAGGTCTCAGCGCCAAGTTCCTTGGCAAGCTTGAGGCCCTTGTCAATGTTGTCGATGTCATTGAGCCCATCAAAAGAACCAATGACACGGAAGCCGTTGGCATAAAGGCGTTCAGTCCAGTTAAGGATGGCATCATCCGGCAGGAAGTCAAAGGATGCTAGATTCTTGGAGCGAATCAGCGCGCGGAACTTAGTACCGGGGGCGGCATGCTCGTGGACGAGGCGCACACGTTCCCACGGATCCTCTTTGAGATACCGCACGGCCACGTCGAACTGAATGGGGGCAACTAGGTCAACGTGCTCGAACCCGGCATTGGTGATGTCATCCAGCAGAGAAAGGATGTGTTCCGTGGTCATGCGGGTGGCCCAGATACTCTGGTGCGCATCGCGCAGGGTGGTATCGATGATCTTTATTTCACGCTCGCTATCGGCTGGGCGTCCGCCCGCGGCCATGACTTCGGCGAGGCTTTCTGTGCTCAATTCCTCGGGACTAAGAGCAGTCATAAATCCCTCCTTAGGGTGTGGCTCCGACAAGACTCGGGTGGCTTAGGACTCATACCTTTCCGTCCGTGTCATGTGTCACACGCTACACCAGTGTCCACCCCTGTGAACCTAAAACTTTTACCTAAGGAGGGCTTTCCCGCCGTTATCCAAGCTCAGAAACGCTAGACATTTACCCAACTACCCCCAAGTGGGGTCACAATGCGCACCCAAGTTCACAATGCGAACCATAAATCTAACCACAGGTTGTCCCCGAAAGGGGTTCATCACGTGCAGTTTCTCACGCGGTAAACAACATCAATAGCGTCAGACGATCTCAATACTTTGGATCCTCGCCGCCCATTTGTGTGATCTAGGTAATATTTTTCCCAACCGTCCCGGTCCCACTACAAGGAGAACTCATGACATCCACCACCAAACCGACATCGCCACCAGATACCGAATCCGGCAAAAACGCAGCTTCTACCACCGACATCAAATCCCTAGGAGCCAGCCTTACCGGGCAAATCCTAGAGTGGTATGAGTGGAGCTCCTATGCAGTCTTTGCCCCATTCATTGCCACCGCAATGTTCAATAAGGGCGACTCCACCTCCGCCCTTTTAGCTACCTTCGGCGTTTTTGCCGTTGGTTTCCTGGTGCGTCCACTCGGAGGAATCGTCTTCGGCCGCGTAGCAGATAAGCGCGGCCGAAAATCCGTACTTATGATGACCATCATCATGATGGCCATCGCCTCCGCGATCATCGGAGTCATGCCCACCTATGAGCAGATCGGCATTTGGTCCTCTGTGGGTCTTTTGGTGATCCGTATCCTGCAGGGCTTCGCCCACGGCGGTGAATCAGCTGCCGCCAATAGCTATATCCCAGAAATCGCCCCCAACGCCCACCGCGGTAAATGGGGCTCTATGGTCTACGTTTCCATTTTCGGTGGCTCCGTCATCGCCTACGTGCTCGGCGGCCTAATCGCCCTCGTACTCAATGATGAACAACTTGCCTCATGGGGTTGGCGCATCCCTTTCTTCCTCTGCGCGCTCTCTGCCTGTGTAGCGCTATACCTACGCCGCCACATGAAAGAGTCTGATCACTTCAAGGAAATTGACAGTTCCGAGCCCAGCGTAGACACCCCAGCGCGCAAGGAGCGCGCAGCAATCCCTCAATCTGCCTCCGCTGCTCGTCCGGCTTGGATCAATATCCTGCTCGTTATCGGCATGGTCTCCGGCGTTACTTCAGCGCACTACACGTGGACCTCCTACGTTTCTACCTATGCCATTAGCCACGAAGGAATGGCCACACAAGGCGCGTACTGGGTCACGGTGGTTGCTCAAGTTGCTGGCCTTATCGCTCTACCGCTGTGGGGCAGTCTCTCGGACAAGATTGGGCGCAAACCCGTCATCTATATCTGCGCGGTAGGTATGGCCGTTTTGCAAATCCCACTCATGGCGTTGATCGATTCCCGTCCGTGGACCCTGCTCGTCGCTTCTACTGTAGGCGTGATTATCGTCGCCGCCGGTGGCGCGCTGCTATCTTCCATCATGTCCGAGGTCTTCCCTACCGCCCAGCGCACGCATAGTATCGGTCTTGCATACTCCCTCTCTGTAGCTGTCTTTGGCGGAACCGCGCCCTATATCTACCAGTGGTTTGTCGCGCACGATCTGGCGTGGGCCTCTGGCTTTTATGTCATCGCCCTATGCGTCCTCACCATCATTAGCATGTACATTCTCCCTGAAACCAAGGGTGTAGACCTACGCGATGTCTAACTAGTACCTCTCTCATTCCCACCTAGGGCTGGGCCGAAGCATGAATCATTTCGGCCCAGCCTTTAGCTAATTCAGCACCAAAGAACCCCACTCATTAGAAATGAAAAAGAAAGCCCGCCTTCCGGGTGCTAGAAGGCGGGCTTTCGGGAACAGTTCAGGACTAAGACAGGTCCAGCGTGAATGGGGCATCAGTAACCTCGCGGATGGAGTCCTCAGTCTCCCCCTCAGCCATCTGAACTAAGGTCAGACCTTCTAACTCATCAACCTCGAAGACGGCGCGGTCCGTAATAATAAGATCCACGCAACGCGCGCCGGTGAGCGGCAGTTGGCATTCTGAAAGGATTTTGGACTTGCCATGTTTGGACACGTGCTGCATCATCACCACGATGCGTTTGGCGCCATGAACCAAATCCATGGCACCGCCCATACCTTTGACCATCTTGCCCGGAATCATCCAATTGGCAAGGTCTCCGAATTGGGATACTTCCATGGCACCAAGTACCGCTACGTCGATAGCGCGTGATCGAATCATTCCAAAGGATTCCGAAGAAGAAAAGAATGAAGCTCCGGGAGCAACAGTGATGGTCTCTTTGCCAGCATTGATAAGTTCCGGGTCCACCTTATCTTCGGCCGGGTACGGACCTACGCCCAAGATGCCATTTTCAGAATGAAGCACCACTTCGAGGCCCTCTGGGAGGAATCCAGGAATCAACGTTGGCATGCCAATTCCTAGGTTGACGTAGTCGCCGTTTTTCAATTCCTGTGCGGCCCGAGCCGCCATTTCTTCACGTGACCAGGTCATTTACTTGCTCACCGTCCTAAATTCGATTCCAGTTTCTTGCTTTCCCACTTCTACGACGCGATCGACGTAGATGCCCGGCACGTCAACCTCGGCCGGCGGAATCGCCTCCACCAATTCTTCTGCCTGCACAATGGTGATATCAGCGCAACGAGCGGCATCCGGGTTAAAGTTCTGCGCAGTCTTGGCAAAAGCTAGGTTGCCGTATCGATCTGCGCGAGCGGCATGAACGAAGGCAAAATCAGGGGTCAGTGCCTCCTCCAGCACGTAGAGCTCGCCGTTAAACTCACGAGTTTCCTTCGGCTTAGAAGTCTGCGCTATGGACCCATCCGGGTTATAGCGGGTGGGGATATCCCCTTCCGCAAGCGGGGTTCCCACGCCGGCCTTGGTATAGAAGGCGGGAATGCCAGCACCGCCGGCACGCATACGCTCTGCCAACGTTCCCTGCGGGGTAAATTCCACAGTCAGTTCTCCTTCGAGATACTGGCGGGCGTACTCCTTATTCGTTCCGAGATAGGAACCAATAGAGCGGGAAATGCGATGATCTTTAAGCAAGAGCCCGAGCCCGAAATCGTCGGTACCAAGATTATTGGAAATGATGGTGAGGTCTCCAGAGCCGAGTTCACGCAGAGCATCAATTAGACGCGCCGGAATTCCCACGAGCCCGAATCCGCCCACCGCAATGGAAGCGCCGTCTGGAATATCTGCTACGGCATTTTCTACTGAGTCGATGACTTTATCTAACATGGCTTCAGCCTACGTGTGGTTCATATGTTGCACAAGGGTTCACAATGCGAACACTTTTGGATACAATTACGAGATGTAGGCCACTTCATCAATTTCTAGAATCGGAGACCACACCTTGAACGACGCCCCCACCGTGCAGTCGCTCGCCCGCGGATTAGCCGTTTTGCACTCTTTTAATGACGAGCGCCCACGCCAGACTCTGGCCCAGGTTGCCGAGGTCACAGGGCTAGCACGTGCCACTGCACGCCGTTTTTTGCACACTTTGGTAACGGAGGGGTACGCGCGCACGGATGGCTCTGAGTTTTGGCTTACCCCCCGGGTTTTGGAACTGGGCTATTCCTACCTTTCGAGTTTGGGTCTTCCCGATATTGCCCAGCCCCATTTGAGGGAGTTATCCGCCAAACTCGATGAATCCTGCTCTGTCAGTGTGTTGGATAGGGACACCGTGGTTTATATTGCCCGCGCCGCTGCACACCGCATCATGGCCACCAATATCACCATCGGCACCCGCTTTCCCGCGCACGCGACCTCAATGGGACAGGTACTGTTAGCGGATCTCACTCCATCGCAGTTGGACGAATTCCTAGAAACGGCGTCGCTGGAGAAAGTCACTCCTCACACGCTCACCGCACCCGCGGATCTTCGGGCGCGCCTAGCGGAGATCCGGAAACGCGGTTGGGTCATCGTAGACCAAGAGCTGGAGAAGGGCCTGCGTTCCATTGCAGTTCCTATTCGCAATGGTTCGGGCCGCACTGCTGCAGCCATCAATGTCTCAACCCAAACATCCGTCTATTCCACTGAGGATCTCACCACGCGCATCCTGCCGGAGCTCATCGCAACCTGCAAGGCAATCTCCCATGACCTTGCCACCACCGAACTTTCTTAAAGGAGAATTATCATGCACACCCGCGACGTAGTCCTTTGCTACCCCAAGCGCACCCCTGTCGGCCGTTATGGTGGCGCGCTAAAGTCCGTCCCCGTCCAAGAATTAGCTAGCCTCGTGGTCAAGACCATTGTGGAAGAGTCCGGTATCGACCCCACCAAAATCGATGACGTCATCTTGGGCCAAGGCTCCCCTAATGGTGCCGCACCCGCTTTGGGCCGCGTGGCTGCCTTAGACGCTGGCCTGCCCACCACCGTGCCTGGTATGCAGCTCGATCGCCGATGCGGATCGGGTCTGCAGGCCATTATTACCGCAGGTGCCCACATTGCTACTGGCGCCGCCGATGTCATCATCGCCGGCGGCGCGGAGTCTATGTCCCGCACCGAATACACCGTTGATGCGGATGTACGCTGGGGAGCAAAGGGAGGAAATATGATCTTTCGCGATCGCCTCCAAGAAGCCCGCGAGGCCGCCGGCGGAAAGCACCACCCGATTGCCGGCGGCATGATTGAGACCGCCGAAAATCTCCGCCGCGAATACTCCATCGAGCGCGTCGCCCAAGACGAGCTCGCTGCACGTTCCCACCGCAATGCCGCCGCTGCACAGGAACAATCGCTTTTCGACGCCGAAATCATCCCCGTCACCGTCCCCCAGCGCAAGGGGGAGCCTATCGTCGTAGACATGGATGAACATGTCCGCCCAGATTCCAGTACAGACAAGCTATCTAAACTGCTCGCGGTCATGCGCAAGGAGGACGAAGAGGCAACGGTTACCGCCGGTAATGCCTCGGGCCAAAACGATGGTGCCGCGGCCGTCCTAGTGACTACCCGTGAAAAAGCCGAGGAGCTGGGTCTTACCCCAATGGTCACGCTCAAGGGATGGGCCCTAGCCGGCGTGGATCCGGAACGCATGGGTATCGGCCCGGTGGAGGCTTCCCGCAAGGTTATGGATCGCCTCGGCATCACCTTCGATGATCTTGACCTCATTGAGCTCAATGAGGCCTTTGCCGCCCAAGCGCTGGCTGTACTCAAAGAATGGGACATTTCGGCAGATGATCCGCGCTTCAACCCGCACGGTTCTGGCATTTCGCTCGGCCATCCCGTGGGTGCTACCGGTGCCCGCATCGTCGTCACCGCCGCGCATCACCTTCACCGCACCGGCGGTAAGCTCGCGCTGGTTACCATGTGTATTGGAGGCGGACAAGGTCTAGCAGCGATCATCGAGGCCGACTAAGCACTGGCCCACGCTCATTAGTGCAAGTGGTTGCTTGCACTACAATCGCGCTTGGTTACTCGCCGTAGCGGCGCCCCACGTGAACGTCTACGCCGCCGAAGAGGCTATAGCAGTTCACAATAATTTCTGGCGCGTCTACTGGGAGGTCATTCGGATGGATGGCGCCGTTCTCTACCTTGAGGTCATGTCCGCCAAAGAGTCCAACGCCGCTGACGTGGACGCGGAAGCCTTCGGGAATATAAACATCGACGCCACCAAAGGCGCCCGCCGCGTTGATGGTGGTAGTACGACTGTGCAGGGCGACGCCCGTGAGATCGATGTCCACGCCACCGAAAAAGCCCAACGCCGTCAGAGAACGAGCTACTGCCCCGCCGCTGACAGTAGACCCGCCGAAGATCCCCACCGCAAGGGAGCGGGTCTCCTGCACGCTCGGCTGCACCTGGCGGATAGCCTGCTCCACCTTGGCGATGGCTTTGGATTCTTGCTGGCCCGCATAGGCCTTTCCGATTTTTCGTTCCTGCCTAAAAAGGAGAACTTCTGGGTCCTCTACAAGGTCAGCCAGCGGCTCGATGAGCTCAGCGCGAGTCGTTGCATTAACGCAGGCGGCCGAGCGTTTTTCAAAATCATCGAGGTCAATCTGCCCTGCCGAAAGCGCATCTCCTAAAATGTCTGCAGCTTTCATGCGCTCTCGGTGGTTACAGCGGATATCCAGCGGTTTCATACCTTTAATATATCCGCTTTCTCCGGCAGGCGCGCGAGTTATTCCTCGCCTTGGGCCCCTTAGAGGAACCTGCCTCCGGCAGAAAATCCTCTACGCGCTCGCCTACCCCGGTCAACTCTGCGATAGCCGCAATAGCGCGCTGCGCGCCCTTGCCGTCACCATAAGGATTGACGGCGTTGGCCATGGCGTCAAATGCGGCGGCGTCGGAAAGCAAAAGCTTTGCCTCTGCCACAATGAGCTCGCGATTAGTGCCCACCAGCTTAACCGTGCCGGCGACCACGGCTTCGGGGCGCTCGGTGTTTTGGCGCATGACTAGCACTGGCTTGCCCAATGCTGGTGCCTCCTCCTGGACTCCGCCGGAGTCAGTCAAGATGATGGTGGCACGGTTTTGTAGCTGCGTGAACTGGTCATAAGGCAGCGGATCCGTGATGATGATATTTGGCAGGTGCTCGACCTCCGGCAGGACCGCCTGGCGCACCTTGGGGTTGAGGTGCAGCGGCAATGCGAAGTTAATCTCCGGATAGGCTTCTGCCAAGTCCTTAACTGCACCACCGATTTCCTTCATCGCCTCAAGGTTCTCGCGGCGGTGGGTGGTAACTACGACAAGCCGCTTATCGGACTCTGCGGCTTCCTGCAGGGCAGGGTCTGCGAACTTCGTGTCCCACGATGCTGCTTCCAGCAGAGCGTCAATGACGGTATTACCGGTGACCACAATGTCCTTGGAACGCACATTCTCGCGGCGCAGGTTCTCCATCGAGCCTGCGGTTGGAGCCAGATGCAGCTCGGCTACCTGGCCAATGAGCTTACGGTTAGCTTCTTCTGGGAACGGCGAGTGGATATCGCCGGTACGCAAACCGGCTTCGAGGTGAACGATCTTGACCCCGCGATGGAAACCGGCAAGTGCTGCAGCCATAGCCGTAGAGGTATCGCCCTGGGAGATAATGACGTCCGGCTTTTCTTCTTCAATGATGGAATCCAGACCCGCAATTGCGCGGGAGACAAGCTCATTGAGTCCCTGTCCCTGTTTCATGAGCCCCAGGCCGTGCTTCGGCTGGATGCCAAACATGGTGTTGACCTGCTCCAGCATCTCTTTATGCTGACCGGTAGAGACCGGGATGGATTCAAAGCGCTCATCTTTATCCAGCGCCTTAACGACGGGGGCGACCTTAATGGCCTCCGGCCGGGTGCCGTAAACGGTCATTATCTTGGGCTTAGTCACTAATCTTTTCCTTTAGAGTGACGGAGATATTTCTAAATTGAACCATGGTCTGGAGATCTGTACCCCCACAGGTTGCAGAACCTGCTAGCCGCTGACGCTCACGCCGCCGTCTGGGGCGATGGTCACCCGGGCCGCCATGGCGCGGGCTAGATCGAGACGCTGCCACGAGCCTCCCTCTGCTTGCCAATCCAATGGGTTGCCGGCTGGACGCGCGGTCTGGCGCAGCACCTCGGCGCGCTGATACCAGGTCAGCTCTGGGTGGGACGCTGCTAGCAGCACTGGAGCGGCCTGCGGGACGACCATCGGGGCGTCGGTTCGGTAGCGCGGGGCGAAGTCATAGTCCATGAATGTGGAGTATTGTTCTACCGCATCCGCCGTGGACCGATAGTCGGTGCCCTCTTCCCTATCCTGGGCCACCAGTTCTTCTACCGTCTTGCCGGTGCGCCACTTAATTTCCTTGCGCACTTCCATCGAGGCTTCCCATAGGGCATGGCGCATGCGCTTATCGTTGAGGCGATCTGCCGCGGCGGCCTGGCCTGTCATGCGCCCACCGATGACATCCAGCGGGTAATGCACGCCCAGTACTACGCGGTGGTTGCCGGCCTCCGCGCCGCGCAGCATGAGCTGTGGGCCTACCTCAGGCAGCATGAAGGACATCAGCGTGGTAATCCACGTTGCCTGATTGGTATGGCCCGAAGGGAAGGCTGGAGAGGTGGGATAGAGATCCTTGGAGCCATCGTCATAGCGCTTAATCGCCTGCGGCGCGCGCTGGTACGGGCGTTGATAGTTGAAGTAGTACTTCTCCGACATCGTGGAATTGGCCAGTCCGCCTGCGCGGGCTGCATAGCCATTTCCTAGGAGGTATTCGGTCTTGGGCAGGCGGTGCTCGGCCAAGGCAGCGCGGAAGGCATCGCCTAGGTTCTTGCCCATCGAGTCAGAAACGGCGTTGAGCACGCTCGTCGAGCTGGCCTTGGCATCGGCCTGCGCGCGGCGGATCAAAGCGGGGTCACCGGCTGCGGCGTTATTGATGGCCACGGCCTTGTCCATATTTTCTTGGCGGATTTCTGGCTGAGCCTTGATGTGATCAAAAAGCTGGACTACCTGCCAGTAGTTGCCAAATTGATAAGAGGAAACATCGGATTCAAAGCCCGCGATATAGTCCGTGCTAAACGGCTCTGGAACCGGGGCACCGGGGTGCTGGACCGGAGGAGCGCCGGTGGTCTGCTGGGTAACAGGCTCGCGGAGCTGTGGCACGGCCACGGGGAGGGCGGCGCTGGCAGCCGGTGCCAGCGTTATGGTCAGTCCGGTGGCCGCGCACAAGGCGAGTGCGCGAACTGCCGGGCGGAGTTTATTCCGATAGTTCAACGTGGAAACCTTTCACTAGTAACGAATTCCCACGCATAATATCTAGCTAAAGTTACAAAAAGGTGAACGTGACGCTAAACCCGCATGCACAAAGCTGGGACGGTGACTACACCTTCCCGGTACTATCTAGCAATCCTCGGACCAAGCTGAAGCTTTCTGCGTAGTAGCAACACCGGTGTTCTGGTTACTCGATTCTGCCGAAATACTCGCGGTAAATAGCGCGGCCAGCGCTACTGCTGAGGCCGCGGCCGAGTCCCTACGCGCGTTTATGTCCACCTCTTTAAACTAGCGCGAATTCCTGTTTATGAAAAGAGCTGTTCTACAGCAAATCGAGCTTTACCCCTTAACGGTGGCTAGCAGCGAGCGACGGGCCTTCGCGGTAGGCTGGTGGAGAACTTTTACTCGTACTGGAATAAGGGGACACGCTAAATAATGATCCAATTCGTCTTCGGCGCCGCAGCAGGATACGTTTTTGGCACCAAAGCAGGCCGCAAGCGCTACCACCAGATCAAGGGCGCCTACGAGAAGGCTATCAACTCCCCCGTGACCAAATCTGCCGTCACTTCTGCACGCAAGGCAGTAGCCAACCGCTTGGATCCGGAACCGCGCATGCGCGAGGTTCGCGATCTCTCCTCCAAGCGCAAGGGCAAAGGCCGGCTGCGCGGCTCCCAGGTAGACAACGCGGACCGCATTTATGAACCTGATGAGGACTAAATTAGTTTCAGCCTCTTCCCTCCCCTCGCTGCGCACCTAAATCGGTGACAGGGCGAGGGGATATTTTTAACCTTGGGGAGGCGTGCCGCGGAAGGCGCGGTCATTGAGCTCGCGGCGGGCTTGTTCTAAAGCGACGAGGTCAGCAAAAAGCGAGTTATAGCTAGCCTCATCATCGGAGGGACGCATGCGGCCAAGACGAGCCTTCAACTGGGCGATTTGATCGCCCACCACCGTCTCTTGCAATCGGGAGAGCACGGAGTCGGCGTATTTTTCGGGACCGACGTCGGTTGGCAAAATGGCCTCTACGGCAAGCTCGGAGACGAAGTTGCGGCCGGTAAGGTCCTGCATTTCGCCGGCCACCGCGGCGATCCACTCCACGGCCGGCATGGTGGCGCCCTGAGCTGCGCCACCCACGGTAGAAATGGCTTGGCGCACGAGGCGGTAGGCGTCGTTGGTATAGGCGTCGGCAGTAATGCCATCGAAATAGGAACCTGCCACCTGCGGCATCTGCAAGGCCAGCTTGAGGGCCTCGCGCTGAGGCCACAGGTGGGTCTCCTTCGGGCTCGGCGGGTGGATCATCGGCACGTCTTGTTGTGCCGGCTGTTGCTTCGCATTGTCGAAGCGACGAATGGTGGGCTTTTCGGCCTTTTTGGGTTTGCGCGCTTCCGCGCGGACCTGTCGGAGAACCTCTTCCGGATCCGGCCAGCCCACCCAGCCGGCGAGGCGGCGGGCATATTCACGCTGCAAAGGTTGATCACGGATCTGTGCGACCACGGGTACCGCGCGGCGCAGGGCCTGCAAACGCCCCTCGGCGCTGTCAATGCTGTACTCCGCGATGACGGACTGGATAACGAACTCGAACATGGGGATGCGGTCCGCGATGAGCTCGCGCACGGCGGCATCGCCTTTGTGCAAACGCAGATCGCACGGATCCATGCCGTCGGGCGCTACGGAGACAAAGGATTGACCGGTGAACTTTTGCTCGCCGTCAAAGGCGCGCATGGCGGCCTTCTGGCCTGCCTCATCGCCGTCAAAGGTATAGATGAGCTCGCCATTGAAGTAGGAATCATCCAGCATGAGTCGGCGCAGCACCTGCAGGTGCTCGCCGCCAAAGGCGGTACCACAGGAAGCAACAGCGGTCTTGACGCCTGCGGCATACATAGCCATGACATCCGTGTAGCCTTCCACCACTACGGCCTGGTGGTTTTCGGCAATATTGCGCTTGGCCAAATCGAGGCCAAAGAGCACCTTGGACTTGCGGTAGAGCATGGTCTCAGAGGTGTTCATATACTTGCCGAGCTTGTCGTCGTCGAAAAGCTTGCGGGCGCCAAAGCCAATGACGTTGCCGGAAAGGTCCTTAATCGGCCACAGCAAACGACGATGGAAGCGGTCGATGGGACCACGCTTGCCCATCTTGGAAATGCCAGCTGCTTCCAGCTCTTCAAAGGAAAAGCCTAGGCGCAGCAGGTGTTTGGTAGCCGTATCCCATCCCTCTGGGGCATAGCCGCACTCGAAGTCATAGATGACCTCGCGGGAAAAACCGCGATCCAGCAGGAAATCGCGGGCTGTAGCCGCTTGTGGGGTCTCCAACTGCTGGCGGTAAAACTCGTGGGCGGCTTTATTGGCAGCGATGAGGCGCTGCCGCGTGCCCGGCTTCTCATTGCGCGCGCCCGTAGAACCGCCCTGGTAGTTGATGTGATAGCCGATCTTCTGCGCTACCGCTTCAACCGCTTCTGGGAAGGAGACCTGCTCCATTTCCATCAGGAAGCTGAATACATCGCCACCCTTGCCGGTGGAAAAGCAGTGATAGTAGCCGCGCTGCGGGCGCACGTGAAAGGACGGGGTCTTTTCATCCTTGAACGGGCTAAGGCCCTTGAGCGAATCGTGCCCAGCGGGCTTGAGCTGCACGTACTCGCCGACGATTTCTTCTAAAGGCGCGCGTTCACGGATAGCTTGGATGTCGCTGTCCGGAATTCTGCCTTTTGCCATGCGTACAGACTACCCCGCGCGTGGTGGGAATGTTCAAATAGCTAGGGCAGGATGGTGACGTTGAACAGGGTTCACAGTTTGGACGCAAATTACCCTCTGTTGGGGTACTTTCCACATACTGTTACCTACCCCCGTGACGGGGCAATTTTTGACCTCGCCATTGTCTCGGGCCAATTTCCACTTTTAGCGCCGCACCTGCAACAATAAAGGTATGCCCAAGTCCAAAGCGTCCAAGAAATCGCTCCCCGTTGCCCTCGGCGGCCTTGCGCTTGTCGTCGTAGCAAGCTATTTCGGTTTCGACCTCGGCGGCGATGGTGATTCCGCTGCCTCCTCCACTTCTGAGTCAGCACAAGCGGCCGCAACTGGCGACGCCGATACTTGCGAGATGTCTTCCCTACCCGCCGAGGCCAAAGACACCGCGGACGATATCTTGGCCGGTGGCCCCTACGACTACCCGGATAATGACAACGTCCGCTTTGGCAATTACGAGGGCCGGCTGCCTCAGCAGGACAAGAATTACTACCGCGAATACACGGTAGAAACCCCAGGCAGCCACAACCGCGGCGCCCGCCGCATTATCACCGGTGGCGGCAGCGAGACCGACCCAGACGTGTGGTACTACACCGATGACCACTATGAAAGCTTCTGTTCTATTCCGGACGCAGAGGAGTAATCATGCGACGCATCCTCATTACTGAACACATCCGCACCCGCGCGGACTTCTTTAACGCACTCGGCCGCACCCGCGGCTGCGAAGACTGCGGCCCGCGCAACCTCGATGACCTAGCGGATTTCCTACGCGAGCAGCGCACCAGCGTCATCGTTGCCTCCAATATGGATATCGAAGGCGAGGACCTAGCGGCGGTAGCTAGCGTGCTCGAGGACCAAGGTGTCGCGTTGGTGCGCTAGCGACTCGGGCCCTGGGGTTGGAGCTGAGGCGTTAGGTCCATAGATATGAGGCCGAATTGAGGGTTTTGAGCTCTCAATTCGGCCTTTTCGCGCTCAGATCGGCCTGATGACTCTCGACCTAACTCTAGCGCGGTGGTGGGCAAGCCAGGTTTAGCTGAGGAACCCAGACAGCTCCGCACTTCGGCGGGCCAAGCGCTCGAGGCGAGACTCGGTCATAGACGCAATTTGGTCAATGATGGCGCGGTCGCGGGCGGCGTCAGTTTCGGCTTGCTCCCACCACAGCCGGAAGGTGGCATCGAGGGAGCCAGGGGCGCCGGCGACGAGGTAATCGTAGACGCGGTAGATGCGCTCGCGTTGACGGTCCTGGCGGGCAAGGTGGGCGGGCTCGTCCATGACGTAGAGGACCGCGATGGTTTTAAGCAGCTTGACCTCGGCCTCGGCTTGCTTGGGCACAATGAGGTCACCGTGCATGCGGCCAAGGGTATTGGAGGAGATGAGCTCGGCATTGGCTTCGC
This sequence comes from Corynebacterium nasorum, assembly GCF_032821635.1. Taxonomy (NCBI): domain Bacteria; kingdom Bacillati; phylum Actinomycetota; class Actinomycetes; order Mycobacteriales; family Corynebacteriaceae; genus Corynebacterium; species Corynebacterium nasorum. The sequence continues at coordinate 116,753 of NZ_JAVBIE010000001.1, read as the reverse complement.
TGGTGGCGCCGACGGTCGCACCGACATAGCGGCCTACGAGCTCAGAGGTCATCTTCTTCAAGTTGGCATAGTCGCGCAAGGAGTAATCAAAATCGCCGATGGCGTTGATGACGCTTAAGTTGCGCAGGCTATCGGCCGCCTCCAAGAGCTCATCGGCGGTGCCGCCAAAGGCTTTAGCGCCCTTTTCTGCCAGCTGGGCTAGCTCAACTAGGTCCCAAAGGACTTTGAGGGAGATGCGCCGGGAAATAATGCCGTCTTCCACGTCATGCACGGAGTAGGCGATGTCATCGGACCAGTCCATTACTTGGGCTTCGATGCATTTGCGATTATCGCTATGGCCCTCGCGCAGCCACTCGAGCAGATCCGCGTCCTCGTCATAGGCGCCGTATTTGCGGTTGGTGCTGCCATCGGGATTGGTTTTGGTCCAGGGGTATTTGCAGGCACCGTCGAGGGCGGCGCGGGTGAGGTTGAGGCCGAAGCTGCGCGGCACGCCGCTGGCATCGTCCACGATGATCTTGGGCTCTAGGCGGGTGAGGATGCGCAGGGTCTGCGCGTTTCCTTCAAAGCCGTTGAGGGCGACCTCATTGAGTGCGTTTTCGCCATTGTGCCCGTAGGGCGGGTGGCCGATGTCATGGGTCAGCCCTGCCATGTCGCACAGATCAGGATCGAGTCCAAGTCCAGCACCGATGCTCCGCGCAATTTGGCCCACCTCCAGCGAGTGGGTCAGACGGGTGCGTGGAGTATCGCCATCGCGCGGCCCGACGACCTGAGTTTTATCGGCCAGACGCCGCAAGGCTGCCGAGTGCAGCACGCGGGCGCGGTCACGGGCAAAGACGCCGCGATGTTCTTCCACGGTATGGAAGGCTGAGCCCTTCGGCTTTTCATCGGCCAGGCGGGCGAAGTCGGCGGCGGAATAAGAATAGGACACGACCCAAGCATATTCCGTGAACTGGCCTTTTGGGTGAGCAACGTGGCCGCCTAGTTTTTAGCAGGCCGCGGGCCTTTCACAAAGTTGCTGCCCACCGCTGCCAGGCCCACAACCACCACCAAGAAAAGTATGAGTCCAAATGGGACATCCGGAAAGTGCAATACAAGTTTATGCGCTATATAAGAGTCCATATACGTGCTCAGTAGAGCAGCTGCTCCTAGCGACAAAGCCAACGCAAAAGCCGAAGGCAAACAATTGGCCAATTTCCTGTTTCTGTGCGCTTCTGCAACTGAGACGCCTTGTTCCCAAATGGTTTTAGTGAAGCGGATAAGCCGACCTTGTTGTGCTAAGGCCAGTCCGAAGATGAGAACTGCTCCCCCAACAATCACGTAGGCAAACAACGGAATAAATTCGCTTGTACCGGTACCGTTTGGACCGTAAAGCAACGTTGAAGGTAGGTTTTCTGCCCATTGCTGAGCGCCTACAACCTCCATCGCTTGGCTGTCGCTCAATTCCACTTGCTTCGAAAAAATGGCTACAGCATAACCTTCGTCTTGCCTTTCGCCCGTTCCCCAAGAAGGATCTGCTTCAGAATTAAAGGTTTTATCCCATGGCCGCATCCACGTTTGGTCAAACGGCGATCGGGGTTCCGTCTCAACTACCTCTCGGTCATTAACCAAGGAACTTACTGTTCCGTCCCGATCTTCTACCAGCGCAAAGACAGCGCCTTCTTCCATGGTGGAAGGTTGGAGCTCTTCCGAGTCTTGGTCAGCAGGCACCCAGCTAAGAACTCCTAGGCAATCTGCGGCGTGATCCTGACAAATGTTTTGGGCAGTGGATGTGCTGATAGTTTGTTCATCCTGCGGCGACCCTACATACACGTTCTTCACATTGTCAGCTAATTCTTCCCTTGCTGAGTAGAGTGCCGAATCATTCGCAATAAAAGGAATGATGGGAAACAAGATAAAAATACAAGAGACCCGCAATATGGTGGTGGCGATAAAAGATCGCGCATATCGGACTCCCAAAATCGGAGGAATCCATCCCCCAAACTTGAGGGAGAGGTATTCGGCGGAATATAAGACAACCGCGTAGACAAATACAGAGGCAGCACTCACCAAGAAGGGCACGCAGTAGACGAAAATAAACGGCCACCTACTAGATGGATCCGCTTGGGGCATCGCCACAAATCCCACTAGCAATACAACACAGGCTGCTATCCCCAGCGGATATCGAAGGAGTTCTGCAGCCCGCGGATTCCTTGGAGTTGGATCTATGCGAGTTGGGCCTTGGCTCAAATCCTCCAAAACTCTCGTTTCCTGTTGGAAAGGAACGAAGCTCAGACAAACGATAGCGCACCATGAGATCACAGCGACGAGTAGTGGTGAAGGGAGTCCTTGAGGAAGATCAATGCCAAAACCCGAATACAGAACCAAGAAGATTGGCTTCATCAGCACTGGAACCAGAACTGCGCTAACTATTGAAAAGAAAAAATAAACCGTAAGTAGCTCAAGGAATAGCACTCGGCGAATTCGTTTTAATGTTAACCCAAATAAACGAAGCGCCTCATAGTGGTGGCGCCTCCCCTCCACCACATGCCTAAAGCAGTATTTGAGCGCCAGAGCAAAGGGAATGATCGATATGAAAGCCGAATACATCAGCCCCATTGACATAGATTCGGCTACCTTGTCCGCCGCTACTGTGGAGACTAACAGACAGACAAAGAAGAAAAGCACAAACGAGGTAGCTAGTAACGGGATACTCTCCACAAAAGTGCTCTTACGGATCCTCGCTTCCACAGCGCGAAAATTCATTGGTTTACCCCGATTTCCAAAACCTGATCACAAAACTGCGCTAAACGATCATCGTGGGAAACTACCAAGGCGATTGCGTGGTTTCTTACTGTGTAATTATGCAGATATCGCAACACTGAATATGTGTTGTCCTCATCCAAGGCACTCGTCGGTTCGTCTGCGAAAACGAGTTGGGGCTTTTTGGACATTGCCGTTGCTATGGCCGCGCGTTGGCGTTGTCCCCCTGAAAGCTCGTGCGGTAGAGAGGCTCCGTATTCACTCATATTGAGTTGAGCTAGCAAAGAGCTATTAGCGTCCGAGTCCGCAGTGGCTCCGCTTAGCCCTTGTGCGAAGGAAAGGTTTTCGTCGATTGTCAAACAGGGCACTACGCCGGAATCTTGAAACACTATTCCCATCGATTTAGCTCGAAGCCTATCTCTATTTCGAGCAGAAGAGCTCCATAAATCATGTCCGAAAATACTGACGGTTCCTGATGTTGGCTTCTGGAGTCCAGAGATAACGCGAAGCAGCGTGGATTTGCCGGACCCAGAGGCGCCTCGAATCCAAGTGAGGGTACCTGGCTCATGCACAGAGTCGATAGAGAATAGCGGGCTACTTTTCCTGCTTAGCTTTACAGACAGGTTCTCCAGTTTTAACACGCTTTCCTCCTGAGGCTTCGTAGCATTTCAGCGCTGACCAACATGGCTCGGTGTTATTTCCTGATGTAGTGGAAAAGAAACCCTTCTCCCCTAGAAATGCATCGGCAGCTTAAAAAATATCATGCGATGCTTCTTATCGCCGGGGAAAAGAATCCCTATCTTCCTGCTCAATCGTTTGATGCCGCAGCTTTTGATTCGGGCGCAGGAGCTGCTCCACGCGGTAGAAACCATTGCGCAATGCGGCGGCGCCACGCGGCGGCAAGAGGCCTGCAACCAGCGCGTAGGCCACGCCTCCGGTTTCGTGGGCAAGGTAGCGCCACCAGGGTGTGGAAAAGCGCGCGGCTGGGTAATACGGCGTGCCGGATACGGTGGCTTTTAGCCCTTCTTGGCGGGCGATGAGTGCGGTGCGCAGGCGGTGGAGGGGATCGGTGATGATGGTGGCGTCGGAAAGCGCGAAGGCTTCCTTGACCGCTTTCAGGGAGCTGCGGGTATCCATCCCCTCCTCCACCGCGTGCACGGTCAGGTGTGGGAAGTGCTCGCGCAGAAAGGTGCGGCCGACGCCGGCCTCAGTAAACCTATCGCCGGGGAGCTTGCCGCCCACGGTAATGACCTCTAGCCCTTCGGCGGTGGCGAGCTCACCAGCGTGGCGCAGGCGTCCGGCCAAGATCCGGGAGGGGCGGCCGTCATATTGGGCGGTTCCTAAAACAATTGCGTACTTCACTGCCCCACTACACTACCCGCCGGAGGGCGAAGCGGAGCCGGTAAAGTGGTGGGCATGAATTTGAGTGCACGTTTGGGCCGCGCGGCCATCGCCGCTTTCATTTTGGGCTGCACCTCCATCGGTGCGGGGTCTGCTTTCGCTGTAGAAACCACCACCGTGGCGCAGGGCACCGGTACGGCAACCCTCACGGAGAAGGTGACCGATGATGCGGGCGTATTAAGCACCGAAGAAAAGGCCGAGCTCAGGGAGAAAATTGGCCAGCTGCAAAAAGAGGAGCACCGAACCCTTTTTGTCTACATCACTGATGAGTTGGGCACGGATCCGGAAACCTTTGCCGCAGCGACGGTCAAGGACAAGGGACCGAATTCAGCGGTCTATGCGCTCTCCATCAATGACCGCAAGATGGGCGTGCAGACCGGCAAGGATTGGCCCAAGGGCCGGCTCGACCAGATGTATGACGCCGCCTATGGCAAGCTTGCCAGCGATGAATACGGTGCTTCGGCCCTTGCGCTTGCCGACGCCGCCCTGGGCAACTCCAGTGCCTCCAATTCTTCCGATTCCTCCGGCCTAGCCTGGCTAGGCGGTGGCGCGGCCGCCATCGTCGCCGCCGGTGGCGGCATCATGTACTACTCCCGTCGCAATACCAAGAAGAATAAGGCGCAAACGCTCGAGTCGGCCCGCGAAATCACCCCGGGCGATACCGATCAGCTGGGCCGCCTGCCTCTGGAGACTTTGGACCAGCTGGCGCAGGAAGAGCTGGTCTCTACCGATGAGTCCATCCGCCGCGGCAAGGAGGAGCTCAATATCGCGCTTTCCGAGTTCGGTCCAGAGCGCGTGCGTCCATTTACCAAGGCGATGAACCACTCCACGTCTACCCTGCAAAAGGCTTTCCACCTACGCCAGCGCCTAGATGATGCCGTTCCGGAGTCCCCGGCCGAACGCCGCCAGATGCTCGTGGAAATCATCTCCTCGTGCGGACAAGCTGATGATGCCTTAGACACGCAGGCCGCTGAATTTGCCCAGATGCGCGACCTACTTATCCACTCCGATGAGAAACTGGACGAGCTCACCCAGCGCACCGTGGGCCTGCGCGCCCGCCTGCCGGAGGCCGAGTTCACGCTGGCCGGCTTGAAGGATAACTATGACGAGCACGTTTTGTCCTCCATTGCCGATAATCCCGAGCTTGCCGCCGCTTCCCTCGATGAAGCCGAAAAACTGCTTGACAAGGCCCGCGGGGTCCAAGCCCAGCCGGCCGGCAAGCAGGGTCCGCTCGTGGGACTTATTCGCGATATCGAGCACGCCTGTGAGATGACGGATCGCCTCATTTCCGGCGTGGAAAATGCCGAGGAGAATATCGCCACCGCCCGCGGCAACCTCGAGGCCCTCATTGCCGAGGTCGAAGGCGAGATCAACGAGGCCCGCGAACTCGAGCGCCAAGGCAAGGCGCAGGGAACCACGGCGGATTGGAACGCGCTCGAGGATCTGCTCGGCCGCGCCGGCACCGCCGTCAACGACGCCAAGGCCCACGGCCAGCAGGATCCTTTGGGCCAGCACACCGCGCTGACCTCCATCGATACTCAGCTGGATGAAGCGCTCGACCGTGTGCGCGAGAAGACCTCCACCCACGCGCGCCAGCTAGACCTCTTCCGCCAGCAGATTTCCGTAGCGGAATCCAATATCCAGGCCGCAGAAGACCTCATTTCCTCCCGCGGTCGCATCATCGGCTCGGGCGCACGCACCGCGCTTGCCGACGCCAAACGTCTCCACGCCCAAGCCCTCCACACCGAGCGCAGCGATATCCGCGCCGCCCTGCAGTCTTCCCGCGAAGCGGTGGCCGCGGCCCAGGCGGCGCTGCAGCGCGCCAAGGATGACATTGACGAGCACCGTCGCCGCCAGCAGCGGCAGCAGATGGGCAACGCGGCCGGCAATATCGTCACCGGTATGGTCCTGGGCCAAATGCTCGGCGGCGGCGGCGGCTTTGGTGGCGGTTTCGGAGGCGGCGGCTTTGGTGGAGGCAGCTTTGGCGGCGGAGACTTCGGCGGCGGCGACGGAGGCGGCTTCCGCGGCGGCTCCTTCTAGCCGAGCAAAGGCCGCCCCGTCTCACTCTCCGTGGGCGGCGCCTTCGTTGATTGCGCCGGACTAGGTGCGCAGGGTGCGCGGGGTGGCGTCGAGAAGCGCACAGGCGTAGCTCAAGAATATGGCGTCGAGCTCCGGCAGCTCACCCACGCTCACCTGCAGTCCGTTTCCCTCCGGGGCGGTGCTGGCAACCTCGGCGCCCGAGCGGCGAGCTACGATGCGGCGCTCGCGGCGGAAAGGGTTGCGGCGTTCTAGCAGGTACTCGCGCTCCCCGCAGGCCGCACGCAGGCGGGTGATGGTAATCCCGGCCTGGGAGACCGAGAAATCCTCGCCCGCGCCCGCCGCGGTCTGCGCGCGCAAGAAGAAGCGCGGGGAGGAGTAATCCAGCGAAGATTCCAAGGTTAGGCGCTCGCCGGCCGCGGTGGCGAGCACACCGTCGCACACGGAAGCCAGTTGCTCCCCCGCGGCACTGCTGAGCGCACCCTCGCCCCAAGTCCACTGCACAGTCATTAGAAGATGAAAAGCGCGAGGATGGCAACGATGGAAGCGAGGACCAAGGTGATGATCCACGCCCAAGCCTTGCCTTGGGTATTGGCATCAAGGATGACGCGGGTAAACCAGCTCAAACCGGCAATTTCGGCGGTGGTGAGTCCTTCGGCTTCGTGCTCGAATTCGAGGATGGACTTGCGCACCCCAGAGTTGCGGGAGGAGAACTGGCCTACCTTGTCATCATCGACATCATCGATGATCCAGTCGCCGCTGTTTTCATTGATGAAGTGAAAAGTGCGGCCGTTGAGCGATGCCTCTAGGCGCTTATCGCGGCCGAGGCGGCCGGCGAGGCGGTAGATGGAGCCGTCGGCAAGCGTGGCAGAGGCGCCAAGGTCACTGACCTCGGTGCGCCAGAAGTGGCCGTCGACCTCCGCGGAATGCTCCGAGAATACGCCCAGCTGCTCCGGGCCGTCTTCGGCCAAGAGCACGGGGTTTGCGCGGTCAGAGCGATCCCAGCTGGTGTAATGCATCCCTAGCACCCAATCAGGCGGGAGGCGAGGTAAGCCTCGAGGTCATCGAGCTTCACGCGCTCCTGCTCCATGGTGTCGCGCTCGCGCACGGTCACGGCATCGTCTTCGAGGGTGTCGAAGTCGAAGGTGACGCAGAACGGGGTGCCAATCTCATCCTGGCGACGGTAGCGGCGGCCGATGGCACCGGAGACGTCAAAGTCCACGTTCCAATAAGCGCGCAGCTTATCGGCCAACTTGCGGGCAGGCTCAGAGAGCTCTTCCTTCTTGGAAAGCGGAAGCACGGCTACCTTGATGGGGGCCAGGCGGCGGTCCAGGCGCAGGACCACGCGCTTATCGGTACCACCCTTGGCGTTGGGAGCTTCTTCCTCGTCGTAGGCATCAACCAGGAAGGCCATCATGGAACGGCCCAATCCGGCGGCCGGCTCGATGACGTACGGGATCCAGCGCTCGTCATTGGCCTGGTCATAGTAGGACAGGTCCTCGCCCGAGCCCTTGGCGTGTACGGACAGGTCATAGTCGGTGCGGTTAGCCACGCCTTCCAGCTCGCCCCACTTGGAGCCCTTGAAGCCAAAGGCGTACTCCACGTCCACGGTGCGCTTGGAGTAGTGGGAGAGCTTTTCCTTCGGGTGCTCGTAAAGGCGCAGGTTTTCTTCCTTGATGCCCAGGTCCACGTACCAGTTATAGCGGTCATCGATCCAGTACTGGTGCCACTCTTCGTCCTCGCCTGGCTTAACGAAGAACTCCATCTCCATCTGCTCGAACTCGCGGGTGCGGAAGATGAAGTTACCTGGGGTAATTTCATTGCGGAAGGACTTGCCAATATTCGCAATGCCAAACGGCGGCTTCATGCGCGAGGAGGTCATCACGTTCTTGAAGTTAACGAAGATGCCCTGTGCGGTCTCCGGACGCAGGTAGTGCAGGCCCTGCTCATCATCGACTGGGCCAAGGAAGGTCTTGAGCAGGCCGGAGAAAGCCTTCGGTTCGGTCCAGTCACCCGGCTGGCCGGTTTCCGGGTCATTGATATCTGCCAGGCCGTTTTCTGGCTCGTGGCCGTGCTTTTCCTCGTAGGCCTCAATGAGGTGGTCGGCACGGTAGCGCTTACCGGTGTGGCGGGATTCCACCAGCGGGTCGGAGAATACTTCAACGTGACCGGAAGATACCCAGACCTGGCGTGGCTGGATGACGGAGGTATCGACACCCACGACGTCTGCGCGGGACTGGACCATGTGGCGCCACCACTGACGCTTGATGTTTTCCTTGAGCTCTACACCAAGAGGGCCGTAGTCCCACGCGGAGCGGGAACCGCCGTAAATTTCACCTGCCTGGTAGACCAAGCCGCGGCGCTTACACAGGTTTACAACGGTATCGATGACGGATGCCATAAGTTTTCGGACTCCTCTGGTAGGGGACAGTCTTGACAATCTCGTTCAGTCTAACCCTAAGCGCTTGCCGGCGGTGGATTAGGGCATGAATTTAATTTGAAATACATACGAGTTATTGAACACATCGGGTAATATAAGGGTACCCGACAGGTAATAGGTATTTAATTGAAAGTGACATTCCCTATGACGACCACTGATACGGCGATTAATAGTTCTGCGGCCGCCGGCGTGATCGCTGCCCTCGATTCGCCCCTACGCATCGCCATCATCTCCCGCCTGGCCGAACGCGATCACTTTGTACACGAGATCGTCAAAGCCACCGGCAAGTCTCAGCCGCTCATTAGCCAGCACCTGCGCGTTCTCAAGCAAGCGGGCATTGTTGACTCCGAGCGCAGCGGGCGCGAGGTGACCTACTCACTCATTGCGCCGCAGGTATTGGACTTGCTTGCCGACGCCGCCAGGATCGCCTCCTAGCCCTCCCCTCCTTGCATATAAAGCCGCCTGACTATGCAGTTGTTGAAAAAGAATTGATAATATAAAGGTCATGGCTTTACACGACAGTATTCCCAAACTAGGAGCGCGCAATACCAAGCAGCGCACCGCAGTCGTCGAGGTGCTGCGGGATATGGAGAAATTCGCCTCCGCCAAGGAGATCTATCACGAACTCCAGGAGCGGGAGGAAAAGGTGGGTCTGACAACCGTGTACCGCACCCTGCAGTCCCTAACCGATATCGATGCAGTGGACGCGCTCCACATGCCCAATGGCGAAACCCTCTACCGCCATTGCGAGACCGACGCCCATCACCACCACTTGGTATGCACCAAGTGTGGCCGCACCGAGGAAATCGACGGCGGCCCCATTGAAAAGTGGGCGACCTCCGTGGCCAAGGAGTACGGCTTCGAGCTCACCGGCCACGATGCCGAGGTCTTTGGCATCTGCAGCAACTGCGCCGCTTCCGCCTAAGCATCCCCACTCCGCCTAGTGAAGCCGCTCCTCCCCTAGCCCCAGTCTCCACTCCGGAGCCTAGGGTTTTCTTGCGCGGCCCGACTGTGGCAGGGCCTTCCACGCCAAGACTATAGCGCCGAGACCGCAATCAACTGCACGACCACATTATTGACCAAGTGCACAATAAAGCCTGCGCGCAGCGAATTGTGGAAGCGGGTTACAAGCGCGCACCCCATTCCTAGAAACGTCGCATACACCATGACCGGCGGCGCAATATGGACGAGACCAAATAGCAAAGAGCTGAGGATCACGCTGGCAAACGCTGGGACGCTGCGATCTAGATACCCCATCAGCAGGCGGCGAAACACAATTTCTTCCACCAGCGGTGCCAGCAAAAGATAGGAGGCCAAAGAAACGACCACCATGACACCGCGTCCATCTGCTGCAGATGTACTTTCCGAGGGCGATAGCCCCAACAGCGGCCCCACAATCGCGGCAGCGACTCCCGCTACAAAAATGGCGAGAGGAACTTGCCACAATAAGTGCCAACCACGTCGACCTAAGGGAACAAAGCCGAGACTAATTCCCCGACGCTTGAGGTAATACACCAACGCAACAGTCGGCACTACCACTGAAATAACAAGTGCAGCAGGCAGAACTACACCGAGCCCACCCGTGGTCAAACCGGTCTTCAGCATGGCAAAAACTGTCACTACCAATAGGACATCCATTGAGATGATTGCCACTATTCCGATTAGTGCGTCTTTTAGCCTGATGTCGTCTTCTGCCATGCTTTTACCCTAAAAGGCCGCCAATCATCCTTAAGAATGAATTTACCCGGGACAGTAAAGCACCCTTTACAGTAAAGGATGCTTGACATATAGTGGGCGTCAAGCACGCTTTACAATCACTTGTTAGAAGAGGCTTCCTTGCAGACCACCCGCTTTGGCCGCCCCAAGTTTGGCGGCACCCAAACCAAGCTCATCACACTATCCGTTGCAGCAGGCGCGGGCCTTGCTGCAGCCGCCGGTGCCATCGTGGCCGCTTTCGTACACGATGATTCACCGCTACTAGCGTTTGCTGTGTACGCACTGTGCCTATTTCCTGTAGCTACGGCGGCTAGCTGGGGATTCATGGTGGATCGAGACACCATCCGTGGGGCAACACCCGATCCGGAAAATTCCATCGAATCCCATTGGTATTCGCAAGCCTCCGAAAACACCCTGCACGCCATGCTCTTTGGCATCGGCGGACTTGGCATCGCCTCCTCTTTTTGGGATTTCCACGTTTCGGGCACCCTGCTCACTATCATCTTGGGAGTCTTTGTGACCGGCACCTTTGGCATTAGCTACTTTGCCCACAAGCGGGCGGCAAGCTAAGCCATGGACAACCGGCTTAAAGAGATTCGCGAGAGCCAAGGTCTCTCCCAGCAGGGCTTAGCCGCGGAGCTAGGCGTATCGCGCCAAACGGTCATCAGTATTGAAAAGGGGCGCTACGATCCTTCGCTCCCCCTCGCATTTCAGATCGCGCGCCACTTTTCCTGCCGAATCGAGGACATCTTTATCCCCGAGGTATAAAGCACACCACTTTGGTGCTGCGCGTTACTTCTTAACGCCACCGAAGCGGCGGTCGCGCCGCACGTATTCCTCGATGGCGGCAAAAAGGTCCTCCGGAGTGAAATCCGGGAAGAGCTTATCCTGGTAAATCATCTCCGCATAAGCCGACTGCCACAGTAGGAAGTTGGAGGTGCGCTTCTCTCCGGACGGGCGCAGGAAGAGATCGACATCCGGCATGCCCGGGTCATAGAGATGCTGTGCGATGGTTTCTTCCTTAATATCGCGCGGGGTGAGCTCGCCAGCTGCAACCTGCTTGGCGATGTCCCGAAAACCATCCACCAGCTCTGCCCTACCGCCGTAGTTCACGCACATGGCCAAGGTCATCTTGGTGTTATCCTTGGTCAGCTCTTGGGCGGCCTCGAGCTCCTTAATCACTGAGCGCCACAGGCGCGGGCGGCGCCCAGCCCACACCACGCGCACGCCCCGCTCGTTGAGCCACTCGCGCTGGCGGCGCAGCACGTCGCGGTTAAAGCCCATGAGGAACCGGACCTCCTCGGGGCTGCGGCGCCAATTCTCCGTAGAGAAGGCATATGCCGAAAGATAAGGAACGCCGGCGGCCAGGCAGGCATCGACGACGTCAAGAAGCACGGCTTCGCCGCGCCTATGCCCCTCGGTGCGCTTCATGCCCTTCTCTTGGGCCCAGCGGCCATTGCCGTCCATAACCAGCGCAATATGGCGCGGCATGAACTCATCCGGGATATTCGGCGGGGTCAAAGTGCGGTTCGGGTCTGGCGTAATCACGGGCTATATTCTACTGCTCCATTACCTGCAATGCGGAAACATTGCGCTCCATGTGCCACTGCAGGTGCGCCCGCGCTAGGCGATGCCCCTCCTGCTTTTGCGCATTCGTGGGATTCGTCGGGTAGTTATGCGCTAAAAGCCACAGGTGATGCAGCGTTTCCGGATCCACCTCGGCTGCACCCGGCGGCCGGCATTCGTGGCACGCCGCCCCGCCGACTGCCGGGTGAAAGGCGTGGTGCGGGCCGGGCCGGTTGCACTGGGCACAGTTGAAAAGGCTCGGCGCCCAACCGGCATGCGCCATCGCCTGCAGCAAGAAGGCATCCAGAGTCATGGTTGGGTCCGCAGTTTGCAGCCGCTCCAAGGTCGCGGTGACGGATTCGTAGAGGTAGGGGTCATGGGCTGCGTCGGCAAAAGCCAGGCGCTCGGCTGACTCCAGCACCGCGCAGGCCGCCGTGTAACGCTCATAGTCCTCGATGAGGCGCGCGCCAAAGTAATCCACCGTATCCGCTTGGGAAATGGTGGCTAGGTTCTTGCCCACGTACAGCTGAACATCAAGGTTAACGAAGAGCTGCAGGCGCGAGCCAAAGCGCGACTTGGCACGGCGCACGCCCTTGGCCACCGCGCGCACGAGGCCGTGATCGCGGGTGAGTAGGACAATGACGCGATCGGCCTCACCAAAATCGTAGGTGCGGATGACCACTGCGCGGTCACGATAGTTCTCGCGCATAGTGGTTTAAAACCCGAGCCTACCCAGCGACTTCGGGTCAGACTGCCAATTTTTCAGCACTTTAATGCGCAGGTCTAGGTATACGTTCTGGCCCAGCAACTCGATGATCTCCTTGCGGGCATTGCCCACAATGCGGCGGAAGCGCAGGCCATCCTTGCCTTCGATAATGCGCTTTTGGCCAGGCCGCTCCAAATACAAAATGGCGTGGATATCCAGCACACCCTCACGGGTGCGCGATGGCAACATCTCATCCACCTGCACCGCCACCGAGTGCGGCAGCTCCGCCTTCAAGCCGGATAATGCAGCCTCACGAATGAGTTCCTCGATGCGCTTTTCCTGGCCTTCATCGGTGATGTGATCATCTGGGTAGAACTTCGGGCCTTCTGGCAGGTGATCCACGATGACCTGCACGAGCTCATCAAGCTGTACACCTTCCTTGGAGGACACCGGGATGACTACCGCATTCGGGTCATCTTGGGAAAGTAGCTCGTGCAGGGCCAAAAGCTGTGCGCCTACCTGGTCTTTGCTGGCTTTATCCAGTTTGGTGACGATGCCGATGATCGGCGTCTTCGGCGCAATGGAGCGCACGTTGTCCAGGATCCAGCGGTCACCCGGGCCAATCTTCTCATCGGCCGGGATGGTCAGGCCAATGACATCCACATCGGCGTAGGTATCCTTGACTACCTCATTGAGGCGCTCACCCAACAGGGTGCGCGGGCGGTGTAGGCCCGGCGTATCCACGACGATTACTTGGGCATCTTCGCGGTGTACCAAGCCACGGATGGTGTGGCGGGTGGTCTCCGGCTGGTCAGCCGTAATCGCAATCTTCTGACCTACCAGGGCATTGGTCAGCGTCGATTTACCGGTATTCGGGCGGCCGACAAAGGACACGAAGCCGGAACGGAATCCTTCCGGGGTGTCGGTGTACTGCGAATAGTCAAGCGGGGCGGCCGCATTCTCGGCGCCTTCCGGCACGGCATCATCGGGGTCTTCTGGAAGACCCTCGAATGCCGCATCAAACTGTGCATCAAAATCAGAACTCATTACCCGCAATAATAGCCCACAGAGCCAAAATCTCCGATTAGTTCACGGCCAATTTCTACCAGCGGTACAGAATAGGGCTAATCTATGGAGAAACCTCTTCTCCCCAGCACAAACCGTGCTGCCTCCCCGGAAAGGCTCCTCCATGCCCCGCACCTCTCCTGCGCTCATTTTGAGCGCTGCTCTTACCCTCTTCCTCTCCGCCTGCTCCTCCCCGATTCCGAGCCATCAGCAGAGACGAGCACTACCTCTGCGACGACCTCTTCTTCGTCCGCCACCAGCTCTTCGAGTACGGCCTCTTCTGCTGCTACCAGCAGCGGCGAAGAGAGCATGCCTGAAGAACCTGCAAATAGCGTTGCTGCAGAGCCAGAGACCCAGGCCGAGGCTGCAGCTGCGGAGCCAGAGTTGCTGTATTGCGATGACGGGCTAGGCGCGTTTGGCCATTTTTCCGATGGCTCTTGGCACCCAACTGAGCTCTGCAACACTCCAGAGCTACAAAGAGCTGTTCGGGCTGAAGAAGTCTGCGGTGGTCCAGGCGGACAATATAAGTACCCCGAAGAATGGGCCGAGCTGTGCAATGGAGGCCTTCCGCCTTCAGATTCGCTTAATGACTATGGCGACGTAGATGCCGGATACACACCAGAGTCTGACGCAGTGTTAGATACGCCAGCCGATGCCGATACAGGTGCGGTAGAAGGCGACGAGTATTAGCAGCAAAAAGACCGCACGCTGGACAACACCAAAGCCCTGCGCCCGTCGAAACGGGTGCAGGGCTTGCCGCTAAATTAGTGAAGCTTACTTAAACTCGTCCGGCAGCGGGCCAAGCTGCGGGCCGTCCGGGTAGTACTTCCAGCCGTCCTTGATGCGGACGTCGTCAGCCCACGGGAGCTTGTATTCGCCCTTGGCCAAGTCCTCGACCCAGGTGAGATAGTTTTCGGTCTTGCCGCCGGGGTAGCCAACGTAGCCGCGGTTACCCAGGTTGAAGATGTTGTTTTCAAGGCCCCAGTTGATGCGCGCCTTATCGGCCAATTCTGGGAAGATTTCGGCAGTGACGATTTCGCCGGGATTGCGGTGGCCCTCAGAAATCATGTGGCCATCGTAGTTGCAGACGTTGCCTTCACCGAAGTAGTAGAAGGTGTTGTCATAGCCAGCCAGGTTCACCGAAGCAGTGAACATGAGGTTCTGGAAGGCATTGGTCTTATTGGTCATGATCCACTGATCCTGGGTCTGCGTGGAGTAGCCAGAAATGCGGATGTAGACGTTGGCACCCTTGTACGCGGCCTCGCGTGCCAGCTCGGGGAACATGCCATCGTGGCAGATGTTCACGGCGAGTTTGGAGCCCTTGGGGCCGTCGCAAACCGGCATACCCAAATCGCCTGGGTACCACGGTTCGATAGGAGTCCATGGCTGGAGCTTGCGGTAGTGCAGAGCAATCTCGCCATCGGAGTTGATGATGATGGCGGTATTAAACGGCGGCTTTCCTTCCTCATGGTTGGGCTCCATGATGGAGAAGACGCCCCAAACGTCATTTTCCTTACAAGCCTGCTTGAACTGATCTACCTTGGGATCATCGAGACCAATGAGGAATTCATCATAGGACCAAATCTTGGTGTTGAGACCGGAGGAAGAATATTCCGGGAAGACAATGAGATCGAGATCTGGGTAGCCCGCCTTGGTGGAGGCAACCATGCGGCAGATTTCATCCACGCTGGCTTGGACCTCCTCTGGGGTGTTAACCACGGGGACGGGGTACTGAATGAGTGCCATCAAAAGGCCGTCGGGAGAGGCGCTGATGCTTCGGTACTAGACATGGTGAGCTCCTTCTACTTGATGAGAACGTGACTGCCGCCATATTAATAGGGCATGGTGCGCCATACCACTTTTAAGCAGGCGTGGGTGTCTCATATGAGAGACTCGGAAAGTAATACAAGGAGCAGATAAAGAAAGCCGAGCTGAGGCTGCATCCTCAGCTCGGCCAAATCAAGCTAGACCTAGCGTGGCATTACGCCGCAGTGCTGCGCTAGGCAACCTAACCTCTCACTGGATAGGGTCCGCAACAATGGGCTTTCCGTAGAGATTGCCCAGGCCTAAAGCTCCTCCGCGTGGAACTGCATGCGCGGGTGTGCGAATACATCCTGAGACTGGATGAGCTGAAGCTCAGCAGTCTCGGCCTCATAGGTGTTTTCCAGCAGGTCGTAGACAGAGGAGGCGGTGCGGCGCAAGGACTCCTTAACGTCGCTGGTCTCGGTGTAGTGGCCGGTAAACAAGGCGGCGGTGACATCGCCGGAGCCGTTACGCTTAAACGGCAATAGTGGCGTGGACACTAGGAAGGCGCGGTCGCCGTCAACGGCGAGCATCTCAATCTGGCCCTCTGGAGTTTCGGGACGCTTGACGGAGGTAACCAGAACGGTCTTTGGACCGATTTCCTGCGCCTTCTTCACCGCGGCGAGGGTCTGATCGAGGGTACCGACCTCGGAATCGGTGAGGTAGCCCAGCTCAAATTGGTTGGGGGTGATGATATCGGCAACGGGCACAACGCGGTCACGCAGCAGCGGCGGGATCTCATCGGAGACAAAGCAACCGGACTTAGCATTGCCCATTACAGGATCGCAGGCGTAAAGCGCCTTGGGGTTAGCGGCCTTAATGCGGCGGACGGTTTCCACGATGGCGTCGGCAATGTCGGCGCCGCCCTGGTAGCCAGACAGAATGGCGTCAATCTGTGGGAAGGCACCGCGCTTTTCAATGCCATCGATAATGGAGGTGACATCGCTGGCCGGAATCATCGGCCCGCCCCAGTCACCGTAGCCAGTGTGGTTGGAGAAATTCACCGTGTGGACCGGCCATACTTCATGGCCGGCGCGCTGCAGAGGAAAGACGGCCGCAGAGTTGCCAACGTGGCCGTAGGTGACGTGGGACTGGATGGAAAGGATAGTCATAGGTTTCCATTGTGCTATGCGGCGCACGCGCTCACAAAAGAAAGCGAAAAATTATTCTTCCGGGCGATCTTGTGGTTCTCCCACCGCAGGTATTCCCCCACCGGGAACCTGCTTGTCCAGGTTGGCGCGTTCGGCGGCATCGGGAAAAGCCTTCGGCCCGGAAGGCTTGGGCTGATAAGCCACGCCACGATCGGCCACATCGTCGTACCAATCCGCAAGCAGCTCGTTTTGGCGGCCGAACATTTCCTTTTCCTCGGCCGGAGTGGAGTGGTCATAGCCCAGCAGGTGCAGGCAGCCGTGGACCGTAAGCAGGGCAAGCTCGTGACCTAGGGAGTGCCCAGCGGCATCGGCCTGGCGCAATGCGAATTCGGGGCACAACACAATATCGCCCAACATGGCCGGGCCTGGATCGGCGGCATCCGGGCGGCCGCCACCAGCAATCGCACCGGGGGTGAGCTCATCCATGGGGAAGCTCATGACATCGGTAGGGCCCTCCAGGTCCATCCAGCGCACATGGAGATCCTCGATGGTCTTCAAATCCACGCAGGTAATCGTGCACTCGGCATCGGGGTTGATGTCCATGGCCCCGAAGGCATAAGAGGCGACGTCAATCAGCATCTCCTCATTGACGCCTTCGAAGCCGGACTCATTGAGAAACTCGATACTCATTCCATTCCCTCGTATTCTGCGGCTTTCTTATTATCAAAGGTCTCATAGGCATTGACAATGCGCCCGACCAGCTGATGGCGCACCACGTCTTTCGCGCCTAGGTCCGCGAAGTGAATATCCTCCACGTTGCGCAGGATGCGGCGCACGATGCGCAGGCCGGAGACCTGGCCATGCGGGAGGTCTACCTGGGAGACGTCGCCGGTGACCACGATCTTGGAGCCAAAGCCCAGGCGGGTGAGGAACATCTTCATCTGCGCGGGCGTGGTGTTTTGGGCTTCGTCAAGGATGACAAACGCATCGTTCAATGTGCGGCCGCGCATATAAGCTAGCGGGGCGACCTCGATGATGCCGGCCTCCATGAGCTTAGGGATCATCTCTGGATCGAGCATGTCCCGCAGGGCGTCGTATAGCGGGCGCAGGTACGGATCAATCTTGTCATTGAGCGTGCCCGGCAAAAAGCCCAGCTTCTCCCCTGCCTCCACAGCCGGGCGGGTGAGAATAATGCGCGAGACCTGCTTGGTTTGCAGAGCCTGCACCGCCTTGGCTACCGCGAGGTAGGTCTTGCCGGAGCCGGCTGGTCCGATACCAAAGACCACCGTATTATCGTCGATGGCCTGCACGTATTCAGACTGGCCCACCGTCTTTGGGCGGACGGCCTTGCCACGGCGCTTGACGATGTCCGCCGCCAGCGCCGCCGAAACCGACTGCGGCGCCTCTACCGCCACCATGTCCATCGTGTGCTTGACCGTATCGGTGGATACGGCGTGGCCACGGCGGGCGATGGCTTCGAGCTCGTCGAGGATCTTCGCGGCGCGGGCCACCTCATAATCGGGACCGGTGATAGTAACGACATTGCCGCGGGCAAAAAGGTCCGCATCCAGGCGGTTATTGAGCACGCGCAAGTTATCGTCCGCGCTACCCAGCACGATGCTGACGTAGGCGGAATCTAGCTCACATTTCTTCGTGATGATAGGCACGTGCTTTAGGCTACCAGCGCCGGCTACCACCGCTGGGTGCGCATGCCGATTGCCGCCAGCGCCACCATTGCCGCGCTGGCTGTGCGCAGCACCTCCGGGCCGAGCTTGATAGGCGTGGCGCCGGCCTCCTTGAGGCGATCGAGCTCGGCGTCACCGATGCCGCCCTCGGGGCCGACGAGCAGAACGACATCGTCTGCGAGCGTGACATCCTTGATGGAGGCGGTGGCTTCTTCATGCAGGACAAGCACGGTGGGTGCAGCCGCCGCATCACCGGCGGCACGGTCGCGGCTGAGTTCTTGGACGAGCTGCGGGGTGGTCAGCGGGCCGCGCACCTGGGGGATGCGGGCGCGGCGGGATTGCTTGGCCGCAGAATCTGCGGCCGCCTGCCACTTGGCCACCGCTTTTGGTGCCTTCTTGCCGTCCCATTTGGCCACGCAGCGGTCTGCCTGCCAGGCGATAATCTCATCGGCGCCGGCTTGGGTGGCCAGATCCACGGCGAGCTCGGCACGCTCGGACTTCGGGATGGCCTGCACCACGGTCACCCGCGGGGTGGGCTCAGGCGTGGTGACGATGGACTCAACCATGCCCTCTAGGGAGTCCTTGCCCGTGGCGGCGGTGATGGTGAGGGTGAGGCGGATACCGGTGCCGTCGATAAGCTCGAGGCGCTCGCCCTCCCCCATGCGCTTGACCGTCACGGCGTGGCGGGCCTCCGGGCCAGAGAGGCTGAAGGCCTCGCCGGTGCGCGCGACGGAAAGGTCCGGGTGGATGAAGACGGGGAGCGACATTAGCGGCGGAACTTATCGCGGATGCGGCTGAAGAAGGATTCCTCTTGACCGTCGCCGGTGGTGCGCACGCGCGCGCCCTCGTCGCGGGAGTTGCGAATCTTCTCCAGGGACTCGCGGGTCTTGCGGTCCAGGTCCTTTGGCACGACGACGTCCACGTGGGCAAAGAGGTTGCCAAAGCCATCGGTGCGCAGGCGCGGCATGCCGGCACCGTCGACCTTGATGGACTCACCCGGCTGGGTGCCCGGTTCGATATCGATCGTGAGCTCTTCGCCATTGAGCTGGTCGATGGTGAAGTTGGTGCCCAAGGCGGCGTCAATCATCGGCACGCGCACGGTGAGGTTCAAATCATCGGCGTTGCGCTGGAAGACGGGGTGCTCCTCCGTGTGGACCTCAACATAGAGGTCACCGGCTGGGCCGCCGCCGTGGCCGACCTCGCCCTGGGACGCCATGCGGATGCGCATGCCGTCGTTGATGCCGGCCGGGATATTAACGGTAATATCGCGACGCTTCTTCACGCGGCCGTCGCCGGCGCAGTGGTTGCATGGATCGGTGATGACCTCGCCAAAGCCCTGGCACTTCGGGCACGGGCGGGTGGTCATCACGTTGCCCAAGAAGCTGCGCTGCATCTCCTGGATTTCGCCCATGCCATTGCAATTATCGCAGGTAACCGGCTTGGACTTGGACTCAGAGCCGGTGCCGCCGCAGGTATCACACAGCACGGCGGTATCCACGGTGACCTTCTTCTTCAAGCCGGTATAGGCCTCTTCCAAGGTAATGCGAGTGCGCAGCAGGGCATCATTGCCCGGTTGGACGCGGGACTTCGGGCCGCGGGAGCCGCCAGCACCGCCGCCAAAGAACTCGGCGAAGATATCGCCCAGGCCGCCGCCACCGAAGCCGCCAAATCCACCCGCACCGGCGCCACCGCCGCCTTGTTCCATGGGGTCGCCGCCCATGTCCACGATCTGGCGCTTTTGCGGATCCAGTAGGACCTCCTGAGCCAGCGCAGCATCGCGGAACTTCTCAGCCGCGGTTTCATCATCCGGGTTTAGATCCGGGTGATACTTGCGGGCCATTTTGCGGTAGGCCTTCTTAATCTCCTGGTCAGTTGCGTTTTTATCAACACCGAGGATGCCGTAATAGTCACGAGCCACTGTAAGAGATATTCCTTCTAATTCGTCTTGTTGGGGTTAACTTGAAAAAATAATGCGCGGCCAGCTAGTTTACTCGCACTGCTCGCCGGCCAAAATTTCGCTCACATACCGTGCAACGGCAGAGACCTTAGAGATTGTTCCCGAGTAATCCATAAAGGTAGGCCCCACCACGCCAAGGCCGCCGAGCGTGGCCACCTCATCGCCGGTGCCGAGACCATAGCCCGTGGCCACAACGGAGGCTTGGCGCAACTGGTCTTCTTCGTTTTCCTCGCCGATGACCACGGAGACGTTGCCTAGATCCGGCACGCGGGCAAGCAGCTTGAGGACGACGACCTGTTCTTCCAACGCCTCAATAATCTTGGGTAAACCTTCTGGGAACTCGCGGGCCACGCGCGTCAGGTTGGAGGCACCGGCCATAATCAGCCGGTCGGAGGGCTGCTCCACTAGGGTCTCGATGAGCGTGGTGGCCACCTTGAGCACATGGTGGCGGATATCCAAGGGAGCCTCGTCGACGAGGTGGGCAAGTTCCACGGAGGCGTCGCTAAGCGTCTTGCCCACCAGCGCACTATTGACGATGTCACGCAGGCGGAAGGTCTGATCCTGGTCAATGATTTCATCGAGCTCCACGTTGCGCTGGTCCACGCGGCCGTTATCGGTAATAAGCACCAGCAGCAGGCGCACTGGGGACAGCGCCACAACCTCGCAGTGCTTTACGCGCGAGACCTTAAGGTTGGGCAGCTGGACGACGGCCGCCTGCTTTGTCACCTGCGCCAATAGCTGCACCGAGCGACGCAGCACGTCTTCCAAGTCCACGCCGCCTTCCAAAAAACTGAGCATCGCGCGGCGCTCCGGGGTCGAAAGCGGCTTGACCTCATGGAGGGAGTCGACAAAATGGCGGTAGCCCTGCTGGGTGGGCACGCGGCCGGAGCTGGCGTGCTGTTGGGCGATAAGGCCCTGGGATTCCAGCACAGCCATATCATTGCGGATCGTGGCCGAAGAAACACCTAACTGGTAGCGCTCCAGCAGCGTTTTAGAACCGACCGGTTCTTGGGAGGCAATATAGTCCGCCACGATGGCGCGCAGGACTTCCTTGCGGCGGGCATCGGTTGAGGTAGACACTATGTCGCTCCTATTCGCTTGGCTCTTTCACGTGCTTTCGAGTGTAGACGGGACGAAGATTAGGTTTCTTCAGCGACGAGGAGATCGGTGATGATGCCATCGGCCAGCAAGCGGCCGGGCTTAGTGATGCGTACGCGTTCACTGGCGCGCTCGAGCAGGCCGCGGCCTATGAAGCGCTCGAGGGCGGGAGTGGCATGGGTATCGATCCAAGCCTCCGGGATACCTTCGCGCAGGCGCAGGCCAAGCATAACCTTTTCCATGTGGCGGTCGGCCTCAGTGAGCGCTTCGGTTTCCTTAATGGGCAGCTCACCGCGGCCAAGGGCGTCGATATAGCGCGAGGGGTGCTTGACGTTAAAGAAACGCTCGTTGCCTAAGTGCGAGTGGGCGCCGGGGCCTGCGCCCCACCAATTGCCATCTACCCAGTAGATGCGGTTGTGCTCGCACTCGCCACCAGGCTTGGACCAATTGGACACCTCGTACCACTCAAATCCTTCCGCTTCGAGGGTGGTAGAAATCATCTCATAGCGCCGGGCCAGCACGTCCTCATCAGGGGCGGGCAAGATGCCTTTGTTGACCTTGCGAGCCATGCGGGTGCCGTCTTCGACGATGAGCGAGTAAGCGCTGACGTGGTCCACGCCGGTCTCCAGCACGCGGTCTAGCGTTTCGCGCACATTGTCATCCGTTTCGGTGGGCGTGCCATAAATCATGTCCAGGTTGACGTGCTCGAAGCCGGCAGCTCGAGCCTCGCGAGCGGCGGCGAAGGCGCGTCCAGGGGTATGGGCGCGTTCTAGGACTTGGAGAACGCCGGGGGAAGCGGACTGCATGCCGAGGCTGATGCGGGTATAGCCGGCGTCGGCAAGCTGGGCGAAATACTCCGGTGAGGTGGACTCCGGGTTGGATTCGGTGGTGACTTCCGCCCCTGGTGCCAAGCCGAAGGTGGAGCGGACGGTGTTGAGGATCCGGGTCAGCCCCTGCCCGCCCAGCAAAGAAGGCGTGCCGCCGCCAATGAAGACGGTCTCGGCCGGGCGGCCTACGCGCGCGGCCGCCAACTCCAGCTCGCGGTCCAAGGCATCCAGATAAGGCCCGGTGAGATCGCGCGGGCTGCCGAGCTCTCCTGGGGTATAGGTGTTGAAATCGCAATACCCGCAACGAGTGGCACAGAAAGGAACGTGGATATACAGCCCGAAGGGTTCAGTCATGGATAAAACCCTAATAGGGCGGGAACAAAATGGCCGAAAGGGGGGTTAAGCATGTAGTATGTTTGCATCTTCCCAAGTAGAAAGGCACCCTCAGTGGAACCTCCCAGTCGATGTCCCTACCTCCTTCTAGGCGGTGGGGAGTAAATCATGTTATCGGCTATTTTGATGATCCTGGCCGGATTTGTAGTCATCGGCCTCATCATCGTCGCGAATGCATACTTCGTGGCCCAGGAATTTTCTTTTATGTCCGTGGACCGCACACAGCTGCGGTCCCAGGCTGCTGAGGGGGATAAGACGGCGCAGCGCGCGCTGGCTATTACCCAGCAGACCTCCTTCATGCTCTCCGGCGCGCAGCTCGGCATTACTATTACCGGCCTGCTCATCGGCTATGTGGCCGAGCCGCTCGTGGGCCAAGGACTGGGCGTCCTGCTCGGCGGCGTTGGTGTGCCGAGCGCAGTGTCTATTACCGTGGGCACCATCCTGGCGCTTTTCATCTCCACGATTGCAACCATGCTCTTCGCGGAGCTTTTCCCCAAGAACTACACCATCGCCGCCCCTATGAAGACGGCGCGCTGGCTGGCCTCCTCCACGCAGCTTTACCTGCGGCTATTCGGCTGGCTCATCCACTTCTTTGAGTACTCTTCCAATGCCATCCTCAAGGTTTTTGGCATTGAACCGGTAGAAGACGTGGACTCCTCCGCCACCGCCGATGACTTGGAATCCATCGTGGATTCCTCCCATGAGGCCGGCGATCTGGATGAGAATACTTATATGGTGCTCGACCGCCTGCTGGATTTCCCTGAGCACGACGTAGAGCATGCCATGATCCCGCGCTCCCGCGTGGACGTCATTGACCCGGACACCACCCTTGGTGAGGTTCGCGAGATGATGTCGTCCGATCACACCCGCTACCCCGTCATCGATGACGAACATAACCCGGTGGGCGTGGTGCATCTTATCGACGTCCTGGGAAGCGACCTTCCCGCCGCCACCAAGGCCACCAGCATCATGCAGGAACCCGTCGTGGTTCCTGAGCTGATGCCGCTGCCGGATGTGGTAGAGGAGCTGCGCGATAGCGACCAGAAGATGGCCTGTGTTATCGATGAATACGGTGGCTTTGTGGGCATCGTGACCATGGAGGACTTGGCCGAGGAAATCTTGGGTGATGTCACCGATGAGCACGATATCGAAGAAACCGAGGAAATCACGGAGCAGGACGATTCCCACTGGGTGGTAGATGGCGATACGCCCATTGATGAAATCGAGCGGGCCATCGGCCACGACCTGCCTGAGGGCGACTTCGAAACCGTCGCTGGCCTCGTCATCGCCCACTCCGGCGCGTTGCCAGAGGTCGGTGAGGAACACGCCATTCAGCTCGAGGCCGAGCCCGATGATTGGGTGGACCACGATGAGGCGCCCGTGCGCTCTATCCGCCTGCGCGTGCAAGAGGTGGACCGCCACGTGCCCTCCGTCCTTGCCATCGAGCTGGTGGAGGATTACCCCGACCAGTCCGATGATGACGACGAGAAGGAGGATGCATAATGACCGAATCTTGGTGGTTTAACCTCCTCGTTACCCTACTTATCATCGCCGCTTCCGGCTTCTTTGTGATTATCGAGTTCTCCTTGATGGGCGCTCGCCGTCACCGTTTGGAAGAGTATGCGGAAAATTCCCGTACTGCCCGGGCCGGCCTGCGCTCGCTCAATGAACTGACCATCATGCTTGCCGGCGCGCAGCTGGGCATTACCGCCGCTACCTTCGTGCTGGGTGCCGTGACCAAACCGTGGGTCCACCACCTGCTCATGGCCCCGCTCGAAGCTGCAGGCCTACCACTGGGCATTGCCGATGTCGCTAGCTTTATCCTCGCCCTCTTCATCGTCACCTTCCTTCACTTAGTGCTGGGTGAGATGGCGCCGAAATCTTGGGCGATCGCCCACCCAGAAACCGCACTGCAGGTCATCGCGGTACCCGCGCGCGGCTTCGTGTGGATCTTCCGCCCGCTGCTGAAATGGATCAATGTCATGGCCAATAAGCTCGTGGCCATAGCTGGCGAAGAGCCCGTCGATCGTGCCGGTGCAGCCGGCTACGATGCCGAGACCCTGCGTACCTTGGTCGAGCATTCCCGCGAAACCGGCGCATTGGATGATGACTCCGCCAACCAGATTTCCGATGTCATCGAGTTGGAAAACTCCACCGTTGGCGCCATGGCCCGCGCCCATGGCTCCGAGGTAGTGCCCCTGCCTTCCGACGCCACCGTGGACGATCTCCAGGACCTCGTCGTGCGCAAGAACATCATGCGCGTACTGGTCTTTCCTAAGGACTCCCGCGTTCCCCGCGTAGTCCACGTGCGCGATACCTTGCTGGCAGCTCCGGAGACCCCGGTCCTCGAGTTCTCCCGCCCTGCCCTGTCCGTGTCTTCTTCTACTACCGTGCAAAAGACCTTGGACCATATGCGGGCCCGCAACGAACAGCTCGTCATGGTGGGTAAGGCCGATAAGGACAATGCCGTGTGGATCCTTACCTGGGATGACATCATGGGCCAGCTGTGGCCGCAGATTACCGAGCAGCTAGACAAGGTCACCCCTCCCCCGGCCGTCTAAGTCCCGCTCGTCCCCGCCCGCGCCCGCTTCATTGTGTCCGGCGCGGGCTTCGCCGTTTTCGCACCCGCGCGCAAGGGATGTCGCCCTCGACTGTGGATAACTGTGGCCGTAACTTTCCCATCCGCCACTTCGCTCACTGGCTTTTCTCTGCGGCCTTGTTATCCACAGGTCCGGCCGCCACCGCCTCGCACCGGCCGGCAGCGTGCCCTTTGCTTAAAGGCATGACAACACCACTGACCAATATCGATTCCATCCGCGCCAACCACCCCACCTTTTGGGCCGACCTGAAAAACGGCACCTACCTTAAGCTCGCACCGCGCATCGCTGTCCGGCGCGATCACTATCATTGCCTCGATTTCCCGTCCCAACTGCGCCTGCGCGCCATCGCCGCCGCTCGCAGCGCCTATACCGCAGTACTCATCTCCAAATCCGCCGCCCGAGTACATGGCCTGTGGGTCATCGCCACGGCCGAGGAACAGATTGAGATGGCACTTCCCACCAATACGCTCCCCCACAAAGACCGCCGCCGCCCCGAGCGCATCTACCGCAAGGCTTCCCTGCCTGAACCTGTCCTCGTGGACGGCACCCGCTGTGTTTCCAAAGCCCCCACAGTTATCGATATCGCCCGCTACCACGGCTTCCGCGATGGCCTCATCGCTGCGGACTCGGCGCTACGCGCCGGGGTAAGCCGGGAAGAACTCACTCAAGAATTCGCCGGCATGGGAAGGGTGCGCAATAGCCGCATCGTTCGCGCTGTGATCCACCACGCCTCTGAGCTTTCCCGTTCTCCGTATGAGTCCTTTGCCCGCGCCCTTATCATTGAGGCTGATTTCCCGTGGCCTATTTTCTTCAAAGCACAGTTCAAAGCTCTTCCCGGCATCACGACCGCTCTGTGTATCAACAACGCCTATCTCGTTGACATCGTCTCTGCGAAGGCGCTGCCCCACCAACGCGAGCGTCACCAGCTCCTACGAAAGGCGGGATTCACCGTCCTTTGTTATTCCCCGAGACAGCTCGTCGACCACCCCGACCGTTTTCTGTCCGACCTTACCGCCACCGTCTCCGCTGGGCAGAAGGCCGCCCGTTCCGCTTAAGTCCGCGGTTTCTACCTGCCGCCACATCTGACTTCCTCTCCCCTATCTTTCCCTCCCCTGCCATTCGCGCTCACCGGCAGCACTTTCGCGACGAAATCTGCCGCGCCGGTAAGCGCGAAGGGAGGGTGCGAGAATATTTCTCGGGATGCGACGCAACAGTGACTACAAATCGAAAGAGCCTCCCCGAGAACATGCTCGTGGAGGCTTTACCGATTCCAGCTAAAGACCTAAGAGAATGGTCTTACTGGTTGATGCGCCATGGGACGCTGTTCTTCGGCAGCATGCCATGGGTGTAGAGGTAGTCAACGGCAGACAGAATGCCCAGTACCGTGCCGCCACCTACCAGGGCTGCAAGGAAGGAGAAGCCGGCCACGGAAGATAGGTCCGCGTCCTTGCCATCCTTGCCGTTGATACCGTCGCGACCATCGCGTCCGTCACGGCCGTCGCGACCGTCGCGGCCGTCCTTGCCGTCCTGGCCATCTTCACCGTCGC
This sequence comes from Corynebacterium nasorum, assembly GCF_032821635.1. Classification (NCBI taxonomy): domain Bacteria; kingdom Bacillati; phylum Actinomycetota; class Actinomycetes; order Mycobacteriales; family Corynebacteriaceae; genus Corynebacterium; species Corynebacterium nasorum. Next base: position 90,082 of record NZ_JAVBIE010000001.1, on the reverse strand, counting down.
GGCCGTCCTTGCCATCGCGACCGTCGCGGCCGTTCTCGCCGTCCTTACCATCGCGACCGTCGCGGCCGTCGCGGCCGTCGCGGCCGTCCTGGCCATCCTTGCCGGGAACAACGACAGCCTCGCTGGTAGAAGGCTCGGTGGACTCCTCAGGAGTGGTTTCCTCGGAGGAAGGTTCCTCGGAAGGATCGACCTCGGCAGGCTGATCCTTGGTCTTCTTGCCGTTGAGCATATCGGAGCACAGCTGGCCGGCCGGAGCGTTAACGGCCGCCAGATCGGAAGCTGCGGTGGAGATATTGTTCAGGGAGTCTTCGATGCTCTTCTGCTGATCCTTGCTCAGCTTCAGGTCGCCAGCGACGTTCGCACCTGGAACCAAGCCGGCGATGGTAACGGCTGCATTAAAGAGCTTCAAGATAACCTTGGTTCCCTTGCCAAAGGTACCGTCTGCAAACTTGAGCAGGCCGGATACGGTCTTCTTTGCGGCATCCGGGTTATTCATATCAACATCGGCATCGGCATTATCGATACGTCCGATGGCCATGCCCTGGGCACGGGAAAGGTCCCAGGTAACGGTCTTGTCCTTCTCGCCTTCCTTGACCAGCTTGGCAATGCCGTCCCAGGTCTTACCGGAAATCTTATCGATGAAATCGGCCGGAATCAGGTCACCGACTACCGGAATGATTTCCCAGACGGTCTTGATAATCTTCTCGCCGCCATCGTAGAAGGCCTTAGCTAGGGCAAGCTTGAGGTCGAGCAGGTTGCCTTCCTTTTCAGGGGCATCAGTCACCTCACAGACCAGCTGGTCCTTCTTTTCGTCTTTAACCACCTTGACGTTCACGTCGCCATTGGAGGCCTCGGTCTGTGCGAGCTCATCAAGAGAGGTCGGCTTTGCAGGCTTCTCGGGGGCCGGAGTCTCGGTGGCTTCCTCAGCACCATCTACAGCATATGGGGTGATGGAATCGGCGGCATCGTCTTCCGCGTCGAGTTCTTTCATCGCCTTATCACCGGCGTTGTTTTCCTCGAGCAGGTTGCCTTCTTCATCGAATTCGATGCCATTGAGGCTTACGGTATCGTCGGTGGTCTTTTCTTCGACGAAGGTAGTGTCCTCGGCAGCGACGGCGGTAGGAACAACGGTAATGGAAGAGAAGGTGGCTACGGCCACTGCGCTGGCAATGAGGCGAGAAGTTCGGCGTGCGCCCATGGTTTGACTCCCTGTAGATATGGTTGAAGAATTTAATTGCGCGCGCCGCGTGTGGATGATGCTAGGGTACGGCGTTCGCGTGGACGGATAATACCCTACAGCGCACTAAGAGTATTTTCTACTTAAATTTTAAGGGTGACCTGGCAACAACATCGCTGGCTACAGGATCTAATCAGCTGAACAGGCATAACGTGGACCATCTGAAACGGCTGTTAACCTAAAATTCTCCTAAATTTCTACCCGAATTGGGGCAGATCCCTCCGGAAATCCACGCATAAATCCACTGGAAACTTCAACGGCCACCGAGAGAGGGAATCTCGGTGGCCGTGAACATCCCCTTGTCTAAAACAAGGAAGCCTCAATAATTTATGCAGTAGTAGCCCGGCGAGCCGCCTCGCGCTTGGCGCGAACCTTTTCCACCACCGCCGCTACGCGGGCACGCTCCTCCAAGAACTGCGGCGGGTTATGCCCTCGCATCGTGCGCACATAGGCCGGGTGGGTATCAAGCACCGTGTGCTTCCACGCTTGCACCGCGATGAGGGCGGACTCGCCGGTGCGCTTGTACAGGTGCGGCAGGGAGACCATGTCGAGGTTGCGGGCCACGGCGTCGGTTTGCGCAAGCACGTACTCGACTACCTCGCGCAGGTAATCCGCCACGGCCTGGGTACGGTAACGCAGGGACTGGGCCAGCTCGTGCACCACAATGGGCTTGGAGATGGGGAATCGCTCATCCAGCAGGCGCGGGGTGAGTTGTTCCGGCTCTTCCACGTCGTTCACACCGGAAGAAGCGGCGGAAATCGTGCCGGAGCGCACGCCGGAAACCAAAGCTTGGCGCAGGCCCATCAGCTCGCCCACGCAGCGGCCGGAGTCAACGCGAGCATCTTCGACGATATCGCCTAGCTCGGCCAGGCAATCCATGCACAGCTCTTCGTCCCAATCCTCGATGGCTTCAATGAGGTGCTCGAGATATTCTGCGACTTCGTCGCCGATATTATAAATCTCTTGCGTAAGCTCGCGGTGGCGCAGCTCGGCGGCGATTTTGTGCATTGGCTTCGAGCCACTCCTTCCACGGTCCCATTTCTAACCTCTAGTAGAGGTTGAGGTTTGCTGTAACGCTTCACGACTCTATGCGAGATCCGCCGCCACGGGCGCGCGACACTCCGAAGGCATTCACAGGTTTATGGCAGGTTCGACCGCCCAGAGCAGAGGGCGGCGGGTTGAGCTGCACAAGGGGCGTCGCCAAGCAGGGCAAAAAGAAACACCCGAGGACATGGCCTCGGGTGTACCCATCGCGCAGACTAGCGCTTGTACAAATGCTCAATGGCCGCAGCATAACGCTGCGCTACCACGTTGCGCTTGACCTTCATGGTGGGGGTCAGCTCATTTTCTTCCTCAGTAAGGTCAGACTCAAGGATGTAGAACTTCTTGATGCCCTCCGCGTGGGAGACGGTGGCATTGACCTGGTTGATGGCATCCTGCAGCTCCGCGCGCAGGGTGGGATCGGTGGCCAGCTCTCGCATAGAGCGATTTTCCGGAATATTGTGGTCCAGCTTCCAACGCTTCAAAATATCCGGATCCAGCGTCAGCAGCACTCCCACGAAGGGCTTACCATCGCCTACCACCATGGCCTGGGAGATAAGCGGGTGGCCGCGCAGGATATCCTCCATCGGGCCGGGCGAAACATTCTTGCCGCCGGCCGTAACAATCAGATCCTTCTTGCGGCCGGTGATAACGAGCTTGCCGTCCTCATCAATCTCACCCAAGTCACCGGTGTTGTACCAACCATCCTCGAGGGCTTCGGCCGTTGCCTCCGGGTTATTCCAGTAACCGTGGAAGACGATATCGCCCTTGATGCAGATTTCGCCTTCATCATTGATGCGGAAGGTCACGCCGCCCATGGGCGGGCCGACGGTGCCGATGGACTGGTCCACAAAGTCCACCGCGGCCGCGGCGGCAACCTCGGTGAGGCCGTAGCCCTCATAGACCGGGATACCGATGCCGCGGTACCAGTGCAGCAGGTCATGGCCCATGGCGGAGCCGCCGGTAATGCAGTAGTTGACGTTGCCACCCACGCCCTTGCGGATGGTGGAATACACCAGCTTGTCAAAGAGCTTGTGCTTGGCCTTCAGCAGGCGATCCGGGCCCCCCGGCTTGTCCAAAGCCTTGGAGTATTCGATGGCAACCTTCTCGGACTGCTCAAAGAGAAGGGTCTTAATGCCAGAATCGGCCGCCTTAGCAGCAGCGGAATTGCGCACCTTTTCAAAGACGCGTGGCACACCCAAAATGACGTTCGGGCGGGAGCGGGCGAACTCGATGGAAATGGTGGAAAAGTCCGACCAGTGGTTCTGGGAGGCACCGCGCATGGCCACCGCAATGGATACCGCGCGGGCAAAGACGTGCGCCAGCGGCAGGAAGGTCAAGGTATGGCTGCCCGGGACGGCAAAGATACCAATGGGATTGGTGCACAGGCCGCGGGTCTGGGCTAGCCAATTGCGGTGGGTGAGGATGCAGCCCTTGGGGCGGCCGGTGGTACCCGAGGTATAAACCAGGGAAGCCAGGTCGTCGGTGGAAGTGGCCTTGATGCGGGCGTAGACCTCCTCCGCGGCCACGCCGCGGCCCTCGAACTTGAGGGTGTCAATGGCAGAGGAGTTGATTTCCAATACGCGGCGCAGCTGCGAAGGAGAGCCCTTGAGGTTGGGCTCGCCATCTTCTTGCAAAACCAGGTTTTCTACCAGTTCGGAGTGCTCGCGGGTTTCTGTAATGGCCAGCACTGCGCCGGAGTCCTCAATAATCCAACGCACCTGGGAGGCGGAGGAAGATGGGTAGACCGGCACGGAGGCGGCTCCCGCGGCCCAGATGGCAAAATCCAAAAGGGACCACTCATAGCGGGTAGCAGAGATGAGAGCGACGCGGTCCCCCTGCTGCACGCCAAGGGCGATAAGCCCTTGGGCTACTTCAAAGACCTCATCGATGAATTCTTTGCCCGTTACATTGACCCACTCGTAATTTGCTGGGCGGGTAAACATGACGCCGTGCGGACGCTTCTTCGCGGTGTCCATCAGGGCGGTCAGGCAGGTTTCGCCCGGCTCGATAGTAAATTGCGCCGGGGTATGCACTTCTTGCAGGGTCACGCGGTGTCCTTTCGAACAGCTATTTATTAATCTCCGCCTACTGTACCAATCTGTTTCCCAGCAGGCGCGTTGTCCCCGTGGCACACTGTGGCCTGTGACTACCCGCGACTTGCTTGAAGAACTCGCTCAGCGCCACGGCGTGGCCACCAGCTATGCCTCCCAGTCTGGTTTCCCCGTCCACGTTGCTGAAGACACTATTACCTATACCCTGCGCGCCTTGGGCGTGGCCATCGAAGATAACCCAGACGATGCAGCCCTGACGCAGCTGCTTTACGACGACTACCTCACCCGCTCCTCCCAGCCCCTTCCCCACTGCGTCGTCGCACCCCAGGGTCAGGAGCGCGGGTTCGTTGTGCATGTACATGCCGGCGACACCGCCAACGTACACATCGAATTGGAAGAAGGCGGCACCCGCGAGGTCTACCAAGATCGCAACGACGTCCCAGACGCAGACGTCGATGGCACGCTATGGGGCGAGGCCAGCTTCCATATCCCTGGCGATCTGCCGCTGGGCTACCACGAGCTGGTGCTGGAGTCAGAGGGCATCGGCAAGCATGCCTGCTCGCTGATTATCACCCCGGCGCGCCTCACCACGGCCGATGAGTTTGTCGAGCACCCGATTAGCGGCGTGATGGCGCAGCTTTATTCGGTGCGCTCGGAGTCTTCTTGGGGAATAGGTGATTTCCAGGATTTGGGGCAGCTGGCTGAAACACTCGCCCCGCATGCGGATTTTTTGCTGGTCAACCCGCTGCATGCAGCCGAGCCGCTACCGCCGATTGAGGATTCTCCCTATCTTCCCACCACGCGGCGTTTTATCAACCCGCTCTACCTGCACATCGAATCCATCCCGGAGCTCAAGCTGTTGCCGGAGGACTTACAAGATGATGTGCGCGAACTGGCCGAAGAGTTTCGCCAGCGCAACCGCAGCGCAGATGAAATTGAGCGCGACACCATTTTTGAAGCCAAGCTGCAGGTGCTGCGCGAGCTTTTTAATTACCAGCCCACTCCGGAGCGCGAAGAGGCTTTCGTAAGCTATGCCCGCGAAGAGGGCCGCGGGCTGCGCGATTTCGCTGCCTGGTGCGCGCAGCGCGATGCCGCGGCGCAATCGGGCCAGCGCCATGCCGAGGGCTTGGATATGGACAAGCTCACGCGTTTTTATTCCTGGTTGCAGTTCCTCTGCGATGAGCAGCTAGCCGCCGCGCAGCAGCGTGCGCTCGATGCCGGCATGCGCCTGGGCCTGGTCACTGACCTGGCGGTGGGCGTGCACCCAGGTGGCGCCGATGCGGTAAATCTCACCGAATACTTAGCACCGCAGTGCTCGGTGGGTGCCCCGCCGGATGACTATAACCAGCAAGGCCAGGATTGGTCGCAGCCGCCGTGGCACCCGCAGCGCTTGGCCACCGCCGGCTACGCCCCGTGGAGGGAGATGCTCTCCACCGTGCTGCGCCATGCCGGCGGTGTGCGCGTGGACCACATCTTAGGGCTTTTCCGCCTGTACTGGATCCCGCGCATGGCCAGCCCGCTGACGGGCACATATGTCTCTTATGATTTTGAGGCCATGGTGGGCATCTTGGCTCTGGAGGCGCAACGCGCTGGTGCCGTGGTCATTGGTGAAGACCTCGGCACCGTAGAGCCGTGGGTACAAGATGTGCTCGCTCAGAAGGCGGTGCTGGGTACGTCCATCGTGTGGTTTGAACGCGACGATGATGACTACTCCCCGCTGCCGCAGGAGAAATACCGCCAGCTGGCGCTGTCCTCAGTCAATACGCATGATCTGCCGCCCACCTTGGCCTACCTGCGCGGCGATCATATTTCGCTACGCGCGCACCTAGGCGTGCTTACCCGCTCGGTGGAAGAAGAGCAGCGCGATGACATCGAGTGGCAAGCCCGCGTACTCGCAACCGTGGCGGACCGTGGCCTCTTGCCACAGCGCGATTACCTCGTAGATCCGGCAGAGCGCGCTTCTCGCGGCGCGGAGGAGGATATAAGCGAAGCGCTGCATCGCTATATCGTAGGTACACCTTCGGCTCTTGCGTGCACCAGCTTGGTGGACATGGTGGGTGATGTGCGCGCACAAAATCAGCCGGGTACCACGCACGATCTTTATCCCAATTGGTGCGTGCCGCTATGTGATACCAACGGCGCTCCCCTGCTCATTGAGGATCTTCCTAGTCTGGAATTCTTCCAGCGCTTAGAGGCCACCAGCCGGAAAGCATAAAGCGGAAGGCCTAACGCCGGGCCTAGGCGCTGGTGCGGGGTGGAGCAGGTTTAGGTCCACAGGCCGATCAGTGCGACGACTATCACCAGCGCGATCATCGTCCACAACGTGAGCGTGACACGGGATTTGGGCAGAGCGCGCTTGCGTTTAACGGGCTGTGCACCAGGCGTGGCCGCCGAGGTAGAAGACTGGCCGGCGCGCTTGGCTTCGGGGTCCCAAAGGCCCTCGCGGGGGTTAGCGCGCAGCTCGGCGCGCTCTTGCCGTGCGCGCTCGTTATTTTCCTCAGCCATGGTGGTCTATTTTAGTGCTGTGGCTGCGTTGCTGGGAAATCATGCGTTTGCCTCGGTTGGCTATGTAGTCGACCACCCACATCAGGCACCACGCTACGACCACCATGAGCGGCACGGCGATGGCCACCACGATGACCATTTGAATCCACACGGGCGCCTGCACCAACAATTGCGATAGCGTGCTGCCCAAGCTCGTCAACCACTCCATGGCTACTTATCCTACTTGCTCGCGGTAGTCTGGCTGACATGTCGAGCGCCCAGATTCCTGTTACCGTCGCCACCGCTTCCGGCCGGATCACCGGCGTGCGCCGAGATGGCCTGCACTATTTCCATTCGGTGCGCTATTGCAACATCCCCAGCCCCTACTCTCCTGCCGAGCCATATGATCGCAGCGTCGATCAGGATGCCCGCGAGCCGCACCCAGAAGATATTGCTTTGTCCATTACCACTCCTGCCGATGCCAACGACTGCCCTGTGGTGGTCTATGTTCACGGCGGGCGCTACGAGCACGGATCGCACGAGGATCCGCGGCTTTCGGGGACAAAGAATGCCCGTCACGGTGTAATCCAGGTCAACGTGGGTTATCGGGTCGGTTTGGCTGGTTTCGCACGCTTTGACGGCGATGAGGCGGACCGCTACCGCGGCATCGATGACTGCCTCCTAGCTTTGGAATGGCTGCAGCACAATATCGAGGCCTTTGGTGGCGATAAAACCAATATCACTTTGGTAGGCCAATCCGCTGGGGCGGCGATAAGCTTGTGGCTCGCACGCCGCGATCACTTCCGGGGCGGTTTCCGCCGCGTGCTGGCGCTCTCGCCGGCATTCCCACGCGACCGCTTCGAGCACCGCGTCACCGACCTACGCAAGGCTCTCGGCGTGCCGGTCACGCGCCAGGCTCTAGAAAAAATGGACCCAGAATCGCTGGCCAAAGGGTATGCCAAATTCCGCAAGAAATATCGCTTCGATGTCGCCTTGGGCCCCGCGCCACTGCGGGCCGAAGAACTGGCGGATATCCCTATCGTCGTGGCATCTACCCGCGATGAGTTCTATGACATGCCCACAGCCCAGCGCATTGACAAGATGGCCTTGGCGGGCTTTATTACCAGCTACCTTTCGCCCAAGTTTGGCATTTCGCAGGGGCGCTTCAAGCAGTGGCGGCAACTGGCGCACTACGTGGATCCGCAGCGGCCGATGGGCCGGCTTATCGGTGATGCCGCAGTGCGACGTTGGACCGCCCAGGTAGCCGAGTATGCTCCAGGACCTACGTGGATGATGGAATTTACCCGCACTAATGCCCCCGCAGTGCACTGCGCCGAGCTCGGCCCACTTTTTGGCGGCAATGGTAGCGAAGGGGAAAACAACGCCCCCGCCGAAGAGCTCAACGAGTGGCTACGCCATTTTGCCACCACGGGTGAGCCCGGATTCCCCAGATATGGCGATGACCACCAGGTGCTGGAATTTGACCTCGATACGGGCGAGCGTCGCCTAGCCTATGCCACCTTGGACTATGTGGCCGCGGCCTTTTATAACGACGAGGAGCTGTAATTACAGCGCAGCACGCAGCTTTTCGTCCGCTAGCTCATCAATCATCCACGGGCTAAAGACGCCAGGCATGGCATCGGCGGCAGCAAAAAGCCGGGCCGGCTCGACCCACTGGTAGGAATCTACTTCCTCGGGATTGGGCTCCCACTGCGCATCAGGGGCAAGCTCGACGGTATATACCGGGCAGATTTCGTTTTCTACCGTGCCTGAAGAATCCACCGCACGATAAGAAAAATCCGGCAGGATAAGCCGCGGGGCGGATAGATCTGAAGGCGCGATGCCTAGCTCAAAGGAGGCGCGGCGCAGTACTGCAGCCGTATTCTCCTCGCCGGGAGCGGGGTGGCCGCAAAAAGCATTGGTCCACACGCCAGGCCAGGTGAGTTTGCTCAGCGCGCGGCGCGTGACTAGCACTTTGCCGCCGCAGGTTAGCCAGGCGGAGAAGGCAAAGTGCAGCGGGGTATCGGAGGTATGAACTTCGGCCTTGGGAGCGGTGCCGATGGGTTCGCCCGCGGCAGAGGCCAAGACTACAAGTTCCGTCATAGATTAAGGTCTCCTACCCAGGTCACGTTGCCTACGTGGAGGCGCGCATTCCACAGGTTGCCAGGAGTGACGTCGTAGCGGTATTGCAGATTCACCGAGGCACCCGCTCCCAACGGGTGGTCGAGTCCTGGTGGCTCCACATCCGGGGCAGACTGCTCGTCATAGGGCAAGGAATTAATCTTGGCCCAGCCACCATTGCCGTCGGCGCGTTCGAGGGTGGGATCTTCAAAGGCGTCGACCGGCAAGGGAACGTCGTTTTCATTCTTCAGCAGGATGGTCACTACGGAGCCGCCGGAATTGTTATCGGAATACACTCCCTGCAGTTCCCAGCTCACGCCCAAGCCCTTATCCTTTACCGGCTCGGCAAGGTTAGAAGTGACCTCTTTGTCATCGGTGTCCTTGGCCTCGTACGGGGCTTCTTCGGAGCTGGAGACGGTGATATTGTCCCCGAGCCCTGTTTCTTCCGGCTGGAGAACACTACATCCGGTCAGGGTCACGGCGAGAGCGCTGACCACGCCTGCGCCGAGTATGTGAGATTTTTTCACCGTGGATGGATCCTTTGCACGCGAAGATTGTTGTATTTCTGCACAAGTACCTTAGCTTACTCTTTCCGTAACTTAGGCATTTACTCTCGTGAACCCCGCATGTGGCATACTAGGCAGTCGCTTAAATCTCTCCTCCCTTAAAATCGCGCACTACCCGCCTTTTTGAATTGAGTGTGGTTTTATGAATTCCATCTTGCGCATTACTCGCAGTGCTTCTGCCCTGTGGCCCTATTACTTGGGCGTGCTACTAGCTGCCACGGTCACCGCAGTCCTAGCACTGATATCGCCCTTTTTGACGCGCCACGCTACCGATACGATCGTAGAGGCGCTGCAGACGGACGCCCCGGCCGGCGATGCACTGCGCACAGTGCTGTTATTGGCTGTGGCGCTTTTTCTTGCCGACGCCGCCAATGCCCTCTTCCGCAATATTGGTGGCTACATCGGCGATGTCATGGTCTCGCGCCTGCGCGAGATTTTATCTACCCGCTACTTTGCCAAGCTGCTCGCCCTCCCGCAGGGCTATTACGATAACCAGGTCACCGGCACGATCATCGCCCGGCTGGATCGCTCGATTGCCAATATCACGCAGTTCGTGCAGTCCTTTGCCAATAATTTCTTTACGATGATCATCCAAACCCTCGCGGTGCTAGCCATTACCGCGTGGTTCTACTGGCCGCTGGCCATCCTGCTGGCCCTCCTCTTCCCGGTATATATGTGGCTTACCGCGCTGACCTCGAAGCGCTGGCAGAAATTTGAGACCATTAAAAATGAGAATATTGACCAGGCTAATGGCCGCTTTGCGGAGGTCATAGGCCAGGTCAAGGTGGCCAAGTCCTTTGTGAGCGAGACCCGCGAGCTCTTCCACTTTGCTACGCGCTACCGCACCGTGGTGGATACCACTAAGCCGCAATCGCGCTGGTGGCACATGATGGATACCTTCCGCGGTCTGGCCATGGCGTTTATCTTCCTAGGTATCTACGGCGTTATCTTCTGGCGCACGCTGGAGGGGCATTTTTCCTTGGGCGATATGGTCATGTTGCTGCAGATGGTCTCCAGTGCGAAGCAGCCGGTCTTTATGATGAGCTGGATTGTCGATACCGCCCAGCGCGCAATAGCCGGTTCGAAGGACTACTTCAAGGTAATGGAAGAAGAGCTCGAGCCCACCGCCCCGCGCGAACTGGTGGCCGCCACCACCGGTTCGCATACCCCGCAGCTGGATCTCACGCCGGTTCGCCCACTCGAGCCCACACCCGGCGCGCCGGTGTTTTCCTTTCAGCACGTTTCCTTCGCCTATGAGGAGGGCAAGCCCGTGGTGGAGGATATTTCCTTCGCGGCCGCTGAGGGCCATAAGGTAGCACTCGTGGGCGAGTCCGGCGGCGGCAAGTCAACCTTGGTGAACCTGCTTTTGGGCCTATACCACCCCTCAGCGGGGCACCTCGATGTGCTAGGCCACCGGGTAGACGATCTCACTGCCTCGCGCCTGCGCGCCTCGGTGGGCGTAGTCTTCCAGGAGTCTTATCTTTTCTCCGGCACCATTCGCGAAAACATCGCCTACGGCAAGCCGGGTGCCACGGAGGAAGAAATCGTGGACGTCGCCAAGCGCGCCAATGCCCATGAGTTTATCCGGGCCTTCCCGGATGGCTATGACACCGTTATTGGTGAGCGCGGCCTTAAGCTTTCCGGTGGACAAAAGCAGCGCGTCTCCGTTGCCCGCGCCATGCTTAAAGACGCCCCCATTTTGGTATTGGACGAGGCCACCTCGGCGCTTGATACCAAGTCCGAGCGCGCCGTGCAGGCCGGCTTGGATGAGCTGATGAAGGACCGCACCACGCTTATTATTGCCCACCGGTTGTCCACCATTGCGGACGTCGATACCATCATCACCTTGGACCGCGGCCGCATCGATGAGATGGGCTCGCCGGCCGAGCTGGCTCAATCCGGTGGCATTTATGCCGAACTGCTCAAACTCACTCAATCCACCTCGGCCGCAGACCGCCGCAGGTTGAAAAAATATGGCTTTGTCTCCGGCCACGCCTCCGAATCCGAGGAGGAAGAGGAGGCAGATGTCTAGGAGCCTGCACCGTCGCGGGAAGATAAGCCAGTTGAATAAAAGCGCATAAATGCGCTGGGGTGGCCGCGGGCTTCGCGTTATGGTTATGTCCATGGAGTTTCCTAGCCTAGAAGAATTGCAAGCCCGCGGAACCCGCAAGTGGACCGTCTTCGAAGAAGATGTGTTGCCACTGTGGATTGCGGAGTCCGACTTCCCCACCGCGCCCGCTATCAAGAAGGCGTTGGAAGAGATGGTGGATAGGGAAACCTTCGGCTATACCCCAGCGCCCAAGGCCTCAGGACTGCGCGAGGCTGTGGCTAATTTCTATGACACACGCTATGGCTGGCGCCCTATCCCGGAGCATATTTTCTGGATTGGGGATGTAGTGCGGGGTCTTTTGCTAGGAGTGCAGTACTTTACCCGCGAAGGTTCCCCGGTCATCGTGCCAGTGCCTTCCTACCCTCCGCTGCTGGAGCTGCCGCGCACCGCTGGCCGCGAAAAGATCGAGACCAGCTTGGAGCTCGATGATATTGAGCGCGCCTTCCAGCAGGGCGCTGGCTCTATTTTGCTAGCCAACCCTTATAACCCGCTCGGCCGTGTCTTGGACGAGGACTACCTCACCGGCTTGGTAGAACTGGCGGAAAAATATGATGCGCGCATCCTGGCCGATGAAATCCATGCCCCGCTGGTCTATGAGAGGCGGCATATCCCGGTGGCGTCGCTGAGCGCGGCGGCTGCCGAGCGCACCATCACGGTAACCGCTACCTCCAAGGCTTTTAATACTGCCGGGCTAAAGTGCGCGCAGATTATTTTCTCCAATACGTCCGATGTACACACGTGGAATGGCCTTACTGGGGTGGCCAAGGATGGCACGGGCACCTTGGGCGTGCTTGCTGCGGAGACTGCCTACCGCGAGTGCGGCGACTTCCTCGATGAAGAAATAGCGTACCTGCGGCAGACCCGCGATTGGTTGGTGGAGGAGCTGCCGCAGCGCATCCCTGGTTTAAAGACCAGCAAGCCGGAGGCCACCTACCTGCTGTGGTTGGATTTTGCTGATACCGCTATCGGCGGCAATCCGCAGCCGGCCAAGTGGTTGCGGGAGAATGCGAAGGTCGCGCTCAATGAGGGCGATACCTTTGGCACCGGCGGTCCGGGCCATGCGCGGTTGAATTTCTCTACCTCGCGCGAGATTTTGGAGGAGGCACTCGACCGCATGGAGCGTGCCTTCGCCGCACTCGATTAGGTCGGCCCGGCTGGGTCAACCATGTATTCTGCGTCACCCCCACACTTTGATTTCTCACCATGTGGGCGGTAATGTCTCATTACACGAACAGGCGTGACCCGCCACCTCGGACCGCGGAGACGCACCCCACCCCGCCATCACCCCTCGGCGGAATAAGGAAAGCTTCCTCACATTCTAGCTGTACATGGAAAATTAAGGAGCCACCATGGCTACCCCAGTCGCGTCAAGCACTGCAAAGCCCGTCGCCACCATCGTAATTGCGTCGTTGATGCTGTTTTCGATGTTCTTCGGCGCCGGCAACCTCATCTTCCCACCCATGGTGGGAGTTTCGGCCGGCACCAATTTTTGGCCCGCCGTCCTCGGCTTCCTCGCCGCCGGCGTGCTCCTTCCGGTCCTAGCCATTGTTGCCGTCTCCATTTCGGGCCGCTCCGTGCGCGACCTGAGCTCCAACGGTGGCGCGCTTTTCGGCCTCGTCTTTTCTGTAATGGCCTACCTTGCCATCGGCGCCTTCTACGCCCTGCCGCGCACCGGCGCCGTTTCCATGGAAACCGCCATCACCCCGCTGCTGGGCTGGGAGGGAACCATGGCCAATGGCATCTTCAATGTGGTCTTTTTCCTTATCGCCCTAGCACTGTCTTGGAAGCCAAATTCCATTATCGATACCTTGGGTAAGTTCCTCACCCCGGCTTTGGTGGCGTTGTTGGTTGTCCTCATCGCCTTGGCAGCTTTCAACAATCCCCGCGATCCCCAAGCACCTACTGCGGACTATACTTCTTCCCCCATGGTCACCGGCCTTTTTGAGGGCTATAACACGATGGATGCCATTGCGGGTCTGGCCTTTTCCATCGTCATTGTCGGCGCTTTGCGTTCCAAGGGTTTTAAGACCAAGAAGTCCCTGGTTAACGGCACCATTACTGCCGCTCTGGTTGCTGGCGCTTTGCTGGCCGCTATCTATCTGGGCTTGGCGTGGGTAGGCCAAACCATTCCCAATGGCCAGTCCTATGAGTCAGGAGCGCCCCTGCTTGCCGACGCCGCAAATCTCACCATGGGCACCATCGGCCAAGTCGTCTTCTCCGCCATCGTCATCCTGGCCTGCATGACCACCGCGGTGGGCCTTATCACCTCCACCTCCGCCTTCTTCGAAATGCTTGTGCCTAAGGTGAAGTACCACGTCTGGGCCTGCCTCTTTACCGCACTGTCCATTCTCTTCGCCTTCCAGGGGCTGGAGACGGTGCTGTCCATTGCAGTGCCCTTCATTACTTTCCTGTATCCACCAGCTATTTCCCTTATCTTCCTCACCCTGATCCAACCAGTGGTGAAAAAGTCCGTGGTCTTTTATTGGACCTACCGTTTGGCACTGTGGGTATCGGTGCTGTGGTCGGCCTTGTCCGTTATCGCAGATCAGGGCTGGGGAACCGACGCACTCGATCCCCTCTTGAGCTTGGCTCCTGGCCAGTCCGTAGACCTCGGCTGGATCGTCCCTACCGCCATCGCGGCAGTCATCGGCCTCGTTGTCGATATCGCCACCAAGGCAGGCGAGAAGCACGAGGCCGCCAACCCACCGGCAACAGAGCCGGCGGAGGCCGACGCCCTCGCTGAGGCTTAGTCTCTCCTTCCTACCTCCCCCTCCCACTCCACACCTCACCACGGTGCCGAGGCGGAGGGGATTTTTATGTCAACAGGCCCCTGCGGCGATGCGGTATAGCCCCGCCCGGAATAGTCAGGCGGCGCGTACCGTTGGAAGAAGAGAACTTAGACAGGATTTACCGAAAGCAAAAGGAAGGCTCTCCCCGTGACCGAACGCGCGCATCTTTCCGTCTTGGACTTCTGCACCATTTATGAGGGCGAGACCCCAGCACAATCCATCGCCCGCTCCGTGCAGTTGGCACAGGAAGCAGAAAAGCTGGGCTATTCTCGCATGTGGTACACCGAGCACCACAATATGAAGTCCATCATGTCTTCTTCTCCGGCCGTGCTCATCGCCCACATTGGTGCGAAGACCGAGCGCATTCGCTTGGGTTCCGGCGGAGTGATGCTGCCTAACCACTCCCCTTATGTCATCGCCGAGCAATTCGGCACTTTGGAGGAGATGTATCCCAAGCGCATCGACTTAGGCGTAGGCCGCGCACCCGGCACGGATATGAATACCCTGGGCCGCGCCCTGCGCCGCGACGCCCACTCTGCCGAACGCTTCCCCGAAGACGTCAAAGAGCTCAACTCCTATCTCGAGGGCAAGTCTTATATCCCGGGGGTCAGCGCCGTTCCAGGTGCCAATACCAACGTGCCGATCTATATTTTGGGCTCGTCCATGTTCGGCGCCTCGCTAGCCGCCAAGCTCGGCCTGCCTTATGCCTTTGCTTCTCACTTTGCCCCGCAGCACCTCGAGCAGGCTACCACCTACTACCGCGAGAACTTCCAGCCTTCCGAGCGCTTCAGCAAGCCCTACCTCATCGCCGGAGTCAACGTCACCGCCGCCGAGACCACCCAACAGGCGCAGGAGGAATACGAGCGCGTGTGTTTCAACCGCGTCAAGGCCTTCGCCGGCCGCGGCAAGCACCTCACCGATGAGCAGGTGGAGCAGATTATCGGCTCTTACCAGGGCCAGCAGATCCTAGACATGCTGAAGTACTCCGCCGTGGGCACCGCCGATGAGGTGGCAAACTACCTCGAGACCTTCCAGAAGCACGCTAAGGCCGATGAGCTGATGGTTTCCTTGCAGTCCAGCTCGCACGAGGAAGTCATCAAGAATATGCAACTGCTCGCACAGGGCTGGCAGCTCGATCCGGCACGCGTAGCCGGCACCCCGAGCTAGCCTTCGGCCCTTACGTGGCCTAGGTGGTCAATGGGGACCTCGGGGAACCGTTCCCGGAGTTTTCCCTCAAGCTCCCGCGGTCCCAGGTTCGCCTGCTCCGGCAATCGCACCGAATACTGCTGCGCTTCGTCCAAGGTAGAAACGCGTACCCCACGCGGAATCAGGGCCAGGAAATTTTGGCCCGGCTCGAGCGAATAGAACTGCATGCGGTCTAGCTCAGCGGCCGGATACCTAGTCCGCTGGAGTGGCAAGGAAATATCCTCGCCAATGCGCAGCAGCGCACGAGCTCGGCGCCGCGCGGAGGCTACCACCGCCAGCATCGCGCACAGCGCCCCGCCTAAGGGCATGAGCGCGGCAATGAGGTAAACGGTATGCAAGCGTGTGTCGGCCGGCTCCTGCAGCGCCGAGTAAATAAGCACTCCACCGATTAGCAGCAGCGCGACGGCGATAATGACAGCCACCGTCACTGCCTTGCCTAGGCGCGCGGTACCGCCGGCTTCGCGTACTTCAATAGTTTCGGTGCTCTCGTTCACGAAGACTTAGCCTAGCGTGCTTCCCACCCACCTAGCGCTGATAGAGCGGCGCGTGATTTTATTTAGTGCCTTTTCACTCAAATAGCGCGTAGTTTCTTAGTGACGCTGTTGCGTTAGCGCACCCTAGCAAAATGGAATAACATTGACGTGTTTCGCTCCGCTGCGAAAAGCCCCGGAGAGACTAAGGACAAAGGTTGAATGAGCCCACGCGATAAACAGCAACATAAAAAGATCGCGGACTACCTGCGAGAACAGATCCGCTCTGGCGTGCTGCAACCAGGCCATTTTCTACCTAGCGAAGCAGATTTATGCGAGAAGTTTTCTTCTTCCCGCGGACCCGTGCGCCAAGCGGTTGCGGCTTTGCGCGCCGAAGGGCTGGTTTCCTCCGGCCGCGGGCGACGCTCCACCGTTTTAGCCTCTACCCAGGCAGAGCTTTTTGAATCCATCTATTCCATCTCCAGCTGGCTCAGCGAATATGACGCGGATCCCCAACAGCACACCCTGTGGCTGGCTCGCCGCCGTGCGCCGCGGGAAATCACTCGTTTTCTGCGTGTGGACCCAGAACAAAATGTGGTCTTTGTCCACCGCGTGCGCTATACCGAGGACCACCCCATTGCCATTGAGCGCATGTATTTCCCCATGGTGGTGGGAAAGCACATCTTGGACTTCGACGCGGATGCCGGCTCTATTCATGCGCACCTGCACGAATGCGGCGTGGACTTTGATAATGTGCGCCGCGAACTCACGTTGGAGGAAGCCACGGCCGAGGATGCCGAGGCACTTGAAGTAGCCACTGGCACCCCACTGTGGCGGCTCCAGATGGAAATATCCAACCACTCCGGCGAACCGGTGGAATTGGCGGTATACCTCTATCGCGCGGACCGCATGAAGCTGGCTATGAACAACGTACGCGGGGGCGTTTCACCCCTAGAAGTTATCCCCACTCCAGGAAATTTTGCATAAGTTTCACGGCAGCTATCCCCACCGGCTACCCTGCTTCCTATGAGAAGATTTCGCGCCGGCAGGGCGCTGGGTAGCCTCGCCATGGCGGCCGCTGTCGGAACCGTATCAGCGTGCTCTGCAGGCCATACCGCGGTGGTTGATACCTCCCAAGCAGATAGTGACTCCGCTTCTGCTTCCCTTACCGTAGCCTCCACCTCGGCAGCCGCCTCCCTTGATTTCACCACTACCGGTGGTGCCGCCATCCCCGCCGTACTCATGGACAATGTCTACGAAACTCTCGTGCGCATCGATGAGGACGGTTCTATCACCCCGGGGCTCGCCAGCTCGTGGGAGATCAGCGACGATGCCCGCAGCTATACCTTCCACCTGCGCAAAGGTGTCACCTTTTCCAATGGCGATGCTTTTACCGCCGAGACCGCGGCCTTTTCCATTAATTACGTTCGCGAGAAATGGACCAATGGCATCTCTGCAGCCATGGATCCGGTAGCCAAGGCCACAGCCATCGATGATCACACACTAAAGGTGCGCCTGAAACAGCCATCGAATGGTTGGCTCTGGTCCATGGGCACGGCCACCGGCGCGATGATGACGCCTAATGGCATGGATAACCTCGCCGCCCAACCGGTGGGTACCGGCCCCTTTGAGGTTTCCCGCTTTGCGCCTTCGGAATTTGTGGAGCTCAAGGTCCGCAAAAATTATTGGGGAAAGCCCGCCGCGCACGATGTCACCGTGCGCTATTTCCCAGACACCATCTCCTCGGTCAATGCGCTGCAGGCCGGCGGCGTGGACGTGGTCTGGGGTGTGCAAAACCCGGAGCTTCTCGACGACGTCAAGGACGGCATCGCTACCGAGGTCGGCACCACCAATGGTGAGGTGTTGCTATCCATGAATAATGCCCGGGCTCCCTTTGATGATCCGCGCGTGCGCCAGGCAGTCGCCTATGCCGTCGACCGCAAGGCGGCCAATGACATTTTGTGGAATGGCCTAGCCAAAGACACCGGTGGTGCACCAATCCCACCTACAGATCCATGGTTCCAAGGCAAGCACTACTACGACTACAACCCGGATAAGGCCCGCCAGTTACTCGAAGAGGCCGGCGCAGAAGGGGCCGAAATCACGCTGACCACACCGACGCTGCCCTATGCCCAGACCGTCGCCGAGCTGCTGTACTCGCAACTCACCGAAGTTGGTTTTAAGGTGAAGCTGGAATCCGCCGAGTTCCCAGCCGTATGGTTGGGCCAGGTCATGGGTGCCAAAGACTATCAAATGTCGCTCATCTCCCACGTAGAACCGCGCGATGTGCCAACCCTATTCGGCGATCCGGACTACTACCTCAACTACGATTCGCCGCGCACCCGCGAGCTTTTGGCCCAGGCAGACTCCGCACCCGAGCAGGACTACCCCAAGCTCATGGCACAAGCCGTGGACCAGATCATGGCTGATGCCGGCGCGCTGACTTTGATGAATATGCCCAATATCGTGCTCACCCGCACAGGCGTGCGCGGACTGCATCCTGATCAGGTCACGGACGCGCTGATCTTGCGCGATCTCAGCTCCGCAGACGCTACTGCTAGCGCGGCTTCTGCGGATAACGCCGCAGACGACGCCGAAAAGGAGGCACGATGACTTCCCTTCGCCTTACTGGGCGCGCCATCGTGCGCCCGCTGCTGCGCTTTGCATTAACGCTCTTTGCCGCCTCCATCATCATCTTCGCGCTCATGCGCGCGGTGCCAGGCAACCCGGCGCGGGTGGCGCTGGGAGTGAATGCGACCGAAGAGGCCGTCGGCAAGCTCAGCTCTGAGCTGGGCCTGGATCGCCCGCTGCTCACGCAATATTGGGAGTGGATAAAAGGCCTGTTTACCGGCAGTTTTGGGCAGTCATTGTCCTCGCAACAAGATATTACGCCGCTGGTGCTGGACCGCGCCCAAGTCACGCTCATCCTGATTGGTTTAGCGATGCTGCTCGCACTGGCCGGGGCCATCCCGGTGGGAATGTGGTTGGCACTGCGCAACCGTACCCGCAGCGCGGATGTGGTTACTGCCGGTACGCAGCTAGGCATTGCGGTGCCCAGCTTCCTTCTCGGCATCATCCTGGTGGCCATCTTTGCCGTTCACCTAGGCTGGCTGCCGGCCAATGGTTGGGTGCCGCCAAACCAGGGCGCAGGCGAGTTTATTCGCCACCTCATCTTGCCGGTCATTGCGCTGGCCGTGGTGCAAGGTGCAAT
Organism: Corynebacterium nasorum; assembly: GCF_032821635.1. Taxonomy (NCBI): domain Bacteria; kingdom Bacillati; phylum Actinomycetota; class Actinomycetes; order Mycobacteriales; family Corynebacteriaceae; genus Corynebacterium; species Corynebacterium nasorum. The sequence continues at coordinate 70,793 of NZ_JAVBIE010000001.1, read as the reverse complement.
GCTGACGCGCTATGTGCGCTCGGCTGTGCTCGATGTGCTGCATCAGGACTATATTCGTACCGCCCGTGCGCTGGGTCAGTCCCCGTGGCAGGCGCTGAAGCGCCACGGCCTGCGCAATGCGGCGCTGCCCGTGCTTACCGTGGCCGGCGTACAGCTAACCACGATGGTCGTGGGCGCCGTAGTAATTGAGTCCGTCTTTGTCATCCCCGGCATAGGTTCGATGCTGCTGGATGCGGTGGCGGTGCGCGATCTGACCACGGTGCAGACCTTGGTCATGCTCCTCGTCGCCTTCGCCTTGGTGGTCAATGCCCTCACGGATGTGGCCTACCGATTCATCGATCCGCGCATCACGGCAGGTGATAAATAATGAAGCTGCGTTTTTCTGGCTGGCTGGGGGCCATCCTCGTCGCCGCCACGGTGCTGGTGGCAGTGATTTCGCTGGTGTGGACGCCGTATGACCCTACTCTCGCGCACCCGGATGTGAGCCTTGCCGGCCCCAGTGCCGAGCATCTCCTTGGTACGGACCGCTTCGGTCGCGATACCGCTTCCCGCCTCATGGCGGGGGCCCAGATTACGGTCTTCGTCGGCCTAGTGGCGGTGGGAATCGCCGCCGTGGTCGGCGTGCCGCTCGGCATCCTCGCTGGCATGCGCCGCGGCACGTGGGCCGATGCGTTAGTGATGCGCAGTGCGGATTTGTTGCTTGCCTTCCCCGCGCTGCTTTTGGCGATTATTGCTGGCGCGGTATGGGGCCCCTCAACGCTTACGGCCATGATTGCTATCGGCATCGCCGGCATTCCTTCTTTTGCCAGGGTTGCGCGCTCGGGCACGCTGCAGGTCATCACGCAGGACTATATTTCCTCCGCGCGCATTTCCGCGGTGCCGGGCTGGAAGGTAGCGTGGCGCCATATTCTGCCCAATCTTGCCGGTCTGCTCATCGTGCAGGCCTCGGTATATTTCGCGCTTGCCATCCTGGCCGAGGCCGGCCTGTCCTATCTTGGCTTAGGCACCGCCCCACCGGCCGCCTCGTGGGGCCGGATGCTGCAAGATTCCCAGTCGCTTCTGGGCACCGCTCCTCTGCAGGCCTTCTGGCCCGGCCTGGCCATTGCGGCAACAGTGCTGGGCTTTAACCTGCTTGGCGACGCCCTCCGTGACCTCCTCGATCCCCGCCTGAAAGGATCCGCGCGATGAGCCTGCTCAAAGTAGATAACCTGGCGGTCACCGCTGCTGGGTCCAGCACTGCTCTTCTGGGGCCGCTTAACTTCGAGCTCGCGGCCGGCGAAAAGCTCGGCATTATTGGTGAATCCGGCTCCGGAAAATCGCTCACTGCGCTGTCCATCATGGGGCTTTTGCCCGATGGGGTGCGCGCGAGCGGCTCCGTCACAGTGGATGGCCACGAGGTAGTCGGCACACGCGATTCCCGTATCCGCCCATTGCGCGGGAAGACCATGGCCATGGTCTTCCAAGAGCCAATGAGCGCGCTGGACCCGCTTATGCGCGTGGGCAAACAGCTGGCCCACGCCGGGGTGCGCGATACCGCAACCGCTCTCGAAGAGGTGGAGCTTGATGCCGACATTGCCTCCCGATTTCCGCATCAGCTCTCCGGAGGCCAGCGCCAGCGCGTGCTCATTGCCATGGCCATGGCCGGCCACCCCGATCTGCTCATCTGCGATGAACCGACCACCGCGCTGGATGCCACCACGCAAGATGGCGTATTGCGCGTCATCGAGCGCGTGACCAAGGCTCGCGGCATCGCGCTGATCTTCATCACCCATGACTTGGGAGTCATCCGCCGCATGTGTCCCCGCGTTGTGGTAATGCACCATGGCGCAGTGGTGGAGTCGGGCCCTACCGAGCGGATTCTTGCCCAGCCCGAGCATCCCTATACCCGCGAGCTCATCGCCTCCTCACAGCCGCCAGAGATGAGCCTTGCCCCGGCCGCAGCAGAAGATTCCCTCGTCACGCTCGAAGGGGTTAGCAAGGTGCACGGCACTCACGCCGCACTCGACGGCATCGATCTGCGCGTGCACCACGGCGAGCGCCTCGGCATTGTGGGTGGCTCCGGATCGGGCAAGACCAGCCTGCTCAAGCTCATTGCCGGACTCGACCAGCCCACAAGCGGCGAGGTCACTGTCCGTGGCCGAGTGCAGATGGTCTTCCAAGATCCGCAGGGCTCTCTCAACCCGCGGCTAAAGATCTGGAAATCCATCGCAGAGGCCATGCCGGGCAACCCAAACAAAGCCGAAAAGCGCTCCCGCGCCGCGGCCGTGCTTGCAGAGGTCGGGCTTCCGGCCGATAGCCTCGACCGCTTCCCGCACGAGTTTTCTGGTGGCCAGCGCCAGCGCATTTCCATTGCCCGCGCGCTGTGCGGCGAGCCAGATATCCTGCTGGCCGATGAAGCAGTCTCGGCCCTTGATATGTCCGTGCGCGCGCAGGTTTTGGAGCTACTGGCAGAGATCATCGACAAGCGAGAGCTCACCTTACTCTTTGTCACCCACGACCTTGCGGTGGTGCGCCACCTCTGCGATAGTGTCGCCGTCCTCGACCGCGGCCGGCTCATCGAGCACGGCCCTACCGAGGCCGTATGGTCCTCCCCCAGCACGGACTACACGCGTCGGCTTATCGCGGCCGCCGAAATGTGAAGCGGGTGCTGGTGGGCGTAAGGTAGTCGGGTCAGATAACTCCACTTAGAAAGGATCCTGCTGCTCCGTGGCCGCCCAGCTTGACTATCCCATCCCGCAGCGCCCTAGCACCACCCAGCTACTCACCGCATTTAATAGCGCCTCGGTGCGCTGGCCTGGTGCACTGCGCGCGGGATTGGCGATTCTCCTGCCCGGCGCCATTGCGCTGCTTACCGGCCACGACTACGCTATCCTGCTCATTTCCACCGGCGCGTTTACCGTCATCTTTGGCGAGGGACAGCCCTATCGCACCCGCCCGCGCGTCATGCTCACCGCCGGCACCGCGCTCATTACCGTCGCCGCCGTCGGCGTGTTGGTAGGCCATCTTATCTTTGCGCCCGGCCACGGCCATTGGTGGCTCCTACTCGCAGGCCTCTACTCCACGGCATTGGCCGCCGGTTGTGGCTTTGCCCAAAATGCGCTGCGCCTGCCGCCACCGGGCACCTTCTTCCTCGTCATGGTCGGCGGCGGCTCGGTCATGCTCGCCCGCACCGATGTCACCGTGGGCCAGCTGCTCTTTTGGGCGCTGACGGGCATGGTGGCCAGCTTGATCCTCGGCATGGCCCCGGCCCTTTTTGACCCGCACGGCCCTGAGCGCCGCGCCGTAGCCAGCCTGGAAAAGGCCGCGTCTGCCTTCCAGGCCGGACAGGATGATTCACTCGCCCGCCACCACCAAGCACAAACCGCACTTTTTGCTGCTTGGCAGGCGCTTTCCGACGCCCACATTATCCGCGGTGGCCGCATCATCGACTCCCAAGGAGCCCACCTAGTAGAGCGCACCCTTGCTGCCCAGCACACCATCGTGGCACATAACCGCGCCCTTGACCTCGGCTCCGATTCGGACCAGCTTACCGATCATGTCACCGACGTCGACCCGAATCGCACCGCTATCCCCCATACCCGGCCCACCGGCCGGTACCGGCTTTACCGCGCCGCGGTGCGGGATTCGCATGCCATGGTCACTACCCAAAAGGTGGTTCTTTCGGCGATCATTACCGTGCTCGTGGGCCTTAGCCTCGGCTTCGACCGGCCGGACTGGGGCGTGGTCTCTGCCTTCCTCATGCTGCAATGGGGACCCGACCATGTGCCGGGCACCGTCCGCGGCATCCACCGCATGCTCGGCTCTGTCGTCGGCGTGCTGCTGTTTTCTATCCTCCATTACTTTGGCATCAGCGGCTGGACGCTCCTGCTCACGCTGGCCGCGTGCCAATTCTGTGCCGAAATCTTCGTGGCGAAAAACTACGCCATCTGCGTTATCTTCTCCACCCCACTTGCCCTGCTCATGGGCAACTCCGCCACCCGGCCCCTATTGCCCACCATCCAGGCTCGCTGCGGCGAAATCATCTTGTCCATCCTCATCGCCACCGCCGTGCTATGGCTATGGCAGCGTCGCGCTCCTGTACGCAATCAGGCCCGCCTGCAGGTCCGCGCGATGGAATCCATGGCTACCCTGCTCGGCCTGCTCTTTGTTAATACCCCAGATGCCGTACTGTCCGCGCGCCGCGACCTGCAATACGAGCTGCTCTCGGAGCGCCGCGCCATCCAGTCCCTCGCCGTGGATAACCCCGATGCCGTGCGCCGATTCTGGGCACGGCACATTGCCGTACAACACGCCGGCTACTTCCTGCTAGATTTCTGCACCACCCACCCAGACCGCACGGCCACCCGCGCGGAGCTCGATTCCCTGGTGCACGAAGTCCGTACGGCCCGCTCCGCCTAAAACAGGGGATACTCCTCTATCACCTCGTAGCGCGGGCCGCCGCCACGGCCCTCACCGAGGTGGGATTGCATCAGACAAAGGCGGTCGGCGCGAAAATCCGGTCCCCGATACACCGATAACGCGCGCACATAATCCGCCAGCGCCCACGGCTCACGGGTCCGCCGGCCGGCACGCGCGACGGTGAGGTGGGAGCGGTGGTGATTAAAGGGGGCGTCGGCAAGCTGGCACTCAGCCATCAACTCTCGCACGCCGCGCGCCTGCCCGCCGACGCCCACCCACAACGTGCGCTGCTCAAAACTTCCCGCTCCGCTCACATGCACATCCAACGCCGAGCGCCCAGCCACCGCGTGGGCGAGGTGCTCGCGCACAGCCGCGGCATCATTGGGCTGGTCGCCATAAAAGGCCATGGTCACATGCCAATTATCCGGATCCGTCCAGCGCAACTCGTTGGTAGTTGCCGCATGGATGGGCCTAAGCGTATGTACCATATGCTCGCGCGCGGCGGCAGAGGGCAGCAGCGCGGAAAAGACACGAATCATGGCCTAGCTGGCATACACGTTAAGGCGCAGTTCCGCGTCCAGCAGGTGTTCTTCCTCGCGCTCAAAGACGGCGAAGGCATGCAAAATATCCGCAACAGCGGTGGAATTATCATCAAACTCGGGCATGCGATAACTTCTTTCAAACCACAAAGGAGGCACAAGAATCACGCTCGATTCTTCTGCCTCCACATAGTAGCTGACAATGATGTAATTAGCCGCCCTTGACTACCGTGACCTGCCAACCAGCATCGCCTGCGCGATGGAAATCACGAATCTCATGGCCTTCATCGGCCGCCCACTGCGGAATCGAGTCGGTGGCCTGGGTGCAGTCAAAATCAATGACCAGCGCCTCACCAGGCTCTAGCTCCGCCATGACCTGCTTGGCCTCAATCAAGGGGAACGGGCAGACTGCACCGAGGGTATCCAGCGCGTAGCGCCCACCGCCTAGAGCACGGGCCTTTTCCTTGGCCTGCGGTTTGGTCTTGAGCGCCACTGCCCCGGTGGCAGAGGCAAAGCTCGGCAGCACCTTCTCCTCGGCGGAGACCGCCGAGTTATCCACGGACTCCTCGGTGGAGTAGGTCTGCGGCTGCCGTGACTGGTGGCCCTGCGCCTTCTTCGGCTTGAGCCATAGGCGTGCGCCCGCACCCACGCCGAGTGCCATAAAGAACAACGATACCCAGCCCTGGAAGCTAAACAAGGAGGTCTCCACCATGCCGTTGCCCACGGTGCAACCGCCAGCCAGCGAAGCACCCACACCCATCATGATGCCACCCCAAATAGCGCGGGTTGCAGTCTGTGCATCCGGAACGCGCACGCGGAACTCGCCGGCGGACTTCGCGGCAATGAAAGCACCCACCAGAAGGCCGATGACCAACAGGGTGCCCCAATTCATGCGCACGGAATCACCGGTGGCGGCCCAGCGCACGATATCCGCAGTCGGCGTGGTAATGCCGAGCCCACCATTGCGGCCGGCGTCGGCAGAGAGCACGAAACCCACCGTGCCGATGATGCCAACAGCAACCGCCGCGATATTCATATTCAACGGCTTGGCGTACCACGGCTGGCCCAAGTCCACCTTCGGGCGCCCGGCATCCTTGGCGCGGTAGTGGCGACACAGCATAAAGGTCACGCCCCACAGCACAGCCACGAGAATCCACGGCGAGATATGCAGCGCGTCGTGGATGGTGGTTACCGGCAGGCTCCACTGCTTGAACCAATCATTCGCCCCAGCCAGCGGACCGGACTTCATCGCCGCGGCCGATAGCCCATAAAACAGCAGCGCAATCCACGAGCCAACTAGGCCCTCGGCAGAGCGGTACCACGTGCCTGAAGCGCAGCCGCCAGACAAGATGATGCCAAGGCCAAAGATGAAGCCGCCAACGATGACGGCTACTGGTTTGAAATCAGCAATCTCCGGAGAGAGCACGTCAGCGCCGGTCAACAGGGTAAGGCCAAAAGCATGGACCGAGATCAAAATGAGCAGAGCGGTAAAACCGCGCCAGGTCTTAGTGAGGAAAATATCGCGCAGCATGCCGGTCACGCAGAAGCGCCCGCGCTGCAGCACAGCACCGAAGACGATGCCGGTGAGAAGTCCGGTAATAATCACACTGTCTCCTTGTATCGAGTCAAAGGCCTCAGACTACGCCCTCAAAGACAGATTTGTCTATAATAGATGTACAACCCGGTTCTAAGGTGGCAACTGTCCGCGTTTCTGTCGGCCTTCCCTATGCCACCTCAGGCGCCCCAGCCGCTCCGGGCACGATTAAGGAGAATTAACCTATGGGAATCCCAGACGACGTTGTCCTCGATGGATATACCCTCATCGAACAACACGCAATTGACCACGAGTTCCTGCTGCGCGGCTCTCCGCTGGGCACCGATACTCCCCTGCTGTTTGCACTGACCATCGCGGGCGTACTGCTGGTTGCGGCGAGCTTCTTCCTGCGCGGTGGCGCGCGGGTTGCCACCGGCCTGGTGGGCGCGCTGCTCACTCTGACCAAGCTGTGGTGGATGCCTGTAGCACTGTGGCAGCACTTCGATGACGGCCAAGTCTTTGGCTACACGCTCAAGTACTTCCCGCAATACTGGCCGGCGGCCTCCATCATTGTCGGCGCCATTGCGCTTATCGGGCTAGTCTCCGCCATTTTCCGTCGGCCCTAGCCGGTCCCGCACCGAGCAGGAGCTAGCCGCCGAGCACTGCAATAGCAATGTGCACTCGGTTGGTGCCATCGATCTTGGCCAGGATGTGCTTCATGTGCGTCTTAACCGTGGTCAGCGAGATGAAAAGCTGCTCGGCAATCTCGGCATTGCTCAGCCCCTGGGCCACCAGCTGGGCGATTTCATTTTCGCGCTCGCTAAGCTCATCTAGCCCACTGGGCTGAATCATCTCCTGTTCCGGCTGCGGCGGCGTGTTCGCCAATCCCACCAGGTTTTTTAGCACCTTCGGGCTTAACTGTTGCTGGCCTTGGGCCGCTGCTCTTACCGACGCCACCAGCGCCTCCGGCGCCGTCGTCTTCAACAAGAATCCCACTGCCCCAGCGCGTAGGGCGTGCAGGATGAACTCATCGGTATCAAAGGCAGTGAGCATCACCACCGGGATATCGCGCGCGCCGGCGAGCGAGTGCAGCTGCGCCGTCGCCTCGATGCCGTCCATGACCGGCATGCGGATATCCATCAGCACCACATCAGGCTCTTCGGCCAAGATAAGTTCGATGCCTTCCTTGCCGTTGCCGGCCTCGCCAATGACGCTAATGCCCGGCGCGCCTTCCAAGATCACGCGCAGCCCGTGGCGCAACAGCGGCTCATCATCGACAAGCACCACCCGAATTTCACTCACTTTTCTTCCTTCCTTGGCAGGCGCAGCGTCCACGAGAAGCTTTCTTCCCCGTCCTGTACCTGCAATGATCCGCCCACAACACTAGCGCGCTCGCGCATGCCGACGATCCCGTACCCACCACTGTGCACGCCTGCCTTTTCCCCAGTCTGGGCGGTGGGGTTAGACATGGTGATAGACAGGGCGTCGGCAAGCGTAGCGATGGTGATGGTGACCGGCTGCCCCGGTGCGTGCTTACGGGCGTTGGTCAGGCCCTCCTGGACCGCGCGGTTGAGCGCGTGGCCGGCCATGGTGCTCAGCTCCTCCAGCGATTGCGGCCCCGCGCCCGCCCGGTAGCGCACTTCCACCTCCATGCCCGCCTGGCGGGAACGCTCCACCAGCGATTCCACGCCCTCGCGCGGATCGATGCGCCCCTCGCTGCGCAGCGAGTGCAGCGCCTCACGCAGATCCCCCACGGCAGCTTCGGCTTCATCGCGAATCGTGCGCGCGGACTTCCGTGTCTCTTCCGGATCTAGGTCCTTGCGGTAGGCCAACCCGCCGGCGTAGACCGCAATCATGCTCAGTCGATGCGAGAGTGTATCGTGCATATCCCGCGCGATCCGGTCGCGTTCTTCCTGCCGCGCAAAATTCTCCCGGGTGGTCATTTCCTCATGCGTGAGCTCCGCCTGCGCCTGCAGCGCAATCGTGCGCTCTTTTTGGTTCGAGCGAACCAACCCGACGACTAAAACCACTACTGCTGGGAGGATGATGCCAGAGAAAAATCCCAACTTCCCGGGCGCACTAAGCCCTTCGCTTCGAGATATATCAAAATCGACCAACTCCGAGAGCACCATGGCCGTGCATACCAGCGCCATCCACAACCGGCTGCGGCGCGAGGCCGCAGAAAACGCCGCTATAAATACCGAAGGCCGAAACTCAGCAATCGTCACCGTCGCCGAAATAATGGTTGCGGCTACCAATGCACTGCGCGGGCCAGGCTGCGTGCTGCGCGGGTCACGCTCCCCAACGGCATGGCGCAAAGCCAAAGGTAAAAGCGCCCAAGTACCGACCAACACCGCAAGTATAACAAGCACCCGATTCTCTGAGACATCATTTACCGAAACACTATCCGACGCGGCCAACACGTCGCCGACGACAGCGATTACTGCGATGAGAATTTTCTGCCACAGCGGACGCTGGAGCATTTCGTCGGATTTTCGGAACACCTTCATAACGCGCACCAGTCTAAGCCGACACGCCGCCGGCGCGGTATCCCCCGCAGGGAGGATTCTCCGGCCTTAGCCACGCGCCTCTAAGACCATAATTGCGATGTGCACACGGCTGGTACCGCCGATCTTTTTCAAAATATGCTGCATATACGACTTCACCGTCGCCAGGGACACCACCAGTTGGTCGGCGATGTCTTGATTATTCAAGCCTTGGGCCACCAGCCCGGCGATTTCCCGCTCGCGCGAGCTCAAAGTGGAAAGCCGGGTGCGGGCGTGGTGTGATTGGGCGTCGGAAAGCGCGGGGCTTTGCATGCCTACCAGCTTGTCGACGACCTGCGGGCTCAACAACGGCTGCCCCGCCGCGGCCGCGCGAACGGCCGCCATGAGCGATTCCGGCGGCGTCGACTTGAGCAAGAACCCGGCCGCCCCGGCGCGCAGGGCCCGCAGGATGAAGGAATCGGTATCAAAGGCCGTAAGCATGATTATCGGCACGGCGTGGACCGACAAGATCTTCTCCACGGCCGCGATGCCATCCATGACCGGCATGCGAATATCCATTAACACCACATCGGGCTGCACGTCGAGCACGGTAGCCACCGCGTCTCGGCCATTGCTCGCCTCGGCCACGACCTCAATATCGGGCGCATTGGATAGCAGCAGGCGCAGGCCACTGCGGACTAGATCCTCGTCGTCAACGAGCACTACACGCAGTGCGTCGGCCATCATGCTTCCTTTCCCACTGGTTGATTCCACCGCGCGCGCCAAAACTGCGACGCAACAGGCGTATACGCCACTGTAAGCGCCACGAAGATCGCCAGTACTACCGGCACTATCTTGGCGTGGCCCGCCACTACGGCGTTAAGGAACGAGGGCACGAGAATATCGTTTAGCTTTTCGAAGAATTTGGGGAAAAATTCGATGACTAGCGTGGCCGCAATGAATGTCAGCGCAGTCTGCAGGAGCAACGTCCACAGGTTCACCCGATGCAGCCGCTTATCGACGCCCGGCTCCCCCACCGCCGCAAACATCACTCTCGCTCCTTGCCCGCGAAACTGTGGCACGATATAGCCACGGCGCTCCACCAGCTCGATGCGATCTGCGTCTTCGGGCGCATTATCATCGCTATTTCCGCGCAGGAATTCCACGCTATAGGCCGAAGCATCGGTATCGGTATAGCTGAGCTTGCGCGTAGTGCCGTCGACCGTGGAGGTAAAAAGGCTGCGCTTAGAATCTAAGTATTTTCCTGTCCAGCCCTCGCGGGTCCTGGTTTCTTCTAGGTCAATGCGTATAAGCCCGTAATCGGGATGGCGCAGTTGCCAACTCATCTCGCTCATTGCGCGGCCTCCTTATGCGCCAGTGGTAGCAGGATGCTCCAGCTAAATTCCTCACCTTCTTCGCCGACGTGGACATTCATGCGCCCGCCGGATAGCTCCACACGCTCGCGCAGTCCCACCAGCCCGTAGCCGCCGGCGCTGGCACCCGCGCTACCGTTTGCCTTTTCCGCCGGGAGCGGGTTGCGCATCTCGACGCCCACCTCACCGGCCACCTCGCGCACCGTGATGCTCACCGGCTGGCCTGCGGCATGCTTGCGTGCATTGGTCAGGCCCTCCTGTACTGCGCGGTGCACGGCGTGCTGCGCCATCGTGGACAACCCAGTAAAAACATCCGGGCTGGCACCGTCCGCGTAGGTCACGGTCACCTGCGTGCCGGCCTCCTGCGCGGCCGCGACTAGCTCTTCTAAGGTGGTGCGCGGATCCTCGGAGAGGTCTTCGCGCAAGGCGCTTAGAACGGTGCGCAAATCTTCTACCGCCTTCTGGGCCTCCGTGCGGATGGTGCGCGCTGCGTTTGTGAACTCGTCGGGCACGCCCTCGCGCGGATAGCTTAGCGCACCCGCATGAATGGCCACAAGGCTTAGCCGATGCGAGAGCGTATCGTGCATGTCCCGCGCGATACTCTCGCGCTCCTCTTGCCGCGCGCGTTCTACCTTGGCACGCATCTCTTCGCGATTCATCCGGGCTTGCTGCTCCACCCGCCACCGCTTTTCGCGCAGATTGCCACGCTTTTGGCCTACCAATAACCCCGCGACTATCACGACCACAACGAAGATGGCGCCAACCCATCCGATATCGTCCCAGGCCATATAGGGGTTGAAGAACGCATCAATCGCAAACGCCGCCACGAAGCACGCCACTGCGGCCACCGAGCGCGAGGTCGAACGGCGCGAGACCATGGAAATGAAAGCCACGACTCCACTAGCCGCACCAAAATAGGAGCTCGACCCCAGCAGCACGATACAGCCAGCGATGAAGCTACGGGTGGAGCCGCTATAGTCGACGTCGGAAAGCTCGCGCGGCTGGTGCTCTAACGCAAAGGGCAGGGCGATAATCGTCACCACGCCCACCGCAAAACCGGTACAGATATAGGGCCCGTACTCCTCAAACGACGGTGAATACTCCTCGATATCCATGCTCATCAGTACTACGCCGATAAGCCAATTCGCCACCGCACAAGCGGCAACGATACCGGCCGTGCTCCACTTCGTTCTGATCATGGCCTAAAGCTTAAGCCAGCGGCCATAATCCCTAGGGATGAATTATTTTTGCACCCCGGCCGCATCGCGCATGGCCTTCGTCTGCGCGGACGGGTGCTCGTTTTCGGTGGCCAAGCGCTCAAATGCGACGGCCGCCAGTGCCGCGGACTGCATTCCCAGCACCGAGTCATCGAAACGCATCATCGGAGAGTGGTTCCACTCGCGCTCATTTTCGGGCTTGTCTGGATTGGCCGTGCCCATCCACATAAACGTGCCCGGCACTTGCGCGAGGACGTAGCCGAAGTCTTCGGAGGCCATCATCGGGGCATCGAAAGGCTGGACGTTTTCGGTGCCAAACATCTGGCTCCACAAGGTGGCGGCAAACTGATTTTCCCGCGGATTCGTCTTGGTGGTCGGGTACAAAACCTCGAAATCCACCTGTGCGGTGCACCGGTGCGAAGCAGCGACAGAACTGGAGACCTCCGTAATCATCTGCCGCACGGCGTCGATCTTCTCATCGCGCAGCACGCGCACCGTCGCACCCAAGGCCGCGCGCTCCGGAATGGCGTTATACGCGCCGTCTCCGGCCCACAGGTTGGTCACGGTAATAACGATGGGCTCGAGCGCATCGAAGCGGCGGGTCAGTGCGGTCTGCAGCGACATTTGGATCTCCGCCAGCGCAGCCACCGGGTCGATGGCATCGTGTGGGCGAGAGCCATGCCCGCCCTTGCCCAGCACAGTAATGGTCAGGTTGGACGAGCTAGCCATCATCGGGCCTGGCACGTAGTGGAACGTGCCGCGGTCCTGCGGGCCAACGTGGAGGCCGTAGGCGGCAATGGGGCGTCGGCCAGCGGCATCGAGCACGCCCTCTTCAATCATCGGCAGCGCGCCGCCCGGCCCTTCCTCGCCGGGCTGGAACATAAAGGTAACGTCGCCGTGCAGCTCCTCGCGATGCTCGCACAGAATCCGTGCTGCGCCCACCAGTCCGGCGGTATGTAGGTCGTGGCCGCAGGCGTGCATATACCCATTCGTCGAGGCAAACGGGCTGCCGGTCTGCTCGCGTACCTCGAGGGCGTCCATGTCCGCGCGCAAAAGCACCGACACCGGCCGCTCGCCGCGCTGGCCGCCGCGCAGCACGGCCACCACCGAGCTCAAATCCTGGCCCACGTGGATCTCCAGCGGTAGGCCCTCGAGCGCTTCCAAGACCTTCTTTTGCGTACGCGGCAGGTCCAGGCCGATTTCCGGGTTGCGGTGCAGATCGCGGCGGAAGTTCTGCAACTCTTCGAGCATCTCCTCGCCCATTTCCTGAAAGACCTCGGTGGCCATCTGCTCGCCAATGCGCGCCCGAGTCACCGGCAGGGGCGGCAGCTGCTGGGCCTGGCGTGGGGCAGCCAGGCGTCCGGGGTTGGTAGGACGGATTCGCTTGGTCGGGTCAGTCATGGTGGGCTCCTTTTCTCGCTTTCGCATTCGAGGGTACCGCAGGTTATCCACAGGCTGCCGGGTGGGTTCGGGGGTGGTGTGACGGGAGAGGCGAGTTATCCACAGGCTCACGCGGGGGCGCTGCTGCGGCCTTGCGGGGTGTCTTATGCTCACGGGCATGACCCGCTTGCAGGACTACGCCCGCCAACTTGCCTCGCCGATGGAGCTTCTCGGCGAGGTCTCCGGCGTGCGCGAGGCGGATCTGCGTCGGCTGGGCCTGCCCCGGCAGGAAGCTCGTAGCCTGCTTGCGCTTGCCGACGTCTACTTTGGCCCCACCTCCTTCACCCGCCGGCAGCGCTCGTGCCGGGCGACTAAGCATTGCTTAGCGACGTTGAAGATCATCGAAAAGTACGTCTCCCGCACGAAATCCAAGCGGGACGCGTGGGCGCTGCGCGCTGAATTGTGCGCGACAGACCGGGATGTGGAGCATCTTGCCCGCACGCGGTTGAAGGAGATGTATCCGCCGCGGCAGCCGGAGAAGGGGGTGCGGATGACGCGGCGCAAGGGCGGGCCGTCGACGCTTTCGATTACCGGTGATTCCGATTTCATCGCTGACCTGCACGCCAGCATCAGCGAAGAGAAACCCTTGGATTCCGTGGAGAATATTTTCTTCCGCGGCGGGGCCACGGCTCGCCCTGCCGCGATGACGAATATCATCATCCAGCTCGATGAATTAGATGAAATCCTCGACGGTGGAGGCGAGGAAATTACGCTGCGGTTGACCAATGGGGCCGAAATTAGCGGTGCCAAACTGGTGGAAAAGCGCCTTGCCGACTGCGGACTTGTCACGCTCGTCCATCCCTATGAGGGACCGGTGAACCTGTATCGCACCTCGCGGCATGCCTCGGACAAGCAGCGGCTGATGGCGAGCGCGGAAAACCCCACGTGCCCGTGGGCCGAGTGCAATTATCCGGCAGATAAGTGCCAGATTCATCATCTGCGGGCGTGGAAACACGGCGGCGAGACCAATATGGCGAATCTCAGTGTGGCGTGTCCGTACCACAACGGCGTCAATGACGATGACCCGAACGCCCCGCCGGTGCGCGGCCGGTTAGCGCGGCGGCGGGGCCGAATAGTCTGGGTCCCGCCGTGGGCCAATTCAAGCTGAAGACCCTGCCCTCATTTTTTGGGCGGACGCTTCCCAGATCACACGGCTTTCCCGCACAGTGCGAGTCGGTGAAGCATTTCTAGGCTTGGAGGAGGGAGCGGCCGAAAAAGTCGGAGTCATCAGCGACGCCGGGCAAAGCATAAAAATAGCCACCACCATAGGGTCGGATATAGTCCGCTAGGGGTTCACCTTCGAGGCGCTTTTGCACCGTAATGAACTGACGCTCCAAGTCCTGCTGGAAGCAGATAAAGACGAGACCGACATCGAGGGTGCCGTTATCGCGCACGCCATTGTCGTAGTTATAGGCGCGGCGCAGCATGAGCTGGTCCGCGGTTTCTGGCGTGCGCGGATTCGCCAAACGAATATGCGCGTCGGTGGGGATGACATCACCGGTGGCATCGTCGAGGTAGTTGGGCTCGGCATATTCGTCGCCACCGGAAAGCGGGCCACCGGTTGCACGGTCGCGGCCGAAGATTTGCTCCTGCTCAGCAATGGAGATGCGATCCCAGAATTCCGTATACATAGCGATGAGGCGAACCACCATATAGCTGCCGCCGGCGGCCCAGTCCGGCTCGTCCGTACCGGCCCAAACCAGCTTGTCCTGATCCTTTTCGGCTGGATTGACGATGCCGTCTTTAAACCCAAGGTGGTTGCGCTGGGTGCCAGACGGCCGCGGTTCATTCATATAACCGTTTTGGCGCCAACGCACGGCCACATCTCCACGGGTGTGCCGCAAGATATCGCGCAGCGCGTGAATGACGGTGTCGTGCTGGTCGGCGCAAATCTGCAGGGCGAGGTCGCCGTGGCATAGCTCCTCCTCCAACGTGTCATCGGCGAAAGCCTGCATGGAACTTAAGTGGACGGGTTTGTGGGGTTTAAGACCGAAGCGGTCGTCGAAAAGCGAATTGCCCACTGCGAGGGTAATGGACAAACTATCGGTGGGAAGCTGCGGTCCTAGCTCCCCGGAATCGCCGGCGGGATAGCCAATGCCATCGGCCGCAGTAGCGCCGCCGGAGGTAAGAATGCGGGCGCGCTCAGTCACGGTGCGAAGCAACTTCTCTAAGCGCGATTTCTCGGTGAACTGTACATCGAGGGCGACGACCTCGGAATACTTTTGGGCTGGGGTCACGATCCCCTGCTGGTGCTCGCCGTGGAAAGGAAGTTCGAGCGGAGCGTCCGCCTCGGTGCGCGGCGATGGAGAAGCATGGTCAGCAGCGCCTTCGCTTCGCTTAGAGGAACCAAAGGAAGAGCCCGCGAGGCTGGACTGCGCATTGGCAGCTGCTGCCGGGCCAGAAAGCGCGGCGGTGGCCGCGAGCCCAGAGAGGAACGAGCGGCGGGAAAAATTAAACGGGCAGGGCACTAATCCATCCTTCTGACTACGGTCATCGTGGCGACAGGGGCAAGCAGTTCATTGGCACGCGCGACGGCGGACTGCACACGCATCCGGTCCTTCTGGGACCACTTATCAAAAGCGGTGTCATATTTTTTATCGAACTCTGCGGCGAGCTTGTCAAGCTCATCCAGCTGCTCATAGATGGGCGAGGTATCGAGCCCACGGCCCTCGACAAGGGAGCGGACGGCATCCAGCGTCAGCCGGGTTGAAATAACATCGCCCCGCAACGCGGTGGGCAGGGCATGGGCGCCGAAATCGCGTTCGCCGCGCATGTCGAAGCGCTCGAATTCCTCCATTACTTCATGGGTGCGCAGGCCGTAGTCGGGGGCGGGAATGGCGAAATGGGAGGTATCGAGGGCGCGGGCGGTTTTATCGACGGCGTCGGCAAGCGCGCGGGCAGGCTTCGCCGCATCCTTGACGGGGTGCTTGGACCACAGCAGCTTTTCGACGTCCATGTATCCCTCCAAGCCGGGCCCCGGCCACATCTCGCTGGAATCGTCGAAGGATCGGTAGGTCTCGAGGTAGTCAAGGTAGGCCGCTTGGGCAGCGCGGCGATCTTTCGAGGTGGCTTTAGCAAGAGCGTGGGCTTTCTTCTGTAGCTCGGGCACACGCTTTTTCTGCCTGTCCGCTTGCTGAATGGCCACGGCCGCGACCTCACGGTCAGTAATGGGGACCATCTTGGGAGCATCGGTGATGGTGGAACCGGTGACCGCAAAATCATCAGATTTCACGGCCGAATCATTGTGGAAAACGCAGGTGAGGTGGTATGTGCCGTCCTGCAGTTTCGGGGCCCAGGCGCGCTTGGCTGGGGTGCCCACGCGCTCGAGGACCTGGTAGGCGTTGCCCGCATCATCTGCCACGTAGACGGTGAGCGCAAGCCCTGAGGTGTTATAGACCTTCCACGATGCCTGCCCCCGTACCTTCTCCGGCGTAGGACATGAATACACGTCGCGCACATTCAGCTGTGGTTCTTTCGGCTTCGCGCTTGTGCTTGTCGACGCCGCCGGCCGCGAGTCTCGCGAGCTAGACGAGCTAGAACCGAGAGAGCTCAAAGAGCTTTGGGCGACGGCAGTAGGAGCTATGGCCGCGATGGCAAGCACCGCGGCGGTGGCAAAATGGAAGGTTTTCATTGATTAAAACGGGAGGTTGGGCAATGGCGGGAGCTTAAAATCTTGCAGCTTCTTCAGGTCTAGGCCGGGGTGGCCATTCATGTACCAAGCGACAACCCCTGCGCCGACGCCCAGAGCCGTAAGGATAGCCGCAATGATACCGCCCTTAGAAGAACCAGCGGAAGAACTGGAGCTCGAATCATCGGGCTTATTCGCACCTGGCTGTGGCTTCGCATCTTGGGGCAGCTTGGTGATGTTGGGAACGCCCTGTTCGGTGACCTTGGGGTCGTCCATACCCTCGACGACGTCCTTGAGGTTGGTGCCGGCGCGGGAGGAATTATCCACCTTTTCAATGGAGGCGTAGTCCTTGGCCACGGTACCGTCGGTCTCGTTCAAGAAAAGCTTCGGGGCCTTGTGGGCGGCGTTGAAGTCAAACATGTTGTTGAGCTCGCCGGCGCGCTCGTCAAAGGCAATGCCCCCTAGACGGCCGAGTCCCCAATTGTCCTGAATGAACTTGGTGACGGAAGTCTGCTCGGTGTAAGTGGAGTCGATGTGGTTAGTCTTCGCGTATGGGGAGATAACCAGCAAAGGCTGGCGGGTACCCGGCCCGCACTGGCCGTCCTTTCCGCCGGCAACGCCTACTTTTGCTGCGGCGGCGGTGCAGATTTCTTTGTCCTGGTGCGGGTCATTGGAACCATTGCGGATTTCTGGGGCCTTGTGGTCGTACCAGCCATCGGAGTCATCGTAGGCGATAACGACCGCGGTGGAATCCCACTCTGGGGAATTTTGCAGCTCATTGATGTAATGGGTGATGAAGGCCTGCTCGTCTAGCGGGTTGGAGTAACCGGCGTGTCCGTCTTGGTAGTTGGCAGCCTTCAGGAAGGACACGGCCGGCAGGTTGCCCTGCTCCAGAGCGGTATCGAAGTCCTGCAGATCGTACTGGTGATTGGCGCGGTCAGTCTTGCCGATCATGTCATCGCTCGACGGCGCCAAGTGGTGCGGATTCGCGGTGGAAGCGTAGTACTGGAACGGCTGGTGGTGCGGGTTATAGTCCGTCTTGTTCTGGCCGGTCAGCGTGGTGTGGGAGGCGCCGCAGCGTGCGCGAGCGTCGTCTGTAGCTTCCTCGGTTGGCCGGAAGCCGCCTTGGAACCAGCCCCAAGTGACGTCCTTGTCATTGAGCTGGTCACCGATGTTCTTGGAGTGCATCGCGGTGACCTGGTTGGTGCCGGCGGAAGAGTTATTCGAGCAGTCGTCGTAAAGCGGATCTGGGTCGCCGACAACAGTGGCGGTCTTGCCATCTTCGGATACCCCAGCGAGGGCGTGGTTCTTGCCAGGTTCGATCTTCTTCTGCTCGCCCGTGGCTGGGTCATGCATGGTCCCGCCGGCCACGGTTCCGGAAATCAGATTCAGCGCGCCTGGGGTGGATGGGCCGAAGATAGTGGAGTAACTATTGTCGTTCATCGCAAAGTTTTGCGCGTAGTTCCACATTCCGGTGACGGTATTGCCGTCGTAATAGCCCATAGTCATGCCTGGAACGGCATAATAGCCGTTGGAAGACTTATCGATGTCGGTGGATACAGTCTCCGGGAACTTGTCCATCTTGCCGCCGTTGTATGCGGCCTGCTCATCGCCGTAGTGGTGATTCTGGTCCGTAGTTACTGCATGGTCTGGCCCGATGCGGAAAGGCTTGACGGAGTTGGGGTTCTTGTTCCCCATTACGCCATCATTTTCGAGGTTTTTCGCCTTGGGGGTGTCTTTCTTGGCGGTAAATTTTGGGGCGTCCTTGTCGCTGCCCTGCAGCTTTTCGCCGTCCTTATTCAGGGCGTTTGGGTAGGTGCCAAAGTAGTGGTCGAAGGAAATATTCTCCGAGTAAATGACAACGACGTGTTCAATTGGGGTCGTGGTGGCTGCCTGGGCAACGCCGGGGACAAGGGACGTAGTGGCGGCTGCGGCGGCGCAAAGGGCCACAGCGCGAGAGCGAAGCTTCATTAAAAATCCAACCTTGGTCAAGAATTTGCGGGGCAGGTCGAAAGTGGCTGTGGCTCACCAGGCGAGTCATCGGTCGCTTTCGAATCGAAATTTAACGCCGCCAAAACACCGACTGCAACTAGATTAAAAGGGCGTCCCCGGCCGTGGGGACGCCCTATAGAAGCAGCTCACTTTGAACTTTTGCCGGCCGCACCCCGGGAGCCGTTAACGAAATGTTAAGAATCT
This sequence comes from Corynebacterium nasorum, assembly GCF_032821635.1. Classification (NCBI taxonomy): domain Bacteria; kingdom Bacillati; phylum Actinomycetota; class Actinomycetes; order Mycobacteriales; family Corynebacteriaceae; genus Corynebacterium; species Corynebacterium nasorum. The sequence continues at coordinate 51,982 of NZ_JAVBIE010000001.1, read as the reverse complement.
ATTCGGCTCCACTTTGCCAATAGGGGGTACGGGGTTAATCGTCGGCGTCGGTAGACAGCGCAGCCACGAAAGCCTCTTGCGGCACCGAGACGGAGCCCAGCGTCTTCATGCGCTTCTTACCGGCCTTCTGCTTCTCCAGCAGCTTGCGCTTACGGGAGATATCGCCGCCGTAGCACTTGGCCAGCACGTCCTTGCGCATGGCCCGGATGTTCTCGCGGGCAATGATCTTCGAACCAATGGCCGCTTGCACCGGCACCTCGAACTGCTGGCGCGGGATGAGCTCTTTAAGCTTCTTGGTCATCTTATTGCCGTACCACTGGGCGGAATCGCGGTGGACGATGGCGGAGAAGGCGTCGACCGGGTCGCCGTTGAGCAGGATATCGACCTTGACCAAGTCCGCGAGCTGCTCGCCGGCCTCTTCATAGTTCAACGAGGCGTAGCCCTTGGTGCGGGACTTGAGCATATCGAAGAAGTCGAAGATGATTTCACCAAGCGGCATGGTGTAGCGCAGTTCCACGCGGTCCTCGGAAAGGTAATCCATGCCGCCCATCTGGCCGCGCTTGGACTGGCAGAGCTCCATGGTGGGGCCGACGAATTGCTCGGGCACGATGACGGTCATCTTCACCACCGGCTCGTAGACCTCGTTAAGCTTTCCTTCCGGCCAGTCCGACGGGTTGTGAACCCACTTTTCTTCGCCGTCTTCGGCCACCACGCGGTAGGTCACCGACGGCGCGGTGGAAATTAGGTCGAGACCGAACTCGCGCTCCAAGCGGTCGCGGGTAATTTCCATATGCAATAGGCCCAAGAACCCGCAGCGGAAACCAAAGCCGAGGGCGACGGAGGTTTCGGGCTCGAAGGTCAAGGAGGCGTCGTTAAGCTGCAGCTTTTCCAAAGCATCGCGCAAGTCTGGGAAATCGGCCTGGGAGATGGGGAAAAGGCCGGAATAGACCATTGGGTCCGGGTCCTTATAGCCCTTAAGCGGAGTTTCGGCGCCGCCGTTGGACCAAGTGACGGTATCGCCCACCTTGGTCTCGCGCACGTCCTTTACGCCGGTAATGAGGTAGCCCACCTCGCCGGGGCCCAAGCCTTCACACTTTTGCATCGTGGGGGACACGATGCCGATTTCGAGCAGCTCGTGGTTAGCGTTGGTCGACATCATGGTGACCTTCTGGCGCGGGGTGAGCTTGCCATCGACCATGCGGATATAGGTGACAACGCCGCGGTAGGTGTCATAGACGGAGTCAAAAATCATGGCGCGGGCCGGCGCATCCGCGTCGAACTCGGAGGACGGCGGCGGCACCAACTCGCAGACCTTGTCCAGCAGCTCGACCACACCCTCGCCGGTCTTGCCGGATACGCGCAGGACCTCTTCTGGCTCGCAGCCGATGATATTGGCGATTTCCAGCGCGTACTTTTCCGGGTCGGCGGCCGGCAGGTCGATTTTATTGAGGACCGGGATGATTTCCAGGTCGTTTTCCATCGCCAGGTACAGGTTGGCAAGGGTTTGGGCTTCGATGCCCTGGGCGGCGTCGACAAGCAAGATGGCACCCTCACACGCCTCGAGGGCGCGGGAGACCTCGTAGGTAAAGTCCACGTGGCCGGGGGTATCGATCATCTGGAGGACGATCTGCTCCCCTTCGTCCGGACCGGACTGGGGTACCCAGGGCAGGCGTACGTTCTGCGCCTTAATGGTGATACCGCGTTCGCGTTCGATGTCCATATTATCGAGGAACTGGTCACGCATATCGCGCTCCGCAACCACCTTGGATAGCTGCAGGATGCGGTCCGCCAGCGTCGACTTGCCGTGGTCGATGTGAGCAATAATGCAGAAGTTTCGGATTCGGGCGGGATCCGTAAACGTCGTGGCCGCAAAGTTTTCAGACATACGTCTACAATAGTCGACATGAAAAGCGCCATGCTCACCCGACTGCGCCAAGCGCTGGGAATCAGCGAGCGCGAGCCTATAGACACCGGCCTGACCCGCATTAATTCCCGGTTGGGGCTGGATAGGTCGGACGAGTTCCACGAGCCGCGTAAGGCCGCTGATATCCGAGTCGAGGCCACCGCCTCTCACCCCCGCTCCATATTTTTCTCCCCCGATATGGATGGCCAGGCTGATTCCGGCGAGGTGGTCTGGGTATGGGCCCCGGCCGAAGGCAAGCAGGCCCCGCCGCGTGAGCGCGCCATCCTGGTTGTCGGCCGCACGCGCACCACGGTGATGGGTTTGCTTATCTCCCCCAACCCGAAGCATGCGCTTGACGACGCCTGGCTGGAAATCGGCGCCGGCGAGTGGGACGAATCCGGGTGCGATTGCTGGGTGCGCCTCGACCGCTTGCTGGAGGTTTCCGAAGAGCAGGTGCGCCGACAAGGCACACTTTTTCCCGAACGCCGGTTCGAAAGAATCGCGAATAGGTTACGCGCGCGCTACCACTGGGCCTAACCAGTCGCACAGACGGCGACCATGCTGAGAGTTTTGGCAGGTCGGATTCGGTACTGCTATTGTATGTTGGTTACTTACTTGCCGGGCGCGTTGGTCGGGGCGGGCAGGACCTTGGGTTCGCTCTTCGAATACCAGCGCCGAGCGTGCCAGCGATTGCTGGCCGCGGGAATAGTCCGAGCAGGTCGGTTTCTATGTCAATCACTTTCGATTACTAAGAGGTATCTTTTCATGGCAAATATCAAGTCCAAGCAGAAGCGCGTTATCACCAACGAGAAGGCACGCCGCCGCAACAAGGGCGTTCGCTCCGCCGTCCGTACCGAGATCCGCAAGTTCCGCGAGGCCGTTGCCACTGGCGACAAGGCTGCAGCTGAGAAGCAGCTGCGCGTGGCATCTCGCGCCCTGGACAAGTCCGTGTCCAAGGGTGTCTTCCACCGCAACACTGCAGCCAACAAGAAGTCCGGCATGGCTTCCGCGTTCAATAAGATGGACTAAGAGCCATTGCACTGACAATCCCCCCGGTCGCACTCTACGGAGCGCACCGGGGGATTTTCTTAGCGTAGACCCGAGCAGTGAGGCTTAGGCCAGTTCGTCGTTGAAATAATCTTCGAAGATGGCGCCGGCGTTGCGGAAGGCTTCACTAAGCGACGTTCCTCCACGGGTTTCCACAAAAATCTCGAAGGCGGTCAGAAACTGGGTGTGGATGATGTTGACGGTCGGCGTGAGGCGCGGATCGGAGGATTTCCAACCCTCACGGGCCTGCACGGCTTGGCGGAGGCGCTCAATAGTGCGGCTATTGCGCTGGTAATACAGGGCACGCAGCTTCGTATCCTTAGCTAGTGCCTTGGCCGTCAGCTGGGAAATTTCGGGGAAGAACTCATCACCCACGGCGCGGTCAAATACGGCTTTGGCCACGATTTCAGAATCTTCGCGCAGGCTTCCGGTGGGCAGTCCGGCGGCGAAATTCTGAAATTGGTGCTCTAGTTCCTCCGAAAATTCGGGACCTAAAACTGCCGATTCTTTGTCTTTTATGTAATTAAAAAGGGTACGGCGGGAAACGCCTACCTTTTGGGCGAGTTCCTCCATAGTAAACCCGCCGTATCCGGCTTCGATGACGAGGTTGAGCGCAGCGACTCGGATTTGTGATATACGCGGCATAAATGCCCCTTTCTGTCCCGACGCTCTAAGGGCCTTACTTTCGTTTTCTAAACCCTTAAATCTTTAGGTGAAAATGGTATTTCCCTACAAACTAAGGCGTTTGGGGTGATTTTATTACCTAATATTCGACTATGGAAACAGCCGTGCGCACGGGAAGAATTTACTACCGGCATGGCCGTACGTTTAGGCCCGTCATAGAACTATTTAACAAAGCTGTGATGTTAGACAACCAAAGTACCTGTACGGCCAGCCCTCCGCTCCAGTTATCCGCCCGCACGTTCGAAAGCCCAATGGTGCTCGTGTCGGGTAGGGCCGCTAAGATGAGTCAACGATGAAAAACGTTAAGCCACTGGTGAAATGGGCGGGCGGAAAGCGCCAGCTCTTGCCACATATCCACGCCGCCCTACCGGCGGATGTCCCGCGGCGGTTTTATGAGCCCTTCATCGGTGGCGGCGCGGTGCTTTTCTCGCTCCAACCAGCAAGCGCACGGGTCAATGATCTCAATGCTGAGCTCATCAACCTATATGAGGTGGTACGCGGCGGCGTCGACGAGCTCATTGCAGAACTCGTGAGCTATCCCAATGAGGCGGAGTTCTTCTATGCGCTGCGCGCAGTGGACAGGGATGCGAAGCGGTTTGCCGCCCTCTCCCCCATCGAGCGTGCTGCACGAACGCTGTATCTCAACCGCACCTGCTATAACGGTCTGTATCGCGTGAATACGGCAGGTCAATTTAATGCGCCGTTCGGGCGCTATAAGAATCCCACCATTTGCGATGAAGACACGCTGCGTGCGGTGCACCGCTATTTTGCGGAAAATGAGGTGATCTTTTCCCAAGGCGATTTCGCCGCAGCGGTGGCAGAAGCAGGCGAAGGCGATTTTGTCTATTTCGACCCGCCCTATGACCCAGTCAATGTGACGAGCTCGTTTACCGGCTATCAAAAGGGCGGCTTTGACCGCGCGGAGCAAGAACGGCTCAAAGAGGTCTGCGATGAGTTGGACGAACGCGGGGCAAAGTTTCTGCTGTCGAATTCGGCCACCGAGTTCATCCGAGAGCTCTATGCGGATTATGAGGTAGGCATCGTGGGGGCAATGCGGGCGATCAATTCCGTCGCTTCGAAGCGCGGCAAGGTCGATGAGGTACTGGTGCGCAATTATGAGGTCAGCGGTGACTAGCGGGCCGAAGGCGCACGCGGGGCGGGAGCTGCAGGAGGAGCTGCGGGCACGTTTTGGCGTTCCGGAGTCGGTGAAGCTAGGCGTTAATGACTGGGGTTGGCTGCGCATCTTGGCGGCTGGCTACGGCGAAGAATTGGAACGGCGCGGGTATTTTTTCATCAGCGCGCGGGAAGTAGAGAGGATCTCTGCTCGGCAGCCACGGTTGATGGCCAAGCATGATTTTTCCACCTCGCGGCCTTGGATCTTTCAGCGCCTGCAGCTCGGCATCGTGCCGGTAAGCCGCAGCGAATACTTGGTGGGTCGGTTCAACCTCTACGAGAAGTTTCCGCAGGCACAGCGCGGGGAGGTACGTACGCTGCAGCTGCCAGCGGGTCTAGATACCCTCTCGTTGGAGGGGGTGAGCTCGGAGGCGGTGGCGTTAAATGGGGCGTCGGCAAGCGGGATGCTAGAAGATTTTCTGGCCTGCGGGCCTTTGCAAGCTACGGTGGCAGGCCGCATGTCCACGCGCGAGATGCAGGTGCGGCTACCGGACCTGGGCGTGGAGGTGGCGGTGGACCGCGCACAGATGGAAATCGACGGCGGTTTTGAATCGCTCGAGCATCTAGTGCTGGTGGAGGCGAAAAATCACCTTTCGGATGATTTCAATATCCGGCAGCTCTATTTTCCCTACCGGCGCTTCCAACAGCGCCTTGCCAAGGAAGTGGTGCCGGTCTACCTGGTGTATTCCAATGGCATTTTCCATTTATACCGCTATGAATTTAGGGATCCGGCCGATTTTCGCAGCATTGCGCTGGTCGATAGCGCCCGCTACGCACTGTCGGCCTCGCACCTGGATGCGCAGGCGGCGCTGAATATCGTTCGGGCGGTGGAGCCTGAGGCCGAGCCGGAGGTGCCCTTTCCGCAGGCCAATAACTTTGAGCGGGTGGTCAACCTCTTGGAGCTCATGACGCTGCAGCCGCTGAGTAAGGCAGAGATTACTCAGCGCTATGATTTCGATCCGCGGCAGGCGGACTATTATGCCAACGCCGCGCGCTACCTGGGGTTGGCGGTGCCGGTGGATGAGGCCTGGGAGCCCACCGAGCGCGGGAGGAGAATTATCGAGCAGCCGCAGCGCGATGCCCGAAATGCGGCGCTTATACGGACGTTGGCGGCGCGGCGGGTATTTCGCGAGGTGCTCGAACTCAGCTTGGCTCGCGGCGCGGTCGCCAGCACCGCGGAAATTATTGCGGCGATGGATGACCTGGGCCTGAGCTTAGCGACGTCCCGGCGGCGCGCCTCCACCGTCGCCCGCTGGACCCAGTGGGTGCTCGACACGGTGGCGGAGGGAATGCCGCGGCTGTTTTAGTGCAGGAGGTTCTGCGCGCCGGAGACAATAAGGACGATGCCGGCGATAATGAAAAACAGGCCCGAGCCGATATCGATCCACGGACCAGCGGCGATGAGCTTGCGGCGCACGGCGTTGGTAGAAATTACTGTGGCAACGACGAGGAAAAAGAGGAAGGCCGAAAGCGATAAGGACAGCGTCAACCCGATGGCCAACCAGATGGGAGGGCTGGCGGGAAGCAGCGGGGCGATCATCGCGGCGAGGAAAAGCACGATTTTCGGGTTGGACATATTCGTGGCTAATCCGACCTTGAAGGCAGAGCGTAGGCGCCCGAGTTGCGCGGCGGCGTCTTCCAGATCCACCGGCGGGTTGGCGCGCTGGGCGATGCCGCTGCGCAAGGCGCGCGAACCCATAAACACCAGGAAGCAGCCGCCAACGGCCTGAACCGCTCCCAAAATTTCCGGAAAAGCCGTCAGCAGCGCTGCGGCGCCGAAAACGGTGGCGGTGCACCAAAAGAGCACGCCGATTTGGATGCCGGCGGCTGCGGCTATGGCGTGGCGCCGCGAGCGGGTGGCGTAGCGGGTCACCAAAATAATGTCGGGTCCGGGCGAAGCGACGCCCACCAGATTCATCAACAAGAGGGTGAAAAAGGACGTCCAGGTCACTCCCCTGCCTCGCTTTCTAGGCGCGGGATAAGGTCCTCGCGGCCAAATATGCGGGCAGACTCCAGCGCGGAGGGATGGCCGGCGGCAGGGTCGGCGTGGGCGGCCAAGAGGGCGTCGATGACCGCATCTTCCTTTTTGAAAATGGCACCGGCCAGGGGTGATTGACCGCGGTCATTGAGCAGATTAACGTCCGCGCCGACGCGAGCAAGTGCGGTAACCAGCTCGGCGTGGCCGTGATAGGCCGCGAGCATGAGGAAGGACTGGCCGTCCTGGTTCACGAGGTCAATATTTACGCCGTGGTCGATATAGGCCAGGAGGTCCAAGCTGCCCTCGCGTGCCATGTCAAAGAGCCGACCGGCGAATTCCTGCACTTGCGTCTCAGACATAGCTTCTAGCTTATCGCGCCAGTTCCGCGACTCGTTTGAGGGCCGCCTCTATGGCGAATTCGGGCTCACCGCCTTGGCCTTTGACGGCGGCATCGAGTTCCGAGACGAGGATGACGGCCTTGGTGACATTATCGGCGGACCAGCGGCGAGCCACCGGCTGGGTCATCTTGACCACGTAGGGCGCTAGGCCGGTTTGGCTAGCTAAAGAATACTGGTCCCCGCGGGCGGAATACAGGCGGGCTACGGCTCCGACCTTATTGGCTAGCGCTGCGGCAATCGCCACGGGGCTGGCGCCAAGCTGCAGGGCGCGGCGGCAGGTGGACACGGCGGCTTCGACGCGGCCGGCAACGGCGGCATCGGCAATATCCCAATTGGCAACCTCGGCCACGCCGACGTAGTAGTTCTGCACGGCCTCGCGGGTGACGTTGCCGCCGGTATCGGACACCAACTGGGAGATGGCAGAGGCCAGCTCGCGTAGGTCAGAGCCCACGCCTTCGAGCACGGCATGGATGACGTCCGGGGTCGGGCGCACACCGTGGGAGGAGAATTCGCGGGTGGCCCACTGCCCCAGCTCATTGGGATAGAGCGAGAAGACTTCGTGAACCTCGGCAATCTTGCGCAGCTTGGCCACCAGTTCAGGTTGCTTCTTCTTTTTCTTTAGGGTCTTGGCCGTCACGGAGTAAATGATGACCATGGTCATGCCCGGCGCGGGGTTCGCGCAGGCACGCAGGATGATATCGACTACTTCCTTGCCGGCTCGCTCGCAGTCACTGATGACGATGACGCGGCTATCTCCAAAAAGAGAGGGGCTAGTGGCCTCGAGGATTTCGCCCTCGGAGACTTCGGAAGCTTTAAGCTTGGTCAGCTCGGGGCGAGCACCGGTTGGGCCGCTCTCCTCGGCCGCGGCACGCTGAATCTGCAGGCGGGCGCGTTCGGTGAGGAATTCATCGTCGCCAAGGATGAGATGTACTGGAGGCATGCCCGCCATTCTAACCTGCCGCCACACCGAGCCAGGCGATGCCCGCTAGCGTCAGCGCCAGAGTCAGCCAGGGGCGGTGATAGAGGAGGCCGGCAATGATCCAGGCGTAGGCCAGCAGCGTAAAAAGCGGGCTAGCGGGGATGGTGACCACCGGAAGGTGGGCCACGCCGTGGGCGATGGTATTAATCCACCACGAAAAGGGTTCTATAAGGCGCAGCAAGCCCGCACCTAGCACATCGAGTGGACCGAGCTGGGCTAAGACGGCGGCGATAAGCCCCACGATGGTAATCGGCACGGTGGCGGGCTCAACCAGGATATTGGCCAACACGGAGACCACGGAGACCTCGCCGGACATGAGTGCGACTAGCGGCAGGGTAACGATATCGGCGGCAATGGCCACAGCGACCGCGCGCAGAAAAATGGCGGGCCAGCCGGTTGTGGCCAAGTGTTTATAAATGAGCGGGCTAAGCGCCACGATGCCGAGCGTCGCCGCGCAGGAAAGGGCGAAGCCAAAGTGCACGGCGAGGTCGGAATCCACGAAGAGCAAGGCGATAATGCCGAGGCTTAAGGCATGAATCGGCTCCATGCGCGTGGAATTGAGCACGGCGAGCAGGCCCACTACCCCAGCGACGGCCGCGCGCTGGACGGAGGGTTCAAAGCCCACGAGCACAACATAGGTGGCCAGGGCGCACAGGGAGGCGGCCACGCGGGCGCGTGGCCCCAGCGCGAAGGCGGCGCAGACCATGGCTGCGGCGGAGCACACGATGGCGACATTTGCACCGGAAACTGCGCTTAAGTGCGAAAGGCCGGTGATGATATACAGGTCGCGCTCTGAAGAGCTTTGCAGGCTAGTATCGCCGAGCACCATGCCAGGAATCAGGCCCTGGCTGGAAGGACCGACGGTATCTACAACCAGAGCGCGAAATGTGTCGGACACGTGGGCCGCCCAGCCGGCTAGGCCTTCGGGCTCACCGGTTACCTGCACGTCTGTGGCAGTGGCGCTGAGCTTTCCGACGCCCGCCCTATCCGACTCCCTCACCTCCACCCTGGCCGTGAGTTCGGCGCCCGCAGCGGCCGGGACCGGTTCCGAGCTAAAGACCGGCAGTTGAGTCGGGTAGCCCGGCACCTTAAGCCGCAGCAGCCAGCCGCCCGTGCTGGTCTGCGTCGGCGCGGTGGTCAGGCGGCCGGTAACCTCGGTGCCGAGGTCGAACGCAGCGGCACGGGCCTGGCGCACCGCGGCAACCAGCGCCGCGGCTGTCGCGACCATTCCGGAAAATAGCGCTTGGCCCCATTGGCGGGCGATCAGGCAGCACCCGACGACCGCCGCAATGATAAAGATTGCCCAGCCACGGCCGCCTAGCAGCACAGCAATGACAGCCAGCCAAGCGGTGGCCGCGCCGGGGACGAGCCGCAGTTCTCGCATCGCGTGCTCGTACTCAGCTTAGAGCTGGACCTGGTCTTTAAGCTGCGCTAGCTTCGCCGGTCCGATGCCGGTGACCTCGAGTAGTTCCTCGATATCTTGAAAGCCGCCATGTTCCTCGCGGTACGCCACGATAGCTTGCGCGGTGACCTCACCAACGCCCTTAAGTTCTGTAAGTTCCTCCGCGGTGGCGTTATTCAGGCTCACGCCGCCGGTACTGATGCCGTTTCCGCCGGATGGGGCTGGTTCGCCGGGTGCGGGAGGTGGGGCGGCGCCGGAGGGAAGGATGTGGAGCTGCTGGCCGTCGGAAAGCCGCTGGGCATGGTTGAGCGCGATTGTGTCTGCACCGGGAAGGGGTTGAGCGGCGTCGAGGGCATCGGCGACGCGCGCGCCGGGCTCGAGGGTCTGCAAGCCGGGCTCGGCCACCTCGCCAATGACAGAGACGATGATTTCACTGGGCTCTGCACTGGGTGCAGTGCCAGAATCACCGCTTATTGCCGCAGGCTCGGGCATGCCCGAGGATTCATCGGAGCGGGCGTTGATGCCAAGCCACGCCACCACGCCGACGACGAGAATGACCGCCACGGCGCAGGCTTGCCACGGGCTAATGCGCAGACGCGGGCGAGGATAATCGACGGCGAGGAGCTCTTCCTCACCGGTGGGTTGGGTAAATTCGCGGAGTCGTTCGCTAATCTTGGGTGCCGCCATGGCGCTGAGAATAAAGGCGTGGGCGCTAAGGCAGTAGGTACAGCGAAGGCGGGCTGTGGATAACTTGTTGGGGACGTCAACGAACCCGGCGCACTGGGCCTAGTTATCCACAGAACGGCGCGGTGGGAAGGCGCGTGGTCGACCACGCGTGTGAGGATGCGCTGGATCGGCGGGAGGCTCCGAGCTAAACACCGCAGATACGCCGATGGCGGAGGGGCCGACGTGGACGGAGAGGACGTCGTTAAGCGGGGTGCAGATAAAGGACGAGCCCTGCGGCAGGGCCGCTTCAAGCAGCGCCTCCAGCTTGGCGGCCGCGCCTTCGGCGTGGTTGTGCTGGATGGCGACGAAGACCGGCTTCCCGTTGGCGCGGGAGGCAATGAGGTCTACTAGCTTGGTAAAAGCCTTGGTCTGGGTGCGGGTTTTTCCCACCAGCTCCAGCTTGCCGCGGTTAATCGACATGATCGGCTTGGTGGCCAAAAGCGCCGTAGATAACACGGCTGTGGCCGGCGAAAGGCGGCCGGAGCGGCGCAGATCCTCCGTGGAATGCAGGTACACCCAGGTAGCCGCACGCTTGAGGGTGTCCATGGCCGCAGCGTAGCACTCCTCCAAGCCGGCTCCGCGGGAGGCGACCTTGGCTGCGGACATGGCGGCCGCACCCATCGCCATGCCGGCCGACCCGGAATCAATCACCCGCACCGTGTGCGGGAAAACGCCCGAAGCAGTCACTGCGGCGGAGTAGGTGGAAGAAAGCTCTTTGGATAGGTGTATGGCCACCACGCCATCATCCTGAGAGCGCTCCATTTCGCGGCCATAGGCGGCTGCCAGCTCCAGCGCGCTTAATCCCGAAGTAGATTGCTCCAAGCCATCCTTGCCGTGGCGTTCCATGAGGTGGAGGTCAATGACGGTGATGGATAGCTGCTCCGCCAGCTCCCGGGGCAGGCCCGCAGCGGAATCCGTAATGACGCGAACCGCCACTAGATATCCGCCCCGCCATCCCCGGTGACCTCGCCGCCCATATTCCAACCGTCGAAGTACCACTGGGCATTACCCACATTATCTGGGGTGAAGTCTAGCGAGGACAGCGGCGCTGCCGGGTTAAAGTCCGGGCGAGCAGTCAGCTGCGACCAGTGGGTATTCTTCAGCCCCGAAAGGATCCCGTACTGCGCGTGGTCAAGGCCAAGCAGGTGGCAGGTAAGCGCCGAGATGGCCCCGCCATGGGCCACGATGAGGACGGGGCCGGCGTCCCAGCCGGCAAAGTCTTCCATGAGCTCATCGATGACGGGGCGGGCACGCTCAGCCACGTCCACGCGAGACTCCCCCTCCGGCGGGGCCCAGGTGGGATCGTGGCGCCAAATGGCGCGCGCGCCTGGAAACTCCGCATCTACCTCAGCAGAGGTTCTGCCCTGCCACTGACCCAAGTGAGTTTCGCGCAGGCGGGCATCCGTGCTGAAGTCCACGCCGAGGGCTTCGGCGACGACGCGGGCGGTTTCCTTCGCACGAATGAGATCGGAGGCAACGATTTTGGACACGCCCTGATCCTGGAGCAGGCGCGCGGCAGCGCGGGCCTGCTCATAGCCCAGCTCAGACAGCTCGGTATCCAAGTGGCCTTGCATGCGGCCGGTGGCGTTATAGGTAGTTTGTCCGTGGCGGATCAGGATCAGGCGGCGACTCATATGGGTTTAAAGCTCCTCGTCCTCACCTGGGACCTTATCGGCCAGTGGGAGCTCGTCGATGGAATCTACCTCACGCGGGTTGACGCCATTGGTCCATTCGCCCGGACGCTCCGGGGCTTCGATGCCCTCAATCTCCAGTGCCGGGCAATCATGGTAAAGGCGGTCCAAGCCGTAGAACTCGCGCTGGTCATTGCGCTGGACGTGGACGACGATATTGCCATAATCCAGCAGCACCCAGCGATTTTCGCGGTTGCCTTCACGGCGCTGCGGTTCAAAACCCTGCTTGGTCATCTCATCTTCGACTTCATCCACAATGGAGCCCACCTGGCGCTCGTTATCTGCAGAAGCCAGCACGAAGACCTCAGTAATTGCGAGGACATCGGAGACATCAATAGCCGCGATATTGGTGGCTAACTTTTCTTGCGCCGCGTGTGCCGCGGTTTCTGCCATGCTGCGGGCGAGATCAGAAGTAGACAATGTGTATAAATTCCCTTTTCGCGTCTGAGTGCATTCGAAATGAACTATCTCTAGTGAGAATCTATTCTTGCACGTTTAGCAGGCCCGTGCCCAAAATCTGGGAAAGGCCGTGAAAGTTTCTACAGGGGCTTGTCCGGGTTGGGACCGTAGAGATTGTTTTTGGTGATGTACTGCACCACTCCATCCGGTACGAGGTACCACACGGGCTGGCCTTGGGCAGAGCGCTCGCGGCACGCGGTGGAGGAAATGGCCATGGCGGGGATATCGATGAGGTCAATATCCTCTTGCGCATCGGCAGGCAGCATATCAGCGCTTAATTCGTATCCGGGGCGGGTAACCCCCACGAAGTGCGCCATCTCCAGCATCTCTTCCCAGTTATGCCAGCTCATAATGGAGGCCAGAGAATCGGCGCCGGTAATGAAATAGAACTCCGCTTCTGGGAAAAGCTTACGCAGATCCCGCAGCGTATCGATGGTATAGGTAGGCCCCTCGCGGTCAATATCTACCCGCGAGACGGTAAAACGCGGATTGGATGCGGTTGCCACCATCGTCATCAAGTAGCGGTGCTCGGCCGCAGTGACCTCGCGGTGAGACTTCTGCCAAGGCTGACCTGTGGGCACAAAGATGACGCTATCGAGGGCAAAGCGATGCGCGGCCTCACTGGCGGCTACCAAGTGACCATTGTGGATGGGGTCAAAGGTGCCACCCATGATGCCAATGCGCTGTGGGCTAGTCATGGGTGGTGATTATAGTCCCCGGCCGAGGAGGGAGTAAGCAAGGTGGCGAGGGAGTCGGCAAAAGCGGCGTCGCCAAGCGAGGGCTCTACAAAATAAGAAGCATGGCGAGCCGCCTTGGTAGCCAACGCGTCGTGGGCGGAGGCGAGGTTCAGGTCGCAAACGAAGTCTCCGTCCAGGCAATAGTTAAGCCGGCGCGAGTCCGGCAATGCCGCAGGTTGTAAGAGCAAACGCTGCGGTAGCCAGCCCGCCATACCGTGGGGACGGCTGAGGGGATTGCCCAGGTAAACTGCCCCCGCGAGCTTGCCTCGTTGTGCAAGGTAGCGCTCCGCGCTGGTAGCGACAATGGCGCCTTGGGAGTAGCCAGCCGTAATATAGCGCGGCTGGCAGCCTGTTTCGCGCTCATACTTTTCCACCACGCGCGGAGCGTTGGCCATGCCGGTGCGCAAACTATGTACAAAACCAACGGTGACCGAATACGCCAGCTCGTGCAACGGATGCTCCATCACTACCCCACCGAGGCGGCGAATAAGCTGGAGCGGATTCAACTGCTCACCTTCCTGCGCCAGCGGCGGCAGGTTCATTGACGCCGGGTATGCCTGGGGGTCAAGGGCGAGGACATGGACTTTATCCATCGTGCCGGGATGGCGTTTCTCCACTAGATGAAAAAGCGCGGAGAGGTTTGCCCCTTCATAGCCATTCGACGGCGCGGCATGCGGCGAATACTGCTGCGGTCCGAAATACTCGCCGTATTCCTCATTCTGGTCGGAGCCACGAGCAGCCAAAACAACGAACTCGGGACACCCAGCAGGCTGCGGCGATGGGGCGGATTGTGCTGCTGCCTGGGGCACGACCGGGGCAGCATTCGCGGTGGCGGCGGCGGGGCCTATAGAAACGGCAAGCGCCGCCGAGGCGCTTAGGGCGACGGCGGCACGGAAGAAAGCAGATCGAATCATGGCGGGGAGAATTATGGACGGGTCTGACCTGTACCCTGCAGGATCCACTTAGAAGAGGTGAGCTCCGGCAGCGCCATTGGGCCACGGGCGTGCAGCTTCTGGGTGGAAATGCCGATTTCGGCGCCCATGCCGTAGACCTCGCCGTCGGTGAAGGCGGTAGAGGCATTGAGCATCACCGCGGCGGCATCCACCTCGTTGCCGAATTTCACTAGGACATCGGCGTCTTGCGCGGCGATGGCCTCGGTGTGGCCAGTGGTGAACTCGGTGATATGCGCGATGGCGCCATCTACGCCGTCGACCACCTTGGCGCAGATATCCATAGATAGTGACTCCTCGCGCCAGTCTTCATCGGTGGCCTGCACGGCATCCTTGACGCCGAAGGCCTCGAGCTCGGCGACGTCGCCGTGGATGGTCACGCCAGCATCCTGCAGCGCGGCGATGATGCGGAGCTTGACGGAGTCATCCAAAGCGGCGTCGATAAGCACGCACTCCGTGGAGTTGCACACGGAGGTGCGGCGGGTCTTGCCGTTGATGACCATGTCGATGGCCTTATCAATGTCTGCAGAGGCATCCACGTAGAAGTGGCAATTGCCGGTGCCGGTCTCAATGGCGGGGACGGTGGCGCCGGTAACGACGGCTTCAATAAGCTTTGCGCCACCACGCGGAATAACCAGGTCCACCAGACCACGGGCGGTAATGAGGTCCTGGACGGAATCGTGCGTCTCGCACGGCAAAAGCTGCACGGCCTCGCGCGGCAGGTCAAACTCAACGAGGGTATCCTGCAAGATTTCTACCAGCTTGGTGTTGGAGTTGCGGGCGGATTTGGAGCCACGCAATAGCGGCACATTGCCGGACTTGATGGCCAAACCGAAGGCGTCCACGGTGACGTTCGGGCGGGCCTCATAGACCATGCCCATGACACCGAGCGGCACGCGCACCTGCTTCATCTGGATTCCGCTATCCATGGTGCGCCCCTGCAGGATCTCCCCTACCGGGTCCTGCAGGCCAGCTACCTGGCGCAGGCCACCGGCAATGCCCTCCACGCGCGCGGCGTCGAGAGACAGGCGGTCAATAAGGGACTCGGACATGCCGCGCTCGCGGCCGGCGTCGATATCCTGCTTATTGGCGGCAAGAATATCTTCGGTGTGGGCAATAAGATTTTCGGCTGCGTGCTGCAAGATCTCATTCTTGCGCGGAGTGGACAGCTGCGCCACGACGGGCGCGACTTCCTTGGCAGCACGGGCTTTGGACAGAACTTCTTCGTGTTCAGTGTTGCTCATGCCATACCAGCTTAACGAAAGGCCACGTTCATTTCAGCCAGTTGAGCGGCAAGCACCCGCACGGTGGCCTCCTTATTGGCCGAGCTCGCGGCTCCGCTTGTCGGATGCCCGGCGGCGGCGCTTCTCGTCTTTCCGCTCGAACATGAGGTATTCCTCTTCGAAATAGCTCAAGTTATAAACGTGTCGGGCCCCGGCCGAGCATACAAAACAGATAATCGGGATAACCCAGAAATAGGACCAGTGGAAGAAGAAATAGCCGAGCACAATGGAAAGGATGGTGGCCGCCCAGGCAGCATAATCGACCGCCTGTACCTTCTTCCGGCGCTCCTTCATATCCGCGACCTCGGCTTCGGTGGGATTAAAAAAGCTCCCCTGATGCGTTCCGTCTTGTGAGGGGGCGTTGTCCATTAATAACCCGCCTGAATATCGACTTCCGTGGGGATTGCCTCACCTGCGGAGTAGCGCTCCATGACCTGTACTGTATGCGAGCCGATGCGCCGGCGCACCGAATAGGGAGGGTTGGCCAGGTGCGGAGTGATGACCACGTTAGGCATGTCCCACAGTGGGTGCCCATCGGGCAGCGGCTCGGGGTCGGTGACATCCAAGCCAGCGCCGGCGATGTGTCCTGCCCGCAAGGCTTCGACTAGCGCATCGGTGTCCACCAGTGGTCCGCGCCCAACGTTAATAATCACGGCATGATCGGACATGGCGCGGAAGGCAGCGGCATTAAAAAGCCGGTGGGTCTCGTCCGTTAGCGGCGCAAGCGCCACGAAATAATCGGCGGCTGGCCAGACGCGCTCAATATCGGTGGTGGCGAAGGTTTCATCGGCGCCCTCCACTGGGTTGCCGGAGCGATTGATCGCGATAATGCGCGGTCCGAAGGCTTCCAGCATGCGAATCAGCCGCTTGCCGATGCCCCCGGCGCCCACCACCGCTACCGTCTTATCTTCAAATAGGAAGCTGGTGTGGTCCTCAACCTCATCGCGGTTATCCCAGCTGGTTCCCACGCGTTTATGCGCATGCAAATGGGCGAGCAGGAGCGCAATGGTGGATTCGGCCACGGTGGCGTCATACAAGCCGGCGGCATTAGACCAGCGGGCGGTGGTATCACGCATGACGTCGAGCAGGTGGTCCACCCCAGCGAAGGGGACCTGCACCAGGCCCACGCTCGGTGGCAGGGGCTGTGGGAAGTCGTCCGGACCGCCGTTGAAGATGAGAACCTCGGCGTCATCCAGTGGGGCACGCTCGTGGCCGGCTGCATCGAGTGCCTGCAGGGTTTCTTCCCACGGGGTGGGTAACATCGCGTACTTCATTAGTAGCCGGCCTCCACATCGACGCGGGTGGGCATAGCCTCTCCCCTCTCCCACGCCGCGGCATTGGCGTTGAAGATAGCGCCCAGGTGGTACTGCGCCACGTGCGCGGAAGCAGCCATGTGCGGCGTCATGGTGCAATTGGGCAGTTCATAGAGCGGGTGGCCATCAGGCAGTGGCTCGGGATCCATAACTTCCAAGCCGGCGCCGGCGATCTCGCCATCACGCAGGGCCGCCACTAGATCATCAGTTACTACGGTGCTGCCGCGGCCGACGTTGATAAAGATAGCGGAAGGCTTCATCGCGCGGAACGTGGCGGCATCGATAAGCCCCTCGGTGTCTTTGGTCGCCGGCAGGATGCAGAAAATGAAATCCGCCTCGCCCCACACGTGTTCTGCCCGATCCATGGGCACGACTTCATCCGCGCCTTCCACGGCGCGGCCGGAGCGATTAACCGCGGTAATGTGCACTCCAAACGGTTTAAGAAGCATAATAAGCTGCTTGCCGATGCCCCCAGCGCCAAAGATCGCTACCTTCTTCGGTCCTTGCTGGTTATAAAGCCACGCCTGGGTTTTATCCAGCTCCTGCGCTACCGACCACGAAGCGGCCTGGGCGAAGGCTTTGTGGTGGTGCGCCTGTGAAAGTGCCAGGCCAAGTGCAGATTCGGCCACCGGCTGGGCAAAAGCGCCGGCGGAATTGCACCACGGTACGCCGTCTGGGGTGATGACGCCGGCATCAATGAGCTGGTTTACGCCGGTAAAACAATGCTGCACCCAACCGATGTTCTCCGGCATCTCGGGGATGCGGCGCGGGTTCGGAGCATTATTGATATAGACCTCGGCCTCTTCAATGCGCTCCACACGTTGGTGCCCGGCAGCCTCGATATCTTCTACCATCGGCTGCCAGGTTTCCGGTCCCATGAAATATTTCATGCCCCAACCATACGGGGAATCTCGGACCTAGGTTTAAATACGCGAGGCGAAGTTGGAGAGGTAGTCCGCGTGGACAACGGAACGGCGCTGTTCCTCGGGCAACTCCTCCATCTTCTTGCCCTTAATGGTGTTTAACTCCTCAGAGTCGAAGCGGACTTCACCGCGGCCGATGACCTCGCCATTCGGACCGAGGATATCGATGATTTCGCCCTTGGTGAACTCGCCTTGCACATCGGTAATGCCCACGGCCAGCAGTGAATTACCGCCCTCGGTCACGGCTTGTTTAGCGCCTTCATCGAGGCGGACGGCTCCGCCGGTATCTGCGCAGTAAAGTGCCCAGAACTTCCAGGCGGAAAGCTGGCGTTCCTCGCGGGTGTGGAAGACGGTGCCCACAGAGGCGTCGGCAAGCGCGGGGCCAATATTATCCGTGGAGGTCAACAGCACTGGAATGCCGCCGCGGGTTGCCAGGCGGGCTGCAGAGACCTTGGTGGCCATACCACCGGTGCCCACCTTGCCGCCATCGCCAGCTACAACGCCCTTCAAGTCCTTGCCGGTGCGCACTTCATCGATGAACTTAGCGTCCGGCTCGGCCGGGTTCTTGTCATACAGGCCATCCACATCGGAGAAGAGGAAGAGCGCATCAGCACCCACCAGGTTGGCCACCAGCGCGGAGAGGCGATCGTTATCGCCAAAGTGCATCTCCGAGGTAGCCACGGCGTCGTTCTCGTTGACGATAGGAATGGTACGCAGCTGGCGCAGGCGATCAATGGTGCGCTGCGCGTTGCGGGCGCGATCGCGGTGACCAGTATCTGACGCAGTCAACAAAACCTGGCCGATGGTGCGCTGATAGCGAGCAAAGGACTGGCCCCACACATAGGCCAAGTGCACCTGGCCGACGGACGCCGAAGCCTGCTTGGTAGCCAAATCGGTCGGCCGCTGGTGCAGGCCCAGCGGCCCCATACCGGCGGCAACCGCACCGGAAGAGACGATAATGACATCGGAGCGCCCCATGCGCGCATGGACGGCATCAACGATGTGATCAATCTTTTCCTGGGAAACGCGGAAGCTCTCATCCGTGAGAGAAGAGGAACCAATCTTGACCACGACGCGCTTGGCGTGCGCGATCTCGTGGCGAAGTTCAGATTCAAAACCGGACGCTACCGGGTTCTCATCGAGCGGTTCTGGAAAGGGAGTATCGGCGGTAGGCCCGTCAAAAGGCTCTACCGGAAGTGGAAGGATGGGCTCTTTCTGTTGATCAGAAGACATGCCAACCGAGTCTACAAAGCGCCCCCTCTTATACACCCCAAGAAGAGGGGGCCTACCGAGCTAGCCTTGCCACCTATCCCGATTAGCACCCTCGCGAGTGACCTCTTCGTCGGTGCCGTAATCGTATTCATCGATAAGACCACGGCGTGCCTGAGAGGCACGCTTGCGCTCGGCGGCGGAAACGCGGCTAGTGCCCTTCAAACGGGCGTCCTCGCCGCGGCTGGCCATCGTCGGATCACCGCCAGTCATCGGCTCCCACTCGAAGGTAATGCCGCCGATCGTCACCGGACAGCCTTCCACAGCGCCCTGCTCGCGCAGCTCTTCCTCCACGCCGGCCTTGGCCAAGCGGTCCGCCAAGAAGCCCACTGCCTCATCATTTTCAAAATCAGTTTGGGTAATCCAGCGATCAATCTTCTTGCCCTCAACAATGAAGCCACCCTCGACCTCAGGGTCGGCCTTCACGGTGAAATCAGCAAATACACCGGTATGCTTCTTATGGCCCTGGGCCTTGGGATGGATAACGGTGTGGTTCTTATCCTTCTTTGGCAATGGCTGGGCCTTGCGATGCTCGGTCACCATATCCATGAGCCGGAACTTCAGCGGATCCAGGCCCTTGCGAGCGACGGCCGAAATAATAAAGACAGGCCAGCCAAACTTCTCTTCCAGATCATACTTGACAAATTCCGCCAGCTCTTCGGCCTCAGGCACATCTGCTTTATTCAAGATGATGACGCGGGGGCGCTCACGCAGATCCCCTAAACCAGTATCTTCCTGCAAAGCCCCTTGGTATTTTGCCAGCTCACTTTCCATCGCCTCAATATCGGAAACGGGATCACGGCCGGGCTCAATGGTGGCAGTATCGACCACATGGGCAAGCACCGCCGTGCGTTCAATGTGGCGCAAGAAATCCAGGCCTAGGCCTTTGCCATCGGCCGCGCCTGGGATAAGCCCCGGCACGTCCGCGATAGTAAAGGAGCTATCTCCCATATCCACCACGCCCAGGTTCGGCTGCAGCGTAGTAAAGGGGTAATCACCGATCTTGGGCTTCGCGGCCGACAAAACCGAGATAAGCGAGGACTTACCAGCCGATGGAAAGCCCACCAGCCCTACATCCGCCATGGACTTCAGCTCGAGGATAAGATCATGGGCCTGGCCCGGCTCACCCTGGAGAGCAAAACCCGGTGCCTTGCGGTTCTTTGAGGCCAATGCCGCATTGCCTAGTCCGCCGAAGCCGCCTTCTGCGGCCACAAACCGCGTTCCCGGAACGGTAAGGTCCGCCAAGGTTTCGCCCTTTTCAGTGCGGACCACCGTGCCCGCCGGGACCTCCAAAATCAGGTCCTCGCCGCGAGCACCATTACGCATATCGCCGGCTCCATTGCCGCCGCGTTGCGCCTTAATATGCGGGCGGTAATGGAAATCCATAAGCGTATGGATTTGTTCAGAGACCTCGAGGATGATGTCACCGCCGTGACCACCATTGCCACCATCCGGGCCACCCAATGGCTTAAACTTCTCGCGGTGGACAGACACACAGCCGTGTCCACCGTCACCTGCTTGCAGGTGCAGGACAACGCGGTCAATAAAACGTGCCATGGTCAAATCCTCCGTGCATTGAATAGTTGTCCTACTCAGTGTAATGCGTATCTTGGGCTGGACTCCAACCGTTTAACATAATGTGAATATTGAATATTCTTATTAGGAGGACTTGGATTTCGCTAGGTAGACACCTAGTACCCCGCTTGGTGGAGAAGAAATGAACTGTACCACCATGCCTAAATACTCCGAACAACTCAAACGTGGTGCTATGGTCCGCTCAGAGTGCATTGAAGTCGCCCGCTTCCTTCAGCTTCAGCGAGGTTTGTTGAAAACGTTCCCGCCTTTATTTTCAGGCCCACTAACACGGCACCAGCAAACGTTCCGGCACTAGAGCTTTGCGCGATATTGCCTATGGGTGAGGGCCAATTTCGAGCGAATCCGCCAGGTAGAAAATCATAGAGTTGCACGAACAACAAGATATTTTGCAAAAGGCTGCAAATTCTTTTGAGTAAAGAGACATGTGGGCAATAGAGAGTGTCTGATGGTTTGTAGGCAGATTCCCAACCTGCATGAAGAGTTAGACCAGAATGACTACTGCGACACGACCAGATCTAAGCTTATAAGACCACGACTCATGCAATTGATAAGAAGCTTCTTGCCCACCCTAAAATTGCGAAACACATTGACAGCCTAGAAACGACCACCACGGCTGCCAATAACCTAGTTCGACGCACGTTACAAACCGCAATGACCAGAGACTAAAACTGCCGCCGAAACCGACAATTACCGCAACGAGCCGTACAAAGACAGCGGACAGTAACTACAGCCCAGCCACATTGATATCCCTATGAGATTACCACTCGTTTAGTGGACCCTATTCGTACGGATTTTGTGCCCGTAGGAGAAAATGATCATTGTGAGCTAACAGCGCAAGAAGTACACGCCGGAATATCGGCGCAAAGCCACGAACCTAGTATTCGAGTAAGAGCGCCCGGTATCTTATGTGGCTAAGGAAATCGGTGTTTCCGCCGAGCTTTAGACCAGCGGGGCATACTCGAGCGTGAACAAACCTCCCGGCTGATGCGCTTGGCCGACAATTCTGGCAAGGCAAAGGACGCTCACCTATAACAACGCGCAAGCCCAACGCGCCAAATTTGCGCCAAACCTAGCCAACCATGAGTTTAAACCCCAATGCCCCTACAAACTGTGGATGACCGACATAACAACCGCGCGCACAAAGAAAGGCTTTGTGTACACCGCGATTGTCACTTATACGTTTACTCAACACATTGCCGGATCGTCGTAATCAAAATCCATGCGCACCGAAGCATTGCCGCTGCATGCTTTCAACCCAGTGATCTTATCCGCCAAAGAAAAACAGGTTCGGTGCACCATTCCTACCCCGGCTTGCTGTAAGACTACGTTGTCTACAACAAACAGCTTCCCCGGCAAGGAATCACTCCTTCCACCGGAACTGTCGGGAACTCTTACGACAATGCTCTAGCCGAAAAATTTTAATGGTTCCTACAACCATGAACTCATCCATACTCACAGTATGTGATAATGCTGCCGATGCGGAACCTCCAAAACCCAAATGGTGTCGTGATGGAACAAAACCAAGCTCCACGAAAAATTTAAGACACCCAGACCCAGCCGAGACGGAAACCGAATTATCCAAACCAGAACCCACCACAGGAAATAATAAAACCCCAAGGCAAAAGCCAGGAACAAAACTCGGGCCACTTCAGTACCGAAAAATTTACCCCACTTGCCCTAAGCAACATTGCTAGTCAGGCAAATGGGGTAAATACGCAGTAGACCAAGTATCCTTTTGACACCTGCGGTCTACTTTGGCAGGTTCTTAAACGAACATACCAATGAGCTGGGAAGCGCCGTCAGCAATATTTACAAACGGCTCAACAATAGCCTTAACAACCTCTACGACTGTATTGGAAACGCTGGATAGCTCGGACACAACGCTGGATAGCTCGGACATTTTGACTCCTTCAGGAATTAGGATACTTGAATTATTTTATTCGGACTCGGACAGCGGGTTGATCACATCAACAGCATTTTCAAGATTCTTGCCAGAGAAGATCTCGGTCACGCCGGACAGAATCTTGTACCAACCTTCTTGGGTGTTGACGAAGTTGTCCAAGTGAAGCTGGATGGTGGATAGGTAATCCTGGATGGTCGACAGGTCAAAGTTCATACTCATACTCCTCGGTATCCTCTGGAGAACTTTCAGCCCAGATAGGGTTCGATTGCAGGACCGCTCTCACGTCCCACTAAAGGTATTCTGCCATAAGGTGACAATTCCGCAACAGAAATTCTGCTCCACAAACTAATTGCACCCCCTTTCAACTAGGAAATCATAATGCTAACCCAGCCTCAGTTAAGCCTATACTCATCTTTTGGGAATTCAACAGCGATTATGTAGCCCGCCTTTCAATTAAATTGAAGGATAGGTTAAAAGAGATAAACGCGTAGGTTAACTATCCGCGTTCTAATTTAAAAGTCTTTATTTTTACCTAGCGCCCAAGCACCCCCAATACCCCCCCTTATAGGGGGTTAATCTGTACGCTTTATTCCACTGAACAGTTGGCTCTTCTTAATAGCTTCTCTTCCGATTATGTTCCTGCGGGCCTTTTACACGTTGGCAAATCAGCTTTTTATCCTTTCTGACGTGCCGCAAATCCCCAACTGAGCGACCGCTCTCTACAGAAATCAGTGGAGATCCCTTAAGACAACAAGGGTTTCCCTTGCGACACACTATACGTAGGGATATTTTTATTTGATTCCATCTGCTGGCCTACAACCCGTCAGGTGTAGACCACATCCTTCACCAAGTCTGCATTGGCGCCACCTACACGGCAGCTGCTCCATACCTACCATGCACTGCACGTCATGAGCATCGCTCCCCGTTAAGATCCTACTTATATGCCAACAGCCTACACAGAAATATAAGAGTATGTTACGAGATCTAGCGGCCACATATACCGCAAGTCTCTCTTGCTAACCTCCTTCAGACCGCTACCATCTGACTCAGACGTCAAAGGGAACGAGCTACCCCAGCTACAACAACGCTGTCCTACAACAAGGTGGTGCAATAATCTTCTGAACTCAAGATAGCAATTGTTTTAGTAAACCCTTTGTTTACTTCGGAGGCACTACATAGCGTATGGTTCGCTCTACTTGAGCGCCCATTTGCAGACTGGTTATCAACACCTAGGATGAGATCAGCTACACAAAGACCTGGTACCGCCCAGTCGGAAATCATGACCGTAGGATCGACATACCGCTTGCGGGCGCGCTTCGCGTGCCACGAGGTCGACGTTGCGCGTGATCTCGACGTAGTGCAGCAGCGACTTCTTTTTCGACTCGTATTTAGCCTGGGAAAAACAAAGGTTGATAGCTCCTTTCAGGACACACGTACGTAGCCTCATCACCGGGATAGCAACTACGCAACCACCCGCACATCTGCTGCGTCGAGTACCTATCTTTCACCATCGCCCAGACCGTCTCACGCAAACGTGGATTGGCATCAATCCTGCGCTTCCGGCGTAAACGTACTCGACGCCGATTTACGGTGCGCATATGTGGGAAGATACACCCCAAACTCGTCCCGGTTACGCTAAAGCTTCTTGCTGATAGTGCTAGCAGAGTACTGAAAACGCCGAGCTGTCTCACACACGCTTTTACCCTGCCGGTCAAGATCAAAGATGAGCTCACGCCTTCTACCGACAGGTAACGCGAAGAAATACGCCTATCAATACGCTCTTGTGGAATAGCCGGGCCAAGGACTGCTTGGCGGCCAACGACATACGGGATTACCTACATAAGCTTGTTATACAGCGCCAAATCCGGGCCAGCCGGGACAAAAGCACATGCCCAGTGGAAATTTTAATAACGCCTGGTCCATATCAGCAACATCACGCGGATGAATTCCACAATCTAAAGCTACATCTTTGAGACCTACACATTCACGCAGCTGCATATAACCACACCGGCGAGTAGTTGCGCATCTTCGCGAGCATGCGGATTGCGCTTCCACAACCCAAGCTCATTACCAGTCCCATAAACCGGACTAGAGCTTATAGAAAGCGGACTCGCAAAATGAATCGGTGTCACACCTTCAAGCCGCAATCAGGCTATCGCCTGACTGTCACACAGCTAGTACGCCTGCGATGATTGCGCGGCAAGTCCAACTCACCAGCAGGCCGATAAGCCACAGACTTTGCTAAACCATCCACACCAGCAGCCACTCAGAATGAACCACCAACCTGATCAACGCTGCAAACGGCGACATAATAGGAGAAACTGGACCCAATTCGACTCCATACAATAACCCCACCGACAACAGGTGTTCCCCGAGAAGCAGAATCCGAGAGCCCTTTTACAACAGAAAATCCCCAAGCCCTTCACACTGCTGTGGGACGGACTCGAGGATTAGCCTAATCGGCCTGAAGTTAGGCAGTCGCTTCTGCAGCAACCTCTTCAGCCGGGACGATGTTGACCATACGACGGCCACGCTTGATACCGAACTCAACGGAGCCAGCTGCAAGCGCGAACAGGGTATCGTCGCCGCCGCGGCCTACGTTCTCACCTGGGTGGAACTTGGTACCGCGCTGACGCACGATGATCTCGCCGGCATTAACCTGCTGACCACCGAAGCGCTTGACGCCGAGACGCTTAGACTCGGAATCGCGACCGTTGCTGGAGCTGGAAGCACCCTTCTTGTGTGCCATGTGGTTTTCCCTCCTTCAGGGATAATTACAGCCGGTTAAGGCTTACTTGATACCGGTGATCTTCAAGGTGGTCACAGGCTGACGGTGGCCCTGACGCTTCTTGTAACCAGTCTTGTTCTTGTACTTCAGGATATCGACCTTCGGGCCCTTACCCTGCTCAACGATTTCTGCGGAAACAGAAACCTTCTCCAAGTCGGAAGCCTTGGACTTAACATCGGCGCCATCGACGAGCAGAACCGGGGTGAGAGCTACGGCAGAGCCTGGCTCACCCTCGATCTTCTCGACCTTGACGAGGTCACCTTCAGCAACCTTGTACTGCTTGCCGCCGGTCTTGACGATCGCGTACATAGAGGGTTACCCCTTATCTAAACTCGCTCGGAAGCAACCGGGGAGGCCGCGTTCCGAATGGACACTTACATATTGCGTTTAGTTCCCGCGCGAACATGCCCGTACAACTCACTGAGTGAGTGTCGGACTGATCCAGCGCTGTGAGTACTAAACAGCGACTGTCAAAGACTACCCCGTAGCGGGCACAAAATACAAACCACGCTTTTCGTGCCCGCGTGGCGTAGCCCTAAGACTTGCTTCGCCGTGCTACGCGGCGCCGCCCGCGCCCAGATTTAGCTGAGGCTTTTTCTGGGTGGACTCCGCTCGCCGCAGGCTGCTTCTGCTCGTCGTTATCCTGTGCTTTTGGGGCCCTCGCTCTTGCCGACGTCCTCTTCTTGCGCACCGCCCTCTTCTTGCCACGGCGCAAGACCTTGGAATCGCTCGAGCCCGCCCGGTTCCCAGAACCGGTGCGCTCCGGCGAGCCTTCCTGTCGCGTAGAACGGCCCGACTCGGCCTTCGTTGCCTTCGGGTTCTCTGCTACGGCTTTCTTAGGGGAAGCCTGACGCACGGCACGGCGACGCCCGCGGCCCTTGCCACCGGTGCGCCCCGCACGTGTGGTGCCAACGGCCTTTTCATGACGCTGCTCGGCCGGGCCGCCCGCCTGCTCGTGCTCCTGCGTCTTCTCCTTTACCTCGTGTGGCAGGCGCGAGGAAACACGGCTTTGGGCTTGTTGAGTGCGCACCGTGCGACGGCGACCACGCCGGCGGCCCTTTCGCTCCCCGCGCGAGTCCTTCTGCCCCTGTTGTGCTGCGGCCTCGCTTGCGTTACCGCCATCGGATGCGGGTACCGCGTGATCGGCCTTGGGTACGGCAGACTCCTGTTCACCGGCAACTGCGAATTCCTGCGGCTGTGGACGCCTATCAGAACGCGAATTGCCGCGTGTGCGGCGCTTGCGGCGCGGGGAAACTTCAAACTCAGCTACGGCTTCCTCATAGGTCTTGCCTGCTGCAGACTCCGGGGCTTTCTGCCCGCTGCCTGCGCCAGCGCGTGTGGCCTTAGCGCGGCGCGTCGCCCGGCGCGGCTTCTTGCCACGTTTGGGGCCCGCCCCAGCATCTGGGTGGGCCTTAGCGATGGCACCCGAGTCCGCGTCCGTATCCGCATCGGGGACGTAGGAATTAAATTCCTGTACCTCGTCGCTTTCCGCAGCATTATCCGCCGCAGCGTATGCGATGGCCTCGATATCGGATACTTCAGTCTGGGTGTGCTTGCGAGCCCGACGGCGGCCACGGCCGCGTCCGCGCTCCTTAGCGCTGTCTCGGTCTCCGCTGTGCGTGTTCTGATCAGCGTGCGGCTCGTCCGCACCGCGCTCATCCACAACGACGTTAGCTACGAGATCCTCCAGCGACGTCTTTGCGGATTCCCGTGCGGCGTCTTCGCTCTCGATGCCGTAGACCGGCGCCTGGGTCTTCTTAAAGCGTTTGGGCTTGGAATCGCTTTCAGGGGCGTCATCAAGCTCGTGCTTATGCATCGCCACCGCAGCCGGGTGCTGCTGCGGATCATGAGTCTGCTTTTTGTGCGACTTGGACTTGCGCCCAGAGTGCTTCGCGCGCGAATCGTCCTCAGCCTCGTCCACCGGGTACTGGTGAATAATGATCCCGCGGCCATGGCAGCACTCGCACTCGGTAGAGAAGGTCTCCACCAGCCCGGTGCCCAGGCGCTTACGGGTCATCTGCACCAAGCCCAGAGAGGTAACCTCAGAAACCTGGTGGCGGGTGCGGTCACGGCCCAAGGCCTCCTTCAAGCGGCGCAGGACCAAGTCCTGGTTTTCTGGCAGGACCATATCGATAAAGTCCACCACAATCATGCCGCCCAAATCGCGCAGGCGCATCTGGCGCACGATTTCTTCGGCTGCCTCGAGGTTATTGCGGGTTACCGTTTCCTCTAGGTTGCCACCAGAACCGGTGAACTTGCCGGTATTGACGTCGATGACGGTCATGGCTTCGGTGCGGTCAATGACCAGCGTGCCGCCGGATGGCAGCCATACCTTGCGCGAGAGGGCCTTATGCAGCTGCTCGTCAATGCGGTGGACCTCGAAGGCATCCTGCCCGCCGTGGTCCTTGGCGCGAAAGCGCACCACGCGATCCGCAAGGTCCGGCGCCATGGAATCGACGTAGGCGCGGACGGTATTGAACGAACGCTTGCCATCAACGATGAGCTCGGTGAAGTCTTCGTTGAAGAGATCGCGGACCACCTTGATGAGCATATTTGGCTCTTCGTACATGGTCACCGGCTTGGCGCCCTTGGAGGACTTTTCTTTCTTGGCGTGGGCGATGATGTCCTCCCACCGGCTGTGCAGGCGGTTGACGTCGGTAGCGATCGCCTCTTCCGAGACATTTTCGGCAGCGGTGCGGATAATCGCTCCCCCATCGCCCGGCACCACGCGGCCCAGGATATCCTTCAAGCGCTTGCGCTCTGGGGCGGGCAACTTGCGGGAAATGCCCGCGCTGCGGCCGCCTGGCACATAGACCAGGTAGCGGCCGGCAAGGGAAATCTGGGTGGTCAGGCGCGCGCCCTTGTGACCAATTGGGTCCTTGGCCACCTGAACCAATACCTGATCGCCGGACTTCAGAGCATTTTCTACCTTGCGGGCGCGCCCATGCAGCTTGGTCTTGCGCCAATCGATTTCACCGGCGTAGAGCACGCCATTTCGGCCCTGTCCGATATCTACGAAGGCCGCCTCCATCGACGGCAGGACGTTTTGGACGCGTCCAAGGTAAATATTGCCAATCAGCGAAGCCTGGGACTCGGTGGTAACGAAGTGCTCGACCAGCAGGTCATCTTCTAGCACGCCCACCTGCGTGATGATTCCGGCACCATCCTCGCGCTCCTTATCGCGCACCACCATGGTGCGCTCCACGGCTTCGCGGCGGGCAAGAAACTCTGCCTGGGAAACAATGTGCTGGCGGGTGCGGCCCTTTGCGCGCAGTTCCGCGCGGCGGCGCTTTTGGGCCTCGATGCGCGTGGAGCCACGGATGGCCTTCGGTTCGTCAATGTATTCGGGCTCGGTAGCCTGATCCTCACGGTTCGAGCTAGCGCCGCGTCCGCGGGAGGCGCCGCGGCGACCTCGACGACGAGCCTCGGATTTACCAGAACCACGGCCGGAGTCCGGCTGCTCACTCACTTCCTCGGCAGCATCGTCGCTTTCGGAGTCATCGCCGGAGAAATCTTCCTCCGCAGCGTCTGCAACTAGTGCGAAGGCCGCTGCATCATCTTGCTGTGGGGCCATGAAGATCGGCGCAAAGTCATAGTGCCCGGATTCTTCCTCAGATTCAGCGCGCGGGACAATGTGCGGGGCGTAGTAGTCATCCTCGAAATCCTCGCCGGCCTCCGCAAGCGCTTCGTGCAGCTTCGCCGCATCAACTGTGCCGGTATCGAGTGCACTCGCCGGCGCTTCTTCCACCTCATCCGCGGATTCCGCCGCTGCGGCGTCTTCGGCAGCTGAGCCGGTATCGGCTGCGGCCTTGGCGAGTGACGCTTCTACCTTGTCTTCGATTTGGGAGATCTCATTATCCACGTTCTTGCGCACGCGGTGGCGTAGGCGTTCTTCGTCTTCTGTGGGCTGCTCCCCCGCTGCGTCGGTCTCGGCCGACTCTTCGGACACTGGGGCTGCGGATTTGCGAGTGGCCTTGCGTGCGCGCTTGGCGCGCTTCTTCGCCGGCTTCTTCTCAGGTTGCTTGCCTGAATTATCTTCCTGCGGTACAGCAGCATTGTCTGCGGACTCCGTGTCCGGTGCGGCGGTGGAGGCTTCGCTGGTATCGCCAGAGGAGGCATCGCCAAGCGCCGCGGCTTTAGCCACAGCATCGAGCACCTGGCCTGCTTCCTCACGGGTAAGGGAGCTTTGCGCGCTCTTTTTTAGCCCCATCTCTTTCAGCTGCGCCACCAGATCGCGCGAGGCAAGCCCCAGCTGCTTGGCAAGGGCATAAACGCGGACCTTGTCTTTGAGCTGGCCACGATCCAAGTTCTGGGCCAAAGACGCCGCCGCCTTAAGGTTTTCAGTTGTTTCTTGAGAGTTCTGTGCCACCATGTTCGGGCTTACTCCTGTACATCGTCTGTTTCAGGCGCTACCTCGGGCGCAGGCACAGCCATGGACTGTACCGCCGCCGCGCGAGGCATTTAGCGCGCTATAAAAGTTTGTGGGTATTAAGTTATTACGCGTCTCGTACGCGCTAATTACCATTGTGTCACAGAAACGCAGCCAGGCTGGCAGGCGGTGTTATGTTGACAGGGTGGCAGAACTAGCACGAATCCCCGCCCGCGAGCTGGCGCAGTATCGGCAGCGCAATGAAATTCCCGCACGCTCGGCGCTTTACTTCGGCGTACCGGCCGGCTTTGCCATTGGATTCGCCAACACCGGCGTGGATTATATGCTGGTAGGAGCCGGTATTTTTGCCATCTGTGCGGTGCTGGGGTTAGTGCACCTCATCCGCAACTACCCACGCGGCATCAACGCCGCGCGGGAGGAGTATCGC
Source organism: Corynebacterium nasorum (assembly GCF_032821635.1). Classification (NCBI taxonomy): domain Bacteria; kingdom Bacillati; phylum Actinomycetota; class Actinomycetes; order Mycobacteriales; family Corynebacteriaceae; genus Corynebacterium; species Corynebacterium nasorum. The sequence goes on along the minus strand of NZ_JAVBIE010000001.1, from coordinate 21,963 downwards.
GAGGGCGACTATCCCACCATTGCCTATATCGCCCCGCTTATCCCCATCGCCGCGCCGCTGGCCATGGCCCCACTAAGTGCAGCCGGGCTGGTGCCGGAGGTAGAACTTGCCCCGCCCATTGCCGGTGTCCTGTCAGGGGCGTGGTGGGCGTGCGGCTTGCCTTTGGGGCTGTGGGCAATGTTTTCTCAATCCTTTCGGATTGGCCGGCGGCGCATTAACAAGATCCTGGAAAAGGATCCGCTTGAAGGAGTAACCGAGGATCGCCTAGAGCTTGCCGACGCCCACGTGGACACCCTCACCGCCCTCATAGCCGCCGGCGCGGTGCAAGGAAATACGGTCTCCGCAAGGGCCCTGTCCAGATTCATGCAGGTCGATCTAGACCTAGTATGTGAGCATCTTGATGAATTGGCACAGGCGGGCCTAGTGAAACTTGACCGCATCGCCCTGCGCTCTGCGCCCAAGGACTGGAAAAACACCGTCACACCGACCGGGGTTCGTTGCCTCTACCAATTGGGCAAGCGTTAACGCGGCAAGCTTTCGTCTCCTGGAAATAGCTTCGGCCCTATCCAGAGCATGACGTACACGAGTCCCACGAGCACGGGAATCTCAATGAGAGGTCCGATGGTGCCGGCGAGCGCCTGTGCAGACGCCGCTCCAAAAGTGCCAATGGAAACCGCGATGGCTAGTTCGAAATTATTACCAGCTGCGGTAAACGCAACGGAAGCGGATTGCGCGTAGTTCATTCCCACGACCTTTGCCACACCCAAAGCTAGGAAAAACATTCCAACGAAGTAAATGACCAACGGAATCGCAACCTTGATCACCGCCGTGGGCTGCGCTACCAACTGTTCTCCCTGGAGGGAGAATAGCAACACAATGGTATATAGCAAGCCGATCATCGCCAAGGGAGATACTGCCGGAAGGAAGCGGTTTTCAAACCATTCGCGGCCTTTGGCTTTCTCCCCCCAGACCCGTGAGAGGACACCAAGCAGCAGTGGCACTCCCAAAAATACGAGAACCGCCGTGACGATGGACCAGAAAGAAAAATCAGCAGAGGTGGTATCCAGGCCTAGCCAACCAGGAAGAACCTGCAGGTAAAACCAGCCCATAACGCCAAACATAGCTACTTGGAAAACGGAATTAATAGCCACGAGAACAGCGGTGGCCTCGCGGTCGGCGCAGGAGAGATCGGACCACACCAGGACCATTGCGATACAGCGGGCTAACCCAACAATAATCAGGCCGGTTCGCAGCTCGGGCTGGTCGGCAAGAAATATCCACGCCAGGGTGAACATCAATGCAGGCCCCACCAGCCAGTTCAACACAATCGATACCACCATCAATCGGCCGTCGGCAGCAATGTCTCGGGTCTTTTCGTAGCGGACCTTAGCCAGGGGCGGATACATCATGACTAGCAGACCCAGTGCAATCGGAAGAGAAATACCGCCTACCTCTAGGGCAGATAGTGCTTCTCCAATACCTGGCAGGAAGTGGCCGATCAATAGCCCCACAGCCATGGCCATGATGATCCAGACGGGCAGGAATCTATCGAGAAATGACAATTTTGGGCTTTGCGGAATGGCCATAGCTCTCCTTGTGCGACGAGGAATTCACATTTCAAGGCAGTACTTTAATCACCCATATTGATACTCGTCAATATAACGGAGTAGGAAGCAGCCTCCTTATGAAGCAGCCTCCTTATACTGTGTGCATGGACTCCTCCCCTAGCAATGCTGATAACACCCCCGACGGGCAGTGCTGCTCACTGAGCAGTGGCCCGCTCAGCCAGAGCGATTCTTTGTACTTTTCCCAGCAATTTAAAGTCCTTGCTGACCCAGCCCGCCTGCGCCTATTATCCATTTTGTGCGATGAGGGCTGCGGCCCGATGAGTGTGACGGAGTTGACCGCGCTTTCCGGCCTTAGCCAGCCGACGGTATCCCATCACCTCGGCAAGTTGAGGGAATCCGGCCTTTTAATCAAGCAGCAATCGGGCCGGACCGTTACCCATCGAGTACAAAGGGAAGCCTTCAGCACGCTGCGCCAATTACTCTCCTTCGATTAGGAGAGCTCCAGTCCTAGTCTGCGAAGTGAATGACCTCACGGGCGACGTCTTCCGCAACGATGGGAATGCCATACTGCTTCGCTTTCTTGGCTTTGCCCGATTGCGAGTCCGGGTCACCGGCGATGAGCACCTTGGTCTTTTTGGCTAGGCCGCCAATCTCCACGCCGTGCGCGGCAAAATACTCTTCCCATTCCGCAGTCGAGTAGGCCTTAGCTCCGGTAATGGTTACTCGCTCGCCAGCGCTCACCACAATGCCGCCCATGCTGGCGAGTCCGCCAATACTGCCGGCCTTTTCAGAACCTTGCGGCGCCTCTTCACTAGGGGCACCATGCCGACCTTCTGCCTGTGGAGCGGTGTCGGGGTCTACGGCAGCCTCGATATCAGAAGCCGGGATCCCCAAGGCGCGGCCGACAGAAGCCAGGATGTCGCGTTCCTCAGCCGTGACAACACCATCAGCCCAGGCTTCTTCAATCAGCAGCGTGATATAGGCTTCATGCAGCTCGCGCAGACCATGTTCATCGAGCCCATGTGCTTGAGCAAAGGCCAGCAATTGGGTTTGCTCGGTGGCGGAGAGGCGGCGGTCGAGCAAGGCGGCATCGAGAAGCTTGAAATAGTCTTCCGCAGCCGTATTCGATGGCGTCTCACGTTGTGCGACGAGCCCGGCGAACCAGCCGCCGTACTGTGCCGCTTGCTTGGCGGATTCCGCAGCTGCGCGGCTGAGAAGTGCCGGCTCCACCCAACCCGGGTGGGGTGCCAGGCTGCGATACAGCTGTTGCTCAGCCAAGCGCTCACTCATATAGTTCTCTTGGGCTGCCGGGGTATTGGCCAGGAAATGCTGGAATAGTTGCGCCGTGGCCATCGCATCCGCCAATGCGGAGTGTGCCAACTCATTATGAATTCCCAGATGGGCGCAGCAATCCCCCAGCTTCACCTTGGGAAGACCAAGATACCTGCGTGCCAATACGGCCGTATCGATCGCCGGCAACGCCTCTTCAGAACAGGCGCGACAAGCCAGCAGCTCGGACTGAATAAAGGTCCGATCGAATCCCGCATTGTGAGCAACGAATATGCGGTCTTCGAGAGAATTAGCCAGCTTGTCCGCTACTTGCGCAAAGGTGGGCGCGCCTAGAACATCAGAGGCGGAAATGCCATGAATTTCCGTGGCCGCGATATGGCGTTGCGGGTTAATGAGCGTTTCCCAGGAATCCTGCACTGCTCCTTCCGGCGATAGCTCCACGACGCCAATTTCAACGATGCGGTGCCCGTGCTTATAGGAAAATCCGGTGGTCTCAATGTCTACGACCGCGTAGCCGCGCATATGCGCCTCCCTACGTCTTGTTGAAAATAGTTCTTAGCCGCACCAGTGTAGGCGTGTTGTGCTCCTGCTCGCTGCCCATATAACGAGGGACCAGGTGACGCTATGAATAAAGCCCGAGCCGGTGGCTCGGGCTTAAGTGCGTACGAAACGCTATAAAGGCTTTAAAGGTTCGGGAACCAGATAGCGATTTCGCGCTCTGCGGACTCTGGGGAGTCAGAGCCGTGCACGATGTTCTCGCCAACGGTCAGAGCGAAGTCGCCGCGGATGGTGCCCGGGGTGGCCTTGGAAACTGGGTCGGTGCCACCGGCCAGCTGACGCCATGCCTCGATGGCACGCTCGCCCTCGACAACACCAGCGATAAGCGGTGCGGAGGTGATGAACTCGACGAGGTCACCGAAGAATGGCTTATCCTTGTGCTCCTCGTAGTGCTTCTCCGCGGTCTCGCGGTCAGCAACGCGCAGATCGAGTTCGGCCAGCTTCAGGCCCTTGCGCTCGATTCGGGAGATGATTTCGCCTACGTGGCCGTTCTTTACGCCGTCCGGCTTGATGAGAATCAGTGTACGTTCAGTCATGCCCCACACTGTACCGAAACCACCCGACTGCGTCGCGCGCTGGGGTATTCCTTTGGGGTAAAAGTGTGGGGTCCAGGGCTATGCGAGTTGTTTAACTATCTCTTCGGCGCGCCCCTGCGAAGTCCCCCTGAACCACAGGCGTACCTGGCCTACTGCGGCGCCAAACTGTCCATTAGCCAACAGGCGTTGCAGCTCCGCTCGCTGTTCCTTATCCAAATCCTCGAAGGTGGCTTCTTTGGCCGGTTCGAAGTTGCTCCGCAGGGCCAAAACCAGAAAAACGCCGCCAATAATGAGGGCGACTAGCGGTAGCCACGGCGTTCCCGTAGCGGCACGGGCTACCACCGCGGCAACACAAGCGAGTGCGGCAAGGACGAGATAGAGAGTGCGCATGGCCGCCAGTCTATCGCGTCTTGGCCACTCGCCGAAGGCCGTCAAGGCTACCGTGCTATTTCTCGTTGAGGTGCTGCGTGGTGAGGTAGCCACGCTTCATGCGGGCGATGAGGTTACTGCGCAGGTAAACGGCCAGGAGCCACTCCAAGCCGAAGATGATGAAGATGGCGGCTACGGCCCAGTGGACCATAAAGCCCAAGATGACGCACAGCAGCTGCACCCACACGATGACGGTTAGCGCCCACTTCTTATTCATGAACGCGATCATCACTAGGTGAAAGACAATGGCGGCAAGGACAAAGCAATAGTTAAAAGGCGTCCACAGGGTGCCGTCATACAGCTTGTACAGCATCGGCAGTGCGAAGGATAGGGCGAGCGCCTCCATGGTCAGGGAGCTGGCAATGACCATCCCGTTGAAGCTTTTAAGTGGGTCCTTGACTGGGGCTTGGCCCATGCCTAGGGGTCCGATCTCGCTTTCAGGGATATGTTCCTCGCGGCCGCGGGCACGGCTGCTGCGGGGCGGGCGGGGTTGGCGCTCTCCGCCTGGGTGGTGATTGTCGCGGCTCATGCAGGTTCCTTTCCAAACATCGCGCGGGCGTCACCGGCAGTGACGACCGAGCCGGTGATGATAATGCCGGAGCCGGATTGCACCTCCGCGTCTTCAGCAAGTTCAACGGCTTGGGCATAAGCGCCGGGAAGATCCTCGGCAACGTGGACGCGTTCCTCGCCGTAAATATCGCGAGCAGTCTCGGCCAATTCATAAGCGTCGAGAGCCCGCGGCGAGGAGTTTTGGGTAATGACTACCTCGGTCAGATACGGCTCCAACGCGGTGAGAATGCCAGTTGCGTCCTTATCCGCAAAGATGGACAACACACCGATGAGGCGGGCGAAGTCGAAATCGCGGTCCAACGCTGCGCCTAAAGCCTTGGCCCCATGCGGGTTATGCGCGGCATCAATAAACGTCGTGGGCGAGGTACGTACGCGCTCGAGGCGGCCGGGCGAAATCGTCTGGGCGAAGCCATTGCGCACGGTAGCAACGTCCAATGGGTGGCCGGCCGAAGCCCCAAAGAAGGCCTCCACCGCTGCAAGGGCCACGGCAGCATTCTTGGCTTGGTGCTCGCCATGGAGGGGAAGGAAAATGTCCTCATACAGGCCGCCGAGGCCTTGGATATTCACCTGCTGGCCGCCAACGGCAATGCGGGATTCGAGGGCCGCAAATTCGGAACCGGAGCGGGCCACGCCCGCCTCGACATCGACGGCCTGCTGCAAGATGACGCGCATGGCTTCTGGGTCCTGCTCCGCGATAACCACAATATTTTCATTCGGGGTCAACGGATCATCGGCATCCTCGCGCGGCTTAATAATGCCAGCTTTTTCACCTGCGATTTCGGTGATCGTATCGCCCAAATAATCCGTATGGTCCATGCCCACTGGGGTGATGACGGAGACGTCTGCAGTGACCACATTGGTGGCGTCCCAACGTCCGCCGAGTCCGACTTCGACGACAGCGACATCTACGGGGGCGTCGGCAAACGCAGCATAGGACAGGCCGACAAGGACCTCGAACTTAGACATAGGCACGTCCGATTGGGCATCGACCATTTCCACAAACGGCTTGATCTCGTGCCAAATACGCACATAATCGCGCGGGTGAATGGGCTGGCCATCGATGCCGATGCGCTCAGTAACGCGCTGCAGGTGTGGGCTAGTTACCAAGCCCACTCGGCGGTGGAAGGCACGCAGGAGCGAATCAACCATGCGTGCGGTAGAGGACTTACCATTGGTGCCAGCGATGTGGATGACATCGAAAGAACGCTCCGGGTGACCGAGCAGATCCATAAGCAGCTCGATGCGATTGAGGGAAGGCTCAATCTTGGTTTCGGGCCACCGCTCATTGAGTTCTTCTTCAACCTCCGCGAGGGCGCGTAGCTCCGCGGCGGAAACCTCCTGTGGGGCGGCCTCGTTGTACTCATCCTCGCCGCCCATGCCCAGATTGAGCGTCAGGCCGGACTCGGTGATTTCCACCGGACCGCCGTCGGTTCCTTCTTTGAGGGCATCGACGATCTCAAAATCCTCTGTGCCCTTGTCCTTTTCCGCCACTACTTCAGGCCTTCCAAACGGCTGGTAATGCGTTCAACCTCTTCGCGAGCGATCTGCTGGCGCTGCTTAATTTTATTAACCACTACTTCCGGCGCCTTGGACAGGAAGTTCTCATTGCCAAGCTTCTTGCCGGTTTGCTCCAATTCCTTATTGGCTTTGGCCAAGTCCTTCTCTAGGCGCTTGCGCTCAGCCTCCACGTCTACAGCGCCGTGGGTATCTAGGGTGACCTCCACGGTGGCCTGGGAAAGGCGTACCTCAATGGAGGCGGAAGGATCGAAGTCTTCGGCCGGAGCGGTGGTATTAGCCAGGTTGCGCACCAGCTCTTCCTGGTTCGACAAGTCAGCAGCGGCAAAGTCGAGGCGGCCCGGGACCTTCTGAGAAGGCTTGACCCCCTGGTCAGAGCGGAAGCGGCGCAGCTCGGTAATGAGCTTATCCGCGTCTGCAATGCGACGGGCGGCCACCTCATCCTTGGTAGCGCCACCATTGGTATCGGCAACGGTGGGCCACGGTGCCACGACGATAGACTCGCCGCCGGTCAAAGCCTTCCAAAGCACCTCGGTCACGAAAGGCATGGTTGGGTGCAGCAGGCGCAGGACAACGTCTAGGACGCGTCCCAGGACAATCTGGGTATTGCGGCCCTGTTCACTGACACCATCCCGCGGGATCTGGGTCTTTGCAATCTCCAGGTACCAGTCACACAGCTCGTCCCAAGTGAAGTGGTAGAGCAGCTCGTTTGCTTTAGCGAACTGGTAATCATCCAGGTATGCATCCACCTTGGCGCGGACCTCTTCGGCGCGGTCGAGGATCCACCGGTCGGCGTCGCTAAGCTCGTCGCGGTTGGGCAACGTTGCTACGCCGGCGCCATTCATGAGGGCAAACTTGGTGGCGTTGAAAAGCTTGGTGGCGAAGTTACGGGCGGCCGCTGCAGCATCAGAGCCCAAAGGCAGGTCCACACCCGGGTTGGCACCGCGAGCAAGGGTAAAGCGCAGGGCGTCTGCGCCGTAGTCACGCACCCAATCCATCGGGTCAATGCCGTTGCCCAAAGACTTAGACATCTTGCGGCCCTGCTCATCGCGAACCAAGCCGTGCAGGTAAAGATCCTTAAATGGAACCTGCGGTCGACCATCGGTGCCCTCCCCCAAAAGCTCTGGGGTATGAGCGCCAGCGAAAGTACCGAACATCATCATGCGGGCTACCCAGAAGAACAAAATGTCATAGGCGGTGACCAGCACGTTGGTAGGATAGAACTTCTCCAGATCCGGGGTCTTGTCCGGCCAGCCGAGGGTGGAAAATGGCCACAGCGCGGAGGAGAACCACGTATCCAGCACATCAGGATCCTGCTCGTAGCCTGCTGGGGGCTCTTCATCGGGGCCGACGCAGACGATGTCTCGCTGGCCATCTTCGCCTTCCGGCCCGTACCAAATAGGGATGCGGTGACCCCACCACAGCTGCCGAGAGATACACCAATCGTGCATATTATCGACCCACTCAAAGTAGCGCGGCTCCAGCGACTGCGGATGTAAGGTGGTATCTCCCTCCCGCACAGCAGCACCAGAGTCCTTGGCCATCTTTGATACGTCTACGAACCACTGCAGGGACAGGCGCGGCTCGATGGGTTCCCCAGAGCGCTCGGAGTGTCCCACGGAGTGAACATAAGGACGGATTTCCTTGACAATACGGCCCTGCTCACGCAGCGCCTCGCGGATTTCCACACGGGCTTCTTCGCGGGTCAGGCCGTCGAAGCGGGTGCCAGTATTGGCAATGTGGCCAGTGGTATCCATGACGGTAGGCATGTCCAAGTTGTGGCGGGTGCCCATCGCGTAGTCATTCGGATCGTGTGCCGGGGTGATTTTCACCGCGCCGGTACCAAACTCCATATCGACGTAATCGTCAGCGATGATCTTGAGCTTGAGGTCATCGCGGAATGGGTGCGGCAGCTCCTTGCCCACAAGATCGGCATAGCGCTCATCGTCTGGGTGAACGGCAATGGCAACGTCACCCAGCATGGTCTCTACACGGGTGGTGGCCACGATGAGGTGCGGTTCATCATCATTAAGCGAGCCATAGCGAATGGAAACCAGCTCGCCCTCGACGTCCTTGTAGACAACCTCGATATCAGAGACGGCGGTCTCCAGCACCGGCGACCAGTTGACCAGACGGTTAGCCTGGTAAATCATGCCCTCATCATAAAGGTTCTTAAAAATGGTCTGCACGGCGCGCGAGAGGCCATCGTCCAAGGTGAAACGCTCGCGAGACCAATCTACGGAGTCACCAATGGCACGCATCTGGTTCTGGATGGTGCCACCGTACTGTTCTTTCCACTCCCAGACCTTGTCAATGAACTCTTCGCGCTCGTAGTCCCAGCGCTTTTTGCCCTCGGTTTCCTTGAGTTTGGCTTCGACCTTGGTCTGGGTAGCAATGCCAGCGTGGTCGGCTCCTGGCAACCACAGCGTGGCGTAGCCTTGCATACGCTTGCGGCGGATAATGGAATCAATCAGCGTGTGGTCCAAAGCGTGGCCCATATGCAGCTGACCGGTCACATTCGGCGGCGGCAGCACGATGGAATAAGGCTCGGCCTCCGAATGGGCATCCGGGGTGAAGTAGCCCTTTTCTACCCAGCCCTCATAGAGGTCCTTTTCTACGGCCTGCGGCTCCCAAGACTTAGGCAGCGCATCAGCGCGGTTGGTACCAACTAATTGCTCATTATTTTGCTCAGTCACCTGGCCGATTCTACCTTGCACGTCAACCGGCTCATCTAGGCAGGGTGCACACCGAGTATGTGGTGCGCACCTAGTGGGTTTTAGAGCAGGTCTGCTACGGCTTCGCGCTCCTCACGCAGCTCGGCCACAGACGCTGCAATGCGCTCTTTTTGGAACTCGCTAAGCTCCAGCCCCTGCACGATCTCCCATTTTCCATCACGGCAGATGGTGGGGAATCCACAGATAAGGCCCTTGTCGACGCCGTAGGAACCGTCCGAGGGCACCGCCGCGGTGCGCCAATCCTCAGTGCCATGAATCCAGTCATGCATGTGGTCCACAGCTGCCGACGCCGCCGATGCGGCCGAGGAGCTGCCACGCACCTCAATAATCTCGGCACCGCGATTCGCTACCTTGGGGATCATCTCTTCGCGGTACCAATCCTGGTCCACCTCGGCATTGGAAAAGGTGATGTCTGGGAACTGGCTTGCGGAGTGATTGCCCCAGACTGCCACCTTGGTGAAATCTGTGGTGGACTTGCCGCTTTTCAGCGCTAGCTGGCTCAAGGTGCGGTTGTGGTCCAAGCGCATAAGAGCATTGAACTGAGAATCGTCCACATCCGGGGCATTTTTCGCAGCGATGAGAGCATTGGTATTTGCTGGGTTGCCCACCACAAGCACGCGGACATCGCGCGCGGCATAGTCATTGATGGCCTTGCCTTGCTTGGTGAAGATGGCACCATTGGCTTCCAGCAGATCCGCACGCTCCATACCCTTGCTGCGCGGGCGCGCGCCTACGAGGAAGGCAGCAGAGGTGTTTTCAAAGGCCTCCTTTAGGTCATCAGTTACCGTAATCGAGTTGACCAACGGCAGGGCGGAGTCATTGAGCTCCATGGCCACGCCCTGGGCCTTGCCCACCGCAGCGGGGATTTCCAGCAGCGCTAGATCTACCGGGGTGTCCTTGCCATAAACATCGCCGGCAGCGATGCGCCACAGCAGCGAATAAGCAATATTGCCGGCGGCACCGGTGACAGTGATTTTGACGGGCTGAGTCATGGTTAAAAGCCTCCTCAATGGCTGCGTCAAGGGCGGCACACGCGAGCCAAGCTGCTCGCACCGCCACGGAATGTACCCATCCCCGAGCTTAGCCCCACCGCCGCCTCTCGCGCTGTGAATCTGGCCCCCTCTTTTGGAGGGGATATTCGCTGAGGTTGCGCTAAATTACCCCCATTTACCTCCAAATTAACGCCCCCAATGGGTAAGAAGCTCCCGCAACGGGTGTCTAATCGGGCATGATGGGAAAAGGAAAAGCGGGGCTCTCCCCCACGCCACGCACACAGATTGCATGGGGCCTATCTACTCCCGCACTATTAGATATCAGTTGACCGCGCCACCGCTGCGCCGCAAGGATTAAGGACTTACGCCATGAGCACTGAGAATACTGATGCACTGCAGGCTGCAGGCCAGGCGGATTCTCCTCACGCTGCCCACGCGGAATCCGTCAGCATTGACTCCGTGGTGGACGTAGCGATCAAGCACTTTTCCCGCAGTGGTTTCGCAGAAACCAAGCTGGAGACCATCGCCCAAGAATCGGGCATGTCCAAGCGCATGATCCACTACCACTTTGGCGATAAAAAGGGCTTGTACCTACGTGCACTCAGCACGGCCGCGCAGCGCCTTAACCCGCCGCAGGACGCTCTGGAAATCGATACCGCGGTTCCGGTCGAGGGCGTGCGCAAGTTGGTGGATTGGCTCTTCCGCGAACGCGTGGCCAACCCGGATGCTATTCGCATGCTGGTATGGGAGAGCAATCAGCAGATTGTGGACCCAGCTCAGCAAGCTATTGCCGACGTCGCCGGGGTCGCCCTCCACCTCGACCGCCTACTCCTCCTAGGCCAAGACGCCGGCGCTTTCCGCCCGGGGATCTCCGCCAATGACATTTTCACCCTGATTTCCTCGTTGACCGTCTACCGCGTAACCAACCAGGTGATGGTGGAAAACATGCTGGGCGTGAACTTCAATACCCAAGAAAATATCGACGGTATGCATAGGCTTACCGTCGATGCTGTGCTGGCGTTTTTGACCGCCAATATTCCAGACTCGGGCCACGAATCCTACCTCACCTCCTCCTCGTTCGATACGAAAGAGGGAGACGAGGCCTCACCACAGGATATTTACAGCGAGGAGTAGTCGCGCCGGCAGGCGCTTAGGCAGATTCCTTCGCCTCGTCCTTATAGCTAAACTGCGGCTCCGCGCCCTCTGTCACGCACTCTGGGGTGATATGTACCGCGGCGATATCCTCGCGGTCCGGCAGATCATACATAACTGGCACCAGCAGCTCTTCCATGATGGCGCGCAGGCCACGTGCACCTGTCTTACGCTCCAAGGCAAGCTCTGCGATGGCATCCAACGCCGCCGGCTCGAATTCCAATTCGCAGTCATCCATCTCAAATAGGCGACTGTACTGCTTGACCAAGGAGTTCTTTGGCTCGGTAAGCACTTTGACCAAGGATTCACGGTCCAAGTTATCCACCGTGGCCACGACGGGCAGGCGCCCGATGAATTCTGGAATCAGGCCAAACTTCACAAGGTCCTCAGGGCGTACCTGGGAAAAGAGGTCGACCTTTTCGCGCTCATCCTTGGTATCCAAGTTGGCGCCAAAGCCCACGCCCTTTTTGCCCACTCGATCCGCAATAACCTGGTCGAGCCCAGCGAATGCGCCGGCAACGATGAACAAGATATTCGAGGTGTCTAGCTGGATGAACTCCTGATTCGGGTGCTTGCGCCCACCCTGCGGTGGAATGGCCGCCACGGTACCTTCCAGGATCTTCAGCAAGGCCTGCTGAACACCCTCACCGGAGACATCGCGGGTGATGGACGGATTCTCGGACTTGCGGGAAATCTTGTCCACTTCGTCGACGTAAATGATGCCGCGCTGGGCACGCTCCACATCAAAGTCTGCGGCTTGCAGCAGCTTTAACAGGATATTTTCCACGTCTTCACCCACGTAGCCGGCCTCGGTGAGGCTAGTGGCATCGGCGATGGCAAAGGGGACGTCGAGAAGCCGGGCCAAGGTCTGTGCCAAGTAGGTCTTTCCGGAACCAGTAGGTCCCAACATCAAGATATTGGACTTAGAGATCTCCACCTCATCGCCCTCGGCCTTTTTGCGCCGTGCTTCCAACGCGGCAGACTCTTCCGCCTTGATGCGCTTGTAGTGGTTGTAGACCGCCACAGATAGCACGCGCTTGGCTTTGTCTTGGCCAATGACGTATTTATCCAGGAAGGCAGAAATCTGCGAGGGCCGAGGCAGGCGCACCTCCGCGTCGGAGGATTCCTGCGCCTGTTCTTGGCCCAGTTCCTCTTCGATGATTTCATTGCATAGCTCGATGCACTCGTCACAGATGTAGACACCGCCGCCGGCGATGAGTTTTTTCACCTGTTTCTGACTCTTGCCACAAAAGGAGCACTTGAGCAGGTCAGCGCTTTCTTGCATACGTGCCATTAAGTTCTTTCACACTCGCTTTTCGTACCGCTATCCATAAATGGAAGGATGATTCTACCCTTCCGAGCGGCTTAATCTTCATCTATTTCTACCTTAGTAAATCAACCCGACAGGCCCTTCATTCATTCCCTTCCGCGTGGCGAATTTCCCCGACTTTCCTTGCTCCTGCGACCTAAGCTAAAAGGTGAAACGACCTTCATTCCGCCCCGTTAGGAACAGGAGAATTATGTTCGATCTCACAGACCGCGTAGCCGTTGTCACCGGCGGTGCTTCCGGCATTGGCCGCGGCATTGCCGCTTCACTTAGCGAGGCCGGCGCCTCTGTCATCATTGCTGATGTCAATCTAGAGCACGCCACCGCTACCGCAAAAGAGCTAGGTGCCAGTGCGATTCATGTGGATGTCACCGACCGTACTTCTGTACAGGAAATGTACCGCCATGTTGTTGCCACGCATGGCGGGTTCGACATCGTCTGTTCCAATGCCGGCGTCTTTCCCAATTGCCCATTAGCAGAAATGACCGATGAGCAGTGGGAGGCCATGTTTGCCATCAATACCCACGGCACCTTTAAGGTGGTCCAGGAAGCACTCCCCTACCTCCAGGAACGCCGCTATGGACGCATCGTAATTACCACGTCCATCACCGACTCGCACACGGGCTTTCCTGGCTGGGCCCACTACGGCGCCTCCAAATCCGCCCAACAAGGATTTATGCGCTCAGCTGCGCTCGAAGTCGCTCGCGATGGCATCACCATCAACAGTGTTCTTCCCGGCAATATCCTCACTGACGGTCTCAAGGCCCAAGGCCAAGAGTATCTCGATCAGATGACGCGATCGGTGCCATTGCATCGTCTCGGCACTCCACGCGATATCGGCAATGCGGCGGCTTTCCTTGCCTCAGAAGAGGCAGGCTTTATTACCGGCCAGACCCTCATTATTGATGGCGGCCAACTCCTGCCCGAAACCCCGGAGGCCATCTTGCCGCCGCGCGATTAGCCGCGCTTACCGAAGTCCACCGAGTCCGGCAAAGCACGAGGCCCCTTGCTGCACAGTATGCGGCAAGGGGCCTCGTGGGGATTTCATTCAGTAGCTGCTTACTGCAGCCAGTCGAAGTCGAGCAGGAAGAGTTCTGCGTCGAGCATCTCAACTTCATCCGGTGCATGACCGGTGACGGCTTCTAGCGCTTCTGCTACGTCTTTAGTCGTAGCAGGAGTCTTATCAGCGTCAAGCAGGGTTTCTGCCACCAAAGCACGGACCGGAGCTTCCGAAATGGTGTCCAGGCCGGTACCAGTGGTGGAGCCCTTGAACGCATCAGCAATGCCGTCCATCAAAGAACGCATCTTGTTCATTTCTCACACCTCCATGTGGCTTTCTCTCTGTCTGATACAGAAGAATATACGTGACACAGCCCCGTTAGGCAACCCATAGGTCGCTTAAAGTTAACCTTTTGTTAACTTTAAGAGAATGTGCCACGCATCACTTGGAAGGTTGACTTCCCCCTCAGGAAGGGAGAGATAACTTAGAGGTCACCGAACGGCGCGAAGCCGAAGTAATGGTCCAGCGTATCGCGAGCAATCCACATGATGGCGACGAGGATAACTACGGCTAGCACTGCGTAAACGGTCCAACCAAGCACCTTCATCTGAGTGCTTGCCGGGGTATCCCCTACGACAACACCGTTGTCATCACGAATGGGGTCACCGGTCATACAACGCATACCCAGGGAGAAAAGGAGCGGAATGCCAGCGCCAAATACCAATGCCAGGCCGGCAACATGGAGAAGAGACTGGAAGATTTCTGCAGCAGTCATGGTTTAGCGCTCCTCTTGAGCAGTAGACGGCGCGGAGGTGTCCTCCGCCTGGGTTGCAGCAACTGGGGCGGCGCCGGCAGCAACCGGCTCCTGACGGTCGGACTCAGCTCCCATGGAGGAATCCACGGACTCGGAGTTTGGATCCCAATCGTTGTTCACGTTGGAGGCATCCACTGGGTTCATGCGGGAGCGGATGACGATAAGTCCGGCCATGGCCAGCAGCAAGACAAAGTCAACGATGGCGCCAGTTGCCACGTTAGTAAAGGAGGAGACACCGTGTGCCAACCACCACGTAGCAAAGCCAACAAACGCAGCGCAGGGCAGGGTGATAAGCCATGCGGAAACCATACGCATCGCAACACCCCAGCGAACCTCGGCACCGCGACGGCCCAGGCCGGTGCCCAAGATGGAACCGGTGGCCACGTGAGTGGTGGATAGCGCCATACCACCGGTAGCGGAGGTCAAAATGATTGCCGCGGAGGTAGCTTCAGCGGCCATACCTTGCGGGGACTCAATCTCCACCAGCCCCTTGCCCAGGGTGCGGATAACGCGCCAGCCACCGGACATGGTGCCGGCTGCGATTGCTGCGGCACAACAGACGATAACCCAGGTGGGGATGCGGGAGTCAGCAACCGCATGCCCGGAGGCAACCAGCGCTAAGAAGATAACGCCCATGGTCTTCTGCGCATCGCCAGCACCGTGCGCCAGCGACACCAAGCAAGCGGTGACAATCTGGCCATGGCGGAAGTGCTCGTTCTTAGCCTTATTCGGAATAGTGTTGGTAACCCAGTAGATAAGGAAGGTGGCACACGCGGAAACTAGGGCCGCAATAATCGGCGAGGCAACGGCCGGGATAACGATCTTGCCAGCGATAGAAGACCACTCAACGCCAGACGTACCCATGGCGGCGAAGGCGGCACCAATAAGGCCACCAAACAGCGCGTGGGAAGAACTCGATGGCATGCCCAGCAACCAAGTAAAAAGGTTCCAAATAATGCCGCCGATAAGGCCAGTAAAGACCACCATCAGCAGCGCCTGGCCGTCAGTGTCTGCTGCGGCGCCGGACAAATCATATGAATCGAGGTTAACAATGCCTTTCGCTACGGTCGCAGCAACATTGACCGAAAGGAAGGCACCAACCAGGTTAAGGACTGCGGAGATTGCCACCGCAGTAAATGGCTTCAAAGCACCGGTGGCAATGGACGTAGCCATCGCGTTGGCAGTGTCATGAAATCCGTTCGTAAAGTCAAAGGCAAGGGCGGTAACCACCACAATGCCGAGGATGATCAGAGTCGCTGTCACAGCGTTGGCCCCTTGGAAAGAAAAAGATGAACACGGTACGTATCTACGGCGCCTTCACGCGTCGCGGACGAAATGCAGAATACTCCAGCCCCGAACCATAGACAATTGCTTTTCTTTAACGTTTTCTTTGGTTAACCTTTAGTTAACCTACCGCGGCATGGAATCGCGCCTTTTGGGGTTTACACAGGCATAGAAATGCCCAGCTTAGAACACTTACATTCTTTTACCCCCACCGCTTAGCTTGAGTGATAAAAACCACTAAGGGAGGGATGTCGCAGTTGAATCGACATACCTCCCGTTTCGGGGTGCTTTAACTTCCCTTAGCGGAAGCTAGAGAACTTCTTTACTACCCAGCGGCTGAGGACAAGCAAGATGCCGCCCAACACGATAGATACAACGCCAAGGGAGATAAAGAAGGTATTCTCCGCGCCTGCATCATCTGGGTTGTAGAAGCTAGCCAAAGAGCCAGCCAGGGACGTGCCCATTGCCACGGCCATCATCCATACCGCCATCATGCGGGATGGGAATGCCTCTGGCGCCACCTTGGTAGCTAGAGAATTGCCCACCGGCGAAAGGAGGAGCTCCGCCATGGTGAAAAGGAAGAGAATGAAAATGATGACATACATCGGGGTGGAGTTCGCTTCCGCACCCGAGAAAGGAAGGAAGAAGAACAAGGAGATGCCGATGACGATATTGGCAGCGCCAAACTTTACTGGGGTGGACCACTGCCTATCCCCTAGCTTTGTCCACATCGTTGCAAAGACCGCGGAGAAAATAACAATGAAGACTGGATTAATGGACTGGACGAGTGATGGAGGAATTTCCCAACCAAATACGTGGCGGTCCAAGCGCACATCCGAGTAAATCGTCATAACGGTGAACTGCTGCTGGAAGATACCAAAGAACAAAACACCGGAAATGAACATCGGGATAAAGCCCAGCAGGCGGTTCTTTTCTTCGCGGGTTACCAACTTCGAGGTATACATCTGAACCCACAGATAAACTGCAGCCAGAAGTGCCACCGCGGTAACAATATTAGAAAGCCAATCAACCTGAATAGCGCCGGTTGCCAGTGCCACAACCATAACCACAATGATGGCCGCTACTGCCAACACACCCATAAGCAATTGCTTGAAGCTCGCTGGGTTTGGAACCTCATGCCCCGCGTCTTTGATAGTGGTCTTGCGCATGAGCGAATATTGAATCAGGCCGAGCGCCATGCCGATTGCTGCGATACCAAAGCCCCAGTGGAAACCCTGCCAGCCCCACAGGGCCGTGGTGAGCAGTGGACCAACGAGAGCGCCGATATTAACGCCCATATAGAAGATGGAGAAGCCACCATCGCGGCGCGGATCATCGCGACTGTACATGGCACCAAGCACAACCTGCGCGGTGGTCTTAACACCGCCGGAGCCGATGGCGATAAGAACGAGGCCAATGGCCAAACCAGTTATTGCGGGAATAAACGCCAAAGCAATGTGGCCAAGCATCACCATGCTAGCCGAGTAAAACAGTGTGCGTTCTGCGCCTAAGACACGGTCAGCAACAAGAGAAGCCAACAAGCAGGCCATGTAGACCAAGCCGCCGTAGGCTCCCACGATAGACGTCGCGTCCGCTCGGTCGAGGCCGAGGCCACCATCGGTAGTGGCGTAATACATGTACAGCAAGACAAGGGCTTGCATGCCATAGAAGCTAAAGCGCTCCCACATTTCCACGCCGAAGAGGTTGGCCAATCCCCAAGGGTGCCCAAAGAATGTGCGTTCGCCGCTCTGCGGCGTGGGCGCAGCGGCCTGAGCCGCTGCGTCGAATGTGTGTCTCTCCATAAAAATATATGACCACTTAGAGGTCTAAATCACAAATCGACCATTATAGGTTTAGTGTCGCACGATAGAAATGCACCTAACGACCTGCAGAAATTGTATGAAGAGAGATACCCCATTCGGGTGCAGCGCGAGCCAACAGGACACCCCCTTCCCTGCTTTAAAAAGCAGAAAACCCCTGCCATGCAACCGGAGTACCGGTTTCATGGCAGGGGCCACGTGGAAAGCGTTATTCCAAATTATGCATTGAGCTTGCGGTAATCAAAGACCGTATCGATGATGCCGTATTCAACGGCCTCCTGAGCGGTCAGAATCTTATCGCGGTCAGTATCAATGCGGATCTGCTCAGCAGTACGACCAGTGTGTTCAGACAGGGTGGTTTCCATCAGCTTACGCATGCGCTCAATCTCGGCGGCCTGGATCTCCAAGTCAGAAACCTGGCCTTGGGTACCCTGGGTCGCCGGTTGGTGGATAAGCACGCGGGAGTTTGGCAGCGCTGCGCGCTTGCCCGGCGCCCCCGCAGCTAGGAGCACCGCTGCCGCGGAAGCAGCCTGGCCCAAGCACACGGTCTGAACGTCAGGACGCACGTAGCGCATGGTGTCATAAATAGCCATCAGCGCGGTAAAGGAACCACCCGGCGAGTTGATGTACATGGTGATGTCACGGTCCGGGTCTTGGCTTTCCAGGACTAGCAACTGCGCCATGATGTCATTGGCGGAAGTATCATCCACCTGGGTCCCCAGGAAGATGATGCGTTCTTCAAAAAGCTTGGAGTATGGGTTGGTTTCCTTAGTGCCCTGTGCGGACTGCTCAATGAAGGACGGCAGAACGTAGCGGGAACTTGGCATCTGGGACTGATTCATAGTGATTTTCTCCTTATTCCCTAGTTGCTCAGCGGGCCGTTGACGGACTCAATGACGTGGTCAACAATGCCGTAGTCCTTAGCCTGCTGTGCGGTCATCCAACGGTCACGATCGGAGTCTTTGGTGATCTGCTCAAAAGTCTGGCCGGTGTGCTCTGCAATGAGCTCGGCCATCTCCCGCTTAGTCTGAGCAAACTGCTCAGCCTGGATCGCGATATCCGCAGCGGTACCACCGACACCAGCGGAAGGCTGGTGCATCATGATGCGAGCGTGCGGCAGCGCGTAGCGCTTACCCTTGGTACCGCCGGAAAGCAGGAACTGGCCCATGGAAGCTGCCAAGCCCATACCGTAAGTGGCGATATCGCACGGCGAGTACTTCATAGTGTCATAGATGGCCATGCCGGCTGTGACAGAGCCACCCGGGGAGTTGATGTAGAGCGAGATATCGCGCGTGGGATCCTCTGCAGATAGCAGCAGAATCTGTGCGCACAGTTTGTTAGCAATCTCATCGTCTACCTGGGTGCCCAAAAAGATAATGCGCTCATGCAAGAGGCGCTCATAAACGCTATCTCCCAAGCTCAGGCCGGAACCCGAGGGGTTGTTCATCTGAAGCTGGTCAGATTTCTTAGACATTCGAAAAGTCTCCTTGAGGACGGTTAATCTCTAATGCCACCACACTACTTAATATGGCAGCCCTTGTGGGCACTGTTCGCTATCAGCGTTTGGCCCACATTCTTACTCCTTCCCTTCCCAGCCACGAATGGAAAAAGCCCAGCCCATCGACCACTTTGTGGCCATCGGGCTGGGCTTTAGCAGGAAGGATTACTCCGCGTCGGTAGCGTCGTTTTCTTCCTCATCAATTTCACCGAAGTACTGGTCAACATCCACGTCGTTGCCCTCTTCGTCCTTAACGGTGGTGCGGCAGATAGCGGCAGCCAGTGCCTTGCCACGGCGGACGTCCGAGAAGAGGTTAGCAATCTGACCATTGGACTGCAGCTGCTGGATGAACTGGTTCGGGTCCATACCGTAGGACTGAGCGGTGAACAGGATGTGGTCGGTCAGCTCCTGCTGGGAAACTTCCGGCTCTTCCTTCTCTGCTACAGCGTCAAGGAACAGCTGGGTGCGCACGGACTCTTCTGCCTGCTCGCGAGTCTGCTTATCAAACTCCTCGCGGGAGGTGCCCTGGGCCTCAAGCAGCTGAGCCAGTGCCTTCTCATCGTGAGCCAGCTGGCCCAGAATCTGGTGCAGCTGGGAGTGAGCCTGCTCGTCCACTACGGACTGCGGCAGTTCGAATTTGACCTCGGAGAGCGCGGACTTCAGGACCTCATCGCGAATCTGGGCAGCCTGCTCAGCCTTCTTGGTCTCCTCCACCTGGGTCTTGGTGGATTCGCGCAGTTCATCCATGGTGTCGAACTCGGAAGCCATCTGAGCGAACTCATCGTCCATAGCCGGCAGCTTGCGCTCCTTGGACTGCTGGACGTGAACCTTGATGGTGGCCTCTTCGTCCTTGTGCTCGCCAGACTGGATGGTGGAAGTGAACTCGTTATCCTCACCGGTCTTCATACCACGCAGGGCGGTGTCCAAGCCCTTGATGAGGTCATCGTCACCGATGCGGTAGGACAGGCCCTCGGTGGAAGCGTCCTCAATCTTCTCGCCGTCAATCTCAGCGGTGATGTCGATGATTGCGTAGTCGCCGGTCTTCATCTTGCGCTTGGTGTCCTTGAGCTCACCGAAGCGCTCTGCCAACTCCTCCAGAGCCTTGTCGACGTCCTCTTCGTCAGCCTTCAGGGCCGGGACGGTAACGGAGATCTTGGAGAAGTCTGGGACCTCGAACTCAGGGCGGATATCAACCTCGGCGGTGAACTCCACGAAGTCTTTATCCTCAATCTTGGAAATATCAACGTCCGGCTGGCCGATAACCTTCAGATCGTTTTCCTTGACTGCCTGCTCGTAACGGGAAGGCAGCATGTCATTGACGACCTGCTCCAGGATGGGGCCGCGGCCGAAGCGAGCGTCAATAAGCTGGCGCGGTGCCTTGCCCTTACGGAAACCTGGAATAGAAACCTGCTGCGCGATTGCCGCGTAAGCTTGATCGATTTCCTGGTCCAGCTCCGCAAACGGAACGTTGACGGTGAGCTTAACGCGGGTATCGCTCAGCTTGTCTACGGTGGTCTTCACGAGTGAATCTCCCTGGCTTCATTGTTTTACGTACATAAACTTAAAGGGGGTCCGGAAATCCTTATTAGGGCATTTCCAGACCCCCATACGTCGGGGCGACAGGATTTGAACCTGCGACCCCCTGCTCCCAAAGCAGGTGCGCTACCAAACTGCGCCACGCCCCGTATGTAGGCCACCAAGTAACCTTGGCTGCGTTGCATACCTGAGACAGTGTACCGTGTCCGTTTTAAATCTCCTAAACGGACCCCCACTTAAAGGTATAAACGCAGCCCAGCGGCCGATTTTGACAGTGCTTCAGCTAGAAATCGAAATCAAACATTCCATCAAAGAAGCCGTCACCGTCGCCGTCAGTTAGACCATCGAAGAAACCGCCGCCATCATCGCCGCCACCAACGTCGCCAGCGTCACCCATACCATCGGGACCGCCCCAATCGCCGCTTTCTGCAGCAGCCGCAGAGTAGCCAATGCCCGACATGCCAGAGAATAGGGCATTAAACATCATGGAGTAGCCCACCATCCACACGCCAGTTTGCAGCGCATCGGCCCACCATGGACGGGAGTACCAACCTGCCGGAACCGGACGCCCTGCCACGATTCCACCCGGGTAGTAGTTGGGAGTATTCGCAGAAGCATATGGTGAGGCCGTAATCTCCTGGCCATTCGCTTCGACCGTACGCTCTTCCGTCACCTTGCCAGCCGCACGCTGCCCCTCCAGCGGCGGGAGCTCTGGGCCTGGGTTCATGCCCATAATTTCGCGCGCGGCATTCACATAATGCATGCCTTCCAGGGCCGACTCGCGCGCCAAATTCGCCTGCTTGGCGGTAGTAGCACGCGAAATCGCCGCGTTAGCTGCAGTAAATCGCTCAGAAGCATCAGCCATCGCTTGCTGGGAGGCAGAATCTGTGCCAGAAATCTGCATTACTTGGCCACCTAGCCGTTCAATCCACCGGCGAGCATCAGCCTGCGCATCGGCCAATTGCTGTGCCTCACGTTCTTCCCGACGTTTGTGAGAGCTACGGGAGGAAATAAACCAGGCGCCTCCACCAATTGCCAGCGCAACGAGCAAAATTCCCACTATGATCATCGCTTTCTATAGATAGGTCCGTTCCTCTTATAACAACGGCTCGGGCGCCAGCCTAGTTCCCTATTTTCTTTTTTGGCCGCGGTTGCGCTAAAGTATGGCCCAGCGTTGAGATAGCGCGTTGTGGGAATGTCGTATAGTGGCTAATACCTCAGCCTTCCAAGCTGAAGACGCGGGTTCGATTCCCGTCATTCCCTCCAGTTGTAAGCTGCACTAACCGCCTATTCTAGCTGGTTGGTGCAGCTTTAGTCGATCCACAAGTCGAACCAACTA